>NZ_JAYKBP010000003.1:0-166060 GCF_035282405.1 Parvimonas sp. C2
AAGGTGGCAACATCAAAGCTAACTGATACTAATAAATCGAAAGCTTGACCAGAAATATATACTCTTTAGTTGTAGGGTTTTAAACAGAAATATATGAAAAGAAAAGAAAAAAAGCAAAGAAACAAGTATGGCTGTGATAGCTAGGAGGATACACCTGTTCCCATATCGAACACAGAAGTTAAGCTCTTAAACGTCGAAGGTACTAGTACATCTCGTACTGGGAGAATAGAAAACAGCCAAACAAAAAAATCATCCCAATGAATGGATGATTTTTTTGTTTTAACAACTAAAATTGAAGAGTAAAAACTCTTCGACTTTTTTTATAAAAGTCGAAATATAAAACTGATGGAAACAGTTTTTAAATTTTTTTATTCTCAGTTGTCAAATATTTAAGCAGGTTTCTTTTCAAAAAGTGTTTCTTTCGGATTGCCTGTTTTATAAAATAATACAATCAAAAATATTACTGTTATAGAAATGAAAGCAAAACAATAACTTCTGCTAATTCCGAATTCCTTTATTATAAATGTAACTAACGGATCACTTAGTATAAATGCAATTTGTACAATTACATTTTTTATTGATAATATTGTAGATTTGTAGTGTAAATCAGTTTTTGAATTTATATACATTGAAAACAGTAAGTAAAAGTAGCCTGTTATAAATCTATATATTGCATAAAAAAACATGGAAACAAAAAAATTTTTCGAAATCCACATCACAAATGTAGAAATCATTAAAAATAAAAAACAGTATTTAAGTTTTACCATGGGATTATATTTTTTTAAATAAATTTGATGAAATTTTGTTCCGAACATACTAATTATATTTGCAATCATATACATAATTCCGATATATTTTGAATTTATTTTGAAAAAGTCCAGATACTCGGGAAAATAAATTGCAACTTGCGGTATGGAAATATATGAAAGTAATAATATTAGAAATATGAAAATTTGTTTTTTAAAAATAAAAAAAGCAGTTTTAAAATTTACATTTTCTATTTGAACTTTTTCTTTTTCAGTATTTATATGTTTCTCAGATATCGATAGATACAAAAATAAATTCAATATTGATAAAACCATCGAAATTAAAAATGGAAGTCGTATATTGATATTGTATATAAAGCCTATTATGAGTCCACCGAGAATGTTTGAAATTCCACTTGATATTGATGAAATTTCAAACACTTCTTCTTCTCTTTCAAGTAAGTTCATTAACAAAACACTATTTGCTCCAGACATTCCGGCATCTCCAACAGCCATAAAAATTGCACATATTAAAAATTGGAAAAAACTCGTACTGAAAAATAATCCGACTAGAGAGAGAGTTATCATAACAGAACCGATGCATACACTTAATTTCGGAGATTTTTTATCTGCAAACAGTCCAAAAGGAATTTCAAAAATTATATTACTTATACTGGTTACTGAAAAAATAATACCTATTTTGAATATGTCTATTCCAAAATTTTTATAAAATAAAAAAATTATTGGAGAATAGAATAAAATAAAATTAGAAATGAAAGTAATTAAATAAACTTTAAATTTATTAGTATTATTTATTTTAAGAAATTTATATTCTAAAACTGACATCTATCATCTCTCCTGTTTTCTATATTCAACGTTTTTTGCTGTTTTATTCTTTCAGCAGGACATCCTCCATTACAAATCTATAAGATATGTTTTATAATACTAGCATTGTATTTTAAGTATATAGTATCATAATTCGAATAAAAAATCAAAATTATTTATAATATATTTCAAATAATTTTTTGTACAAAATATTAAACTAAAATATAAATTTAATTTATAAAAAGAACTATATTCAAACTAATTTGAATTTTCATTTTATTTTAAGTATAATATACATTATATATAAATTTAATAAAATTATTATAGAAAAAAAGGAGTAAATATGTTCGATGTTTATAAATTTTTTGATATGGTTTTAAGTCAAAATGCTTTGGAGATTAAAAAATTTTTTAATGAAGATGCTTATATTGATTGGCATAATACTAATGAAAGATTTACTGTTGATGAGTTTATTGAAGTTAATTGCACTTATCCTGATAAATGGGGTGGAGAAGTTGAAAGGGTTGAACAAATCGGAAATTTAATTATTGCAGTTGCAAAAGTAATAAATGTTTTTGATAAATCTTCATTTTATGCTAATTCCTTTATACTACTAGAAAATGGGAAAATTTCAAAACTTGATGAATATTGGGGAGATAATGGGAAAA
The DNA here is from genome assembly GCF_035282405.1 of Parvimonas sp. C2. Taxonomy (NCBI): domain Bacteria; kingdom Bacillati; phylum Bacillota; class Tissierellia; order Tissierellales; family Peptoniphilaceae; genus Parvimonas; species Parvimonas sp. C2. The sequence goes on from NZ_JAYKBP010000003.1 coordinate 2,240, forward strand.
TTCCTCAATGGAGAATTATAAAAAATATAGGAGTTAAAATAAAGTAATGAATTCATTTTACAAAAATAAGAGTATAACAGATTATGTTAAATTAATTCTTTTAGTCATTATGTTTTTATTTGGGTTTGTGTTTAAAGCCTCTACTGGAGATTATATTTTACTTATTGTTTTAGTATTAGTTGAATTTGCTTTTAAGATAGGATTTAATTATATTAATTCTATAAGTTATACAATTTCAAATAAATTTCACAAAAATATTTTAAAAATGTTGAATATTATAAATCTTGAATTTGATTTCTTATATGGATATATGTTTTTTGATTCGATTTTTGAGTTTAATATTAAATTCTTTATTGGAATTATATTTTGTATTTTAGTTATTAGTATTCTTGTTTTTTCTTTTTTTATTTCTTTAAATTTAAAGTACGAAGTTTTGATATTTAGAATGGCTAATGAGTCAGATAGAGAAAGTATTTTAGAAATATATCTTGAGGGGTCAAATTCCTTAAAAAATGACGGAGTAGATCAATGGCAGGGTCAATATGTTCCAAGTTTTAAAGATATTGATGAACATTTGGGAATAGACCTTTATGTTTTGGAGTATCATAAAAGAGTTGTATCTACTGCTTGTTTGGTAGAAGGAATTGATGAAGATTATGAAAATATAGATGGCAAATGGAATACTTCTATTCCTTATATTAGTATTCATAAGGTAGCAACTTCAAATGAATACAAAAAGCAAAGTTTTGCAAAAAAGATGATGTATTATGTTGAAAATTTTGCAAAAAGAAAGAGAATGGATTTAAGAATTGATACTCATAAAGACAATAAAAAGATGAGAAATTTTATTTTATCCTGTGGTTATAAATATACTGGAGAAGTAGTATTGCAAGGAGAACTTGAAAGACTTGGTTACGATAAAAAGGTTATTTAAATAAAATATGAAAAAAGGTTAGAGTTTTCAGTTCTCTAACCTTTTTGTTATATACTAATGTGTTGCTCCGCCTTCTACTTTAATGTCTTCTTTGTTTTCAACGATAGCTTCGATTGCATATTCCAATCCTTTAGCAATCATTTCTAAAGGCATTGATGGCATATTTCTCTTATCTACAACTTGTTCTGGTAAAAATGGAATATGAATAAATCCTGTTCTCATATTCGGATATTTTGTATTTGCAAGATGTGCCATTCCATAGCAAACATGGTTACAAACAAATGTTCCAGCTGTGTTTGAAACAGATGCAGGAATTTTGTTTTCAATCATTTTTTGAACCATTGCTTTTATAGGAATAGTTACAAGATAAGCATCTGGACCATCTTCAGCAATTTTTTCATCAATTGGTTGATTTCCTTCATTATCTTTTATTCTAAAATCATCCATATTTATTCCAACTCTTTCAACTGATATATCAGTTCTGCCGCCTGCTTGTCCGATATTTATTACTACATCAGGTTTTTCAGCTTCAATAACTTCTTCAAGTTTTTTAAGACTTTTTCTTGCTACTGTTGGAATTTCTACTTTAATTATTTTTGCCCCTTTAATTTCGTCTGGTAATAATTTTACAGACTCAATTGCAGGATTAATTTTTTCTCCACCAAATGGGTCAAATCCACTAACTAAAATTTTCATTATATTACCTCCTAAAATGCTAATAATAACATAAGCACGATATTAACTAAAATCATAGCAAAAGCCATAGGTGCCTGTGTTTTTATAATCGTATATTTATCTTTGGTTTCTAAAATTGCACCTGGAACGATATTGAAGTTTGCAGCCATAGGAGTTAATAGTGTTCCACAGTAACCTGAAGTCATACCTAGAGCTCCTACTACAGCAGGATTTCCACCTTGAGCGATTACAAAAGGGATACCAACACCGATTGTGATTACAGTAAATGCAGCAAAAGCATTACCCATAATCATAGTAAAGATTAGCATACCTAAACAGTAAGCTACAACTCCGGCGACTCTTCCACCACCACCAACAACACTTCCTGCGACATCGCCAATTATGTTACCTACACCTGCTGCTGTAAACACGATTCCAAGTGCTCCTAAAAGTTGAGGTAATAAACTTGATGCTCCTACTTGCATTAAGAGTCTAGAAGTATCTTCTTTCATATCTTCAACTTTAGGTTTAGCAATTATAATAGCTAGAATTAAAGCAATTATTGCCGAAATTCCTAAAACTTGTGCAGTTGAAAAGCCGAAAATTAAATCTTTACCTTTAGCATCCGTTCCAATTACAATTTTAAAAGATTTAAATTGTGACATGAAAAATCCGAGTCCTGCCATAATCAATGCGGGAATAAAAATTTTCCAACCAATTTTATTTGCATTTTTTCTTCTTTCTTCTTCTGATGGTGGATTAAATTCTCCGATTTTAACTTGTTTTGTAAGAGTAAGCAATCCACAAGTTACAAGCATAGCACCAACAATAACTCCACCTTGTTTAGGAAGGTATTTAACTAAAAATCCTCCACATGCAAATATAATTCCAACTAAAAACCAAAATAAAAACGTACCAATTCTTGCTTCTTTATTCTTCAAAGCTCTAAAAGCTGTTAAGATTGAAATTAACCCACAAAGAATATAAATGAATTCATCGATAAAAAATGTATTACTACTTATCCACTTTAACATTTTTTTCACCTTCCTTTCTAAGTTTCATTTCAAATAAGAAACATTGAATAACTGATAAAATAATCATTGCAATACCTGCAAATAAAGAATAGTAAGCTATATCGGAGCCCTCTACAGCATATCCCTTATCTTTAAGTGTAGAAGCTATAAGTAAAACACCTGAAGCAACAGGAAACACATTTTGTCCAAAGAAGTTACCATAGTTTTCAACAGCACCAGCTAAACCCTTTAGATCTTCTAGTTTAGTTTCAGTAAGGTCAACTGTCTTAGTTGCAGCACCTTCTGCCATTGGTAAAATTAGAGGTCTTACAAATTGAACATGACCACCTAGACGCAAAGAGAATATTGCAGCAATCCAGCGAATAAATAAATATAACCAGATAACTAAACCTGCACTTGCACCTTTAATTTTTCGTATTCCGTCTGCAGCCTTTTCTTTAAGACCATTTCTTTCCATAATACCTATTACAATAAGTGTTGTAAAGAATAAACTCATATACCTATTTTCGACAAATCCTTTACCTATAATGTCTAAAATTTCAATAATACTTTTACCACCGGCAAGACCTGTTGCGAAACCTGCAATTAAAACTACAGAAATTACATCAAGTTTTAATACAAAACCCACAACAATGATTACAATACCAATTAAAACTAAATAGTTTTGCATAGTTCCCTCCTATAGAATTTATTATTACTTATTCTTAGAAAAACCATTTGCTTCAGCACTGCAATCAAACAGTTTTTTCTAATATATAAGTAACTAAGTATTAGTATATCATAATTTTTAATATTTTGAAATAGGATTTTAGCTATATTTAGACTATATTTTATGTTTTAATTGATAAATATTTTTAATAAAAAAGTTGAAATGCCTATATTTATTTTTTAATAAATATGTTATTTAAGATAAATTAATCACTTATATAATTTAAACGATAAAACTTATTAAAAAATATAATTAATTTAGATATTTTTGTTGAAATTTGAGCAAAATTTGACAATATCGCCATATTGATATATAATAGTAATAGATTTATGCCCTATGATAAAGCTATTACTATTTCATCAAAATAACAATATCAAAATCAAATTGAAGTTTTGATATAATTATAATATATTTACGCCTTGTGGTAAATATATCAGAAGATTGTTTCCATTATGATAAACCAAATAAAATTTTTCACGAAGGAGGATAATATGATTTATTTTGATAATGCAGCTACAACAAAAAATAAACCTGTAGAAGTTATTGATGCAGTTATAAATGCAATGAAAAACTTTGGGAACTCCTCTCGTGGAGTTTATGAGGAGAGTTTAAGTGCTGATAGAATAGTTTTTGAAACTAGAAGAAAAATAGCAAAGATGTTTAATGTTGGGAATTCTCGTCAGGTTGTTTTTACAAAAAATGCGACTGAAAGTTTAAATATTGCAATTAATGGTTTGTTTTCAGAAAATGACCATATAATCACTTCTGTCGCAGAACATAATTCTGTTTTAAGACCTATACATTGCTTAAAAGAAAAAGGGGCTGAAGTCAGTTACATAAATGTTTTAGAAAATGGAGTTTTGAATTTCGATGAAATTCCATCTTTGATAAAAGCAAATACTAAGGCAATAGTTTTAACACATGCATCCAATGTTACTGGAAATATTACTGACTTAAAAAAATATGGGGATTTTTGTAGAAATAATAATCTTCTTTTTGTCGTGGATGCTTCTCAAACAGCAGGTGCATTTGATATTGATATGAAAGAGATGAATATTGATGTGCTTTGTTTTACAGGGCACAAGTCAATGCTTGGACCACAGGGAACGGGTGCTTTATGTGTGAGAGAAGAAGTGTATATAAGACCTTTTATGGTTGGTGGAAGTGGAACTCATAGCTATGATGAATTTCAACCGGATAAGATGCCAACAAGACTTGAGGCTGGGACTTTAAATTCACATGGAATAGCTGGGCTTCATGCATCTATTGACTATCTTTTAAAAAATAAAATTGAAAATTTAACAAAAAGAGCTTTAGAACTTTCAAGGAAATTTTATGATGGGGTTAGTAAATTTCCTGAAGTTAAGGTTTATGGGGATTTTGAAACAGAGTTTAGAGCTCCAATTGTATCTTTAAATATCTCAGATATGGACTCTTCAGAAGTAAGCAGTATGTTATATGAAGAGTATAAAATTTCAACAAGACCGGGGGCTCATTGTGCACCACTTATTCATAAGGCACTTGGTACTGTTGAACAGGGTATGGTTAGATTTAGCTTTTCTCATTCGAATACTTTTGATGAGGTCGAGCTTGCTATAAACGCGATTAAAAAAATTATAGATGATAGGAGGTAATCAAATGCGTTTTTTTAACACAAAAAAAGGGTTGTTGACTTTGGGAATTATCGCTGGTCTTGGAGCAGCTTTACTTGCATATTTAGGCAATCCTAAAAATATGGCTTTTTGTATAGCTTGTTTTATTAGAGATACTGCTGGAGCTATGAAATTCCATAATGCAGAAGTAGTTCAATATTTTAGACCAGAAATTGTAGGAATTATTTTAGGTTCATTTTTAATTTCATTATTTACAAAAGAGTACAGATCTACGGCAGGTTCATCACCTGTTATTAGATTTTTCTTAGGGGTAATAATGATGGTTTGTGCATTAGTATTTTTAGGTTGTCCTTTAAGAATGATTTTAAGAATGTCAGCAGGAGATATAAGTTCTTATGTAGGACTTGTAGGATTTGCAGCGGGTATTGCAACAGGTGCATTCTTCTTGAGAAAAGGCTTTAGTTTAGGAAGATCATACACAATAAAAAAAGAAAATGGATATGTTTTACCAATAGTTGTAGCAGGATTATTTGCTTTAGTTATTGCCGTTCCATCTCTTTATGCTTTTAGCCAAAAAGGTCCTGGAAGTATGCATGCAGTATGGTATGCTTCATTAGGAGTAGGACTTATGTTTGGTGTGATTGCTCAAAGAAGTAGAATGTGTTTTGCGGGATCACTTAGAGATATAATTTTATTAAAGGATTTCAGATTATTCTCAGTAATAGGCGGAATTTTTATCGTTATGTTAGGTTATAATATAGCTACAGGAAACTTTAAATTTGTTGCTTTTGGGCCAATCGCACATGCTCAAACAATTTGGAATATATTATCTATGTATGCTGTTGGTTTCTGTGCAGTATTACTTGGAGGTTGTCCATTAAGACAATTAGTTCTTGCAGGAACAGGTTCTTCAGACTCAGTTATAACTGTATTGGGAATGTTTGTAGGAGCTGCCTTTGCTCATAACTTTAATTTAGCTGGAGGAGCTGCTGCAGTTGAAAATGTAGAAAAAGGAATCAAAGCAGCTGCAGGGGGACCTGGAACAAATGGACAAATATTTGTTATTGTTTCAATAGTTGTTCTATTTATTGTAGCTTTCTGTGGATTGAGAAAAGAAAAGAATAGATAAAATTTAAGGAGATTGATATGAAAGAATTAGACGTTAGAGGATTATCTTGTCCAGAACCAGTTTTAATTTTACAAGATGCCCTTAAAGAAAATAGAAATGAAACTTACAAAGTCTTAGCCAGTGAAGCACATGTTGTAAAAAATATCACTCATTTTGCAAACAGCCAAGGCAAGAAAACTTCTGTAAAAGAAGTTGGATTAGACTTTGAAATTATTGTAGAATAATGAAAGAGACTAAGCTGTATACAACATTCTATACGACTGCAGAGGCAATGGCAACTGAAAGTGTATGTAAAGAAAATAACCTTTCAGGAAAACTTGTCCCTGTACCAAGAGTTTTATCAGCTGGTTGTGGGATTGCGTGGGAATGTAGTCCCATTTTAAAGCCAAGTCTTTTAGAACTTTTGGAGAAAGAAGATATAGAATGGGAAGAATGTAAAGAAATTTAGATTTAAGGAGAATTTTCTGCTTTTTAAAATTTTCAGTTAAATATAATTATAAATAGTCATCTTAAATTTAAGATGACTATTTCATATTTTAAAAATTATAAATTAAAGTTTGACATTAGTATTTAATTACTATATACTAAAATTCGTATATTTATTTGTTGTGAGGTAGAAGTTTTGATAAAGAATTTGGAAATAAAAGAAAGAAATTATGGAATTGACTTACTTAGAATTGTTACAATGTTTATGATTGTAAATTTACATGTTTTTTGGTATGGTGGAATTTTAAGAAGTGAGAATCTATATTTCTTAAGTGCAAAATACAATATTGTATGGATTTTAGAGATAATTTGTTATGTGGCTGTGAACTGTTATGCCTTAATTTCAGGTTTTGTAGGAATAGAGTCCAAATTCAAATATTCTAATATAGTTTTATTATGGTTAAGAGTTGTTTTTTATTCTATTTCTATTTACTTGGTTGGTTGTATTTTTGGAATTGTTGATTTTAATTTTAATACCCTTATAACTTTTTGTTTTCCAGCTATAAATTCAAAATATTGGTATTTTACAGCTTATTTTTGTCTGTTCTTCTTTATGCCTATATTAAATTCTGCCTTACAAAATATGGACTATAAAGTTCTCAAGAACACAATTATCATGATTATAATTGTAAATTCTGTCTTACCTTTTATTTATGCAGGAGATATTTTCCTTACAAGGAATGGCTCAAGTTTTGTATGGCTAATGGTATTATACTTAATTGGTGGATTTATCAAAAAATACAATTTGCATAATAAGTTTTCTAATAGGTCTATGATGATTTTATTTATCTTTTGTATTATTTTGGAATTAGGAAGTGCATGTTTAACAAGTTATTTGGATTTAAAAGGTTTTAAAGATTTTAAATATACTTTAATTTCCTACACATCTCCTACCATGCTTTTATCAGGAATAGCCTTACTAATAATATTTTCAAAGTTGAAAGTTAAATCGTGGAGAAAAATAATAGCATTTCTTTCACCGCTTTGTTTTTCAGTTTATTTAATTCATGAACATGAAGTGATTAGCAAAAGATTTATTGCTGGAAGATCTGCAACATTTTTAAATTATTCAACTTTCAAAATGTTACTTTATATAATAATAACAGATATTGCAATATTTGTAGGATGTATATTTATTGATTATTTTAGAGAAAAATTATTTAAAAAATTAGAATTAAAAAAGAGATTAAGTTTTATTGATAAAAATTAGGTTAAAGCCTAATTTTTTTATGGGAAATTTTGGATTTTTTATTAAAAATATGATAAAATAAAGCTTGTATGAATGGAGGAAATATGGGCTTAAGATTTTGTCCGCTTTTTAGCGGGAGCGACGGTAATTGTTGCTTTTTAGAAGTTGATAATAAAAGATATTTAATAGATGCAGGTTTTAGTGGTAAAAAAATTGAATGTAATTTAAAACAATTGGGAGTTGATCCAAGTACGATTGATTTAATATTTTTAACTCATGAACATATTGATCATATAAGAGGTGCCGGAGTACTTTCCAGACGTTATGATATCAAGATTTGTTCTAATGTTGAAACATTAAAAGCCGGAGCATCTAAATTAGGTAAAATTAAAGATGAAAATATTGTTGTTATCGGCACCGAAAAGAAGCACAGATTTTCTCTTTTTGATTTATATACCTTGGAAATTTCTCACGACTGTGCGAGAGGAATGGGCTTTGTTTTTAATACAGATTATGGGAAAGTAAGTCTTTTAACTGATACGGGAATTATTACAAACCATATGAAAGAAAAAATTAAGGGTTCAAAGATTTTTTATTTTGAGGCAAATCACGACCTGGAAATGCTTAAAAAAGGACCTTATGATTATAATTTAAAACAGAGAATTTTGGGAGATTTCGGGCATATTTCAAATGTTACAAGTGGAAATGTACTATCCGAAGTTGTAACCGATAAATGCAAAAAGGTATATCTTGGACATTTAAGTGAAACAAATAATGAAGAAAAACTTGCTTATGACGAAGTTTTTGGAATTTTAGATAAAGAAAATGTAATTCAATATACGAATTTAGAAGTTGCAAGAAGATTTGACAACAGCAGTATAACGGAAGTGTAATATGAATATAAAAATTTTATGTGTAGGAAAGTTATCCGAAAAATTTTTTAAAGATGCTTGTGATGAATATAAAAAGAGAATTTCAGCCTTTTCAAAAATTGAAATCATAGAAATTCCAGAAGAAAAAATTTTGACACAAACACCTAGTAAATTGGAAATTGAAAATGTATTAAAAAAAGAAGAGGGAAGAATTTTAAATAAAATTTCAGACTCCGATTTTGTAATTACCCTTGAAATTCTAGGGAAATCAATAGATAGTGAAGACTTTTCAAAATTTTTAGAAGAAAAAATGAATGACGGAAATTCAAAATTTATATTCGTAATCGGTGGAAGTTTCGGACTTGGAGATGAAATAAAGAAAAGAAGTAATTTTAAACTTTCTTTTTCAAAATTTACACTCCCTCACCAACTATTTAGAGTTGTGTTATTGGAACAAATCTACAGAGCTTTTAAAATTATGAACAATCAAATATATCATAAATAGGAGAAATATGGAAAATAAGGAAATAAAAGATATAATGGAAAATAGAGAGAATAATTTACAGGCAACTTGTCCTGTTCTTTTTCCTGAAAACGAAAGAGCTGAGCTTAAAGATATTGAAAGGTCGCTGATAAAAAGATATAGAAAACATATTTGGTCAAAATTTGTAAAGGCGATTAAAGAATACAATTTAATAGAAGACGGAGATAAGATTGCAGTTGCGATTTCAGGTGGAAAAGACAGCTTAATTATGGCAAAGCTTTTTCAAGAACTTAAAAAGAATGGGAAAGATAATTTTGAACTTGAATTTATTGCAATGGATCCGGGTTATCATCCGTCAATAAAAGAGTTGCTTTTAGAAAATGCAAGTTATCTTGAAATTCCTCTTACATATTATCCTGCTGATATTTTTGCAGTTGCAGACAAAATTGCAGGTGATTATCCTTGCTATATGTGTGCAAGAATGAGAAGAGGCTCACTCTATGCGAAAGCTAAAGAGCTTGGTTGTAACAAATTGGCATTAGGTCATCATTTTAATGATGTTATTGAAACTACAATGCTTAACTTACTATGCGCAGGTAGTTTTAAGACAATGCCACCTAAACTAAAGGCGAAAAATTTTGAAGATATGGAAATAATAAGACCTCTATATCTTATAGAAGAAGAATATATAATAAGGTGGATGAAGTCAACAGGACTTATGCCTTTAAATTGTGCTTGTATGGTTGCAGCTAAAAAAATCGGAAACAAAAGATATCAAATAAAAGACTTAATCGAAAACTTGAAAAAAGACTTTAAAAATGTTGATAGTTCAATCTTTAGAGCAGCCGAAAATGTAAATATCAATTTACTATTGGGATATGAAATAAATGGACATAAAGTCGATTTCAATGAAAAATATGAAAATGACAATCCATTTTATGAATAGAATATTTATATCAATTATGGGAGAGAATATGGGAAATAAGGTTTATATTACTGGAGTTTGTGGAACTGTAGGATTAGAGTTGGCAAAATACTATATAGATAAAGGCTTTTATGTTATTGGAACAGATATTAATGAAAATGAGATAGTTGTTGTTGAGAAAAGTATAAAAAATGAAAAAGTAAAATTCATTCCTTTTGATGCTTATTCTGACGATGCTTTAAATTTAATGGATACTTTAAAACCTGATATTGTTATTCATTCTGCTGTTATAAAAAATACTAAATACAACGAAATTTATCGAGATTATTATCATAATGTTAATGTTGAAAACACTAAGAAATTGATTAATAAAGTGTTAAATTCTGAATACGTAAAAAGATTTATATTTTTATCAAGTGATGAGGCATATAATCCGGTCAATTTTTTCGGGAAAGATAAATTGGAAGTGGAAGAAGTTATCAGGACTGTTAACAGTAACGGTAAGATAGTACAAGCTGTTAGATTTCCATTTATACTAGAAAGTAAAGGCTCTGTTTTTCATATATTTAGAAATCAGGCAAAGAATGATTTACCCTTAACAGTTACACATAAAGATATAAAAAAGATAGCTACTGATATAAAAAGTTTTATTGATATTTGGGCTGAATTTGATGATAAAATACTTGAAAATGGTATTTTTAATTTTGAAATTGGAAGAGAAATTTCTATATATGAACTTGCTATGGATATAATAAAAGATATGAAATCAAGTAGCAATATAGTAATATCAGGATTAAGAGAAGGAGAAGTTTTAGATAGAAAAATTATTAAATCTAATGAAGAAAAAATCTATGATAGGATTTTTAAACTAAATTAAGTTCTAATTCATCAGATGTAAAAAACTTTTGACAATTAAAAAGTTTAAATGTAAAAGAAATTTGGTATAATTTACGTATTTTATAATAGAATTTTATAAAAAATAGTTATAACAGTGAATTTTTTATTCGCTGTTTTTTTGTTGGAATTTTAATGTATCTACGATACATTTTAGTTTTGCTTATTCATAAGCAAAACTATGAGATTTCCACAGTCGATTGTACTCAAATCAAAGATTTGAACAATCTTTGCGTCAGACCTACTTTTGTTTGCAAGCAAACAAAGTTAGGGCTAGATTCACTTCGCTATGCTACGTTTCGGTCGAAATGACGTATAAGGATAATGTCAATATTTAAGTGCTAGACGTTAGTAGTAAACAAACTTCATAAAACACTAAAAAAATATAAATATCAGTTAAAAAATAAAAATAATTTAATAAAACGGAAATTATTAATATGTTGTATAAAAAATAGTTCACGTCATGTTACTTTGCAAAGAAAAGCCCCTAATACGTCATCTTGAGCGAAGTGAAACGAAGTCGAAAGATCTCAATTATTGTTTGTTTACAAACAATAATATTTCTGAAAGAAATCTTAAAAGAATTAGAAATTAGTTTTTTATTAAATTTGAAAATCTAATCAATTACTATAAGATTTTTTGATTTCTGTAATCTATGTATCTACGATACATTTTAGTTTTGCTTATTCATAAGCAAAACTATGAGATTTCTCCGTTTCGCTATCGCTACAGTCGAAATGACGTATAAAGATAATGCCACTGTTTAAGTGCTAGACGTTAGTAGTAAACAAACTTCAGAAAACACTAAAAAAATATAAATATCAGTTAAAAAATAAAAATAATTTAATAAAACGGAAATTATTAATATGTTGTATAAAAAATAGTTCACGTCATGTTACTTTGGAAAGAAAAGCCCCTAACACGTCATCTTGAGCGAAGTGAAACGAAGTCGAAAGATCTCAACTATTGTTTGTTCACAAACAATAGTATTTCTGAAAGAAATCTAAAAAGAATTAGAAATTAGTTTTTTATTAAATTTGAAAATCTAATCAATTACTATAAGATTTTTTTATTTCTGTAATCTATGTATCTATGATACATTCACTTTTGTTTTCAACAAAAGTGTGAGATTTCCACAGTCGATTTTACTCAAATCAAAGATTTCAAAAAATTTTTAGAAACCGAAAAACAAAAAATCCCAAAAAATATATTGACTTTATATACTATACGTTATATAATATAAGTAAGTTAATAATGTTTTGAGAAAGGAGTGCTTATGTTTTCAATTCAGGGAGAAATTTTAGACTTTTGTGTTCTGGCGATAGTTAATCGAAGTGATACTTATGGTTATGAGATTACTCAAAAACTTATGGCTACTATTGAAATTTCAGAGTCAACTCTCTATCCGGTTTTGAGAAGACTTCTAAAAAATGGTCTTTTGGATAGTTATGACGTTGCTTTTGACGGTAGAAACAGAAGATATTATCGTATAACAGTAGCGGGACGAGATGTTTTAAATTTTAATAAGAAAAAATGGAATTTATATGTAGAGCAAGTAAATCAGATTGTTGGAGGTAATGATGAATAGAAGAACTTTTATGCGAAAGCTTATGTCTTATCTAAAAAATATTTCAAGTACAGAAAGACAGAATGTAGAGAATTTTTATAATGAAATGTTTGATGAGCAGGGAATTAGTCTTGATGATGAAGTTCCTGAAAGTTTTGGAAATCCAAGAAAAATCGCAATGGAAATTTTAGCAGAGGATATTGAAATTGAAGAAGAAAGAAATGAAAGACATGGAAAGAAAAGAGGAAGTTTTTGGAAAAAATTATCACTTGTTGCACTTGGGATTTTCTCATTTCCGTTATTAGTTCCGATTTTTGTAGTAGTTGTTATTTGTTTTGCGCTATGGATTGCATTTTCTGTTGTGAGTTTATTAATTTCTTTAGTTACTTTACCTTTTTCATTTATTTTTAACCCTGAATCAATTCTTACTTGGGGTTGGAGAGTAATTGGATTTATAATTTTAGTGTATATTTTTGCTTGGTTGATAAAGGGACTATACAAGATGCTAGTTAAGGATATTTCAAAAAATCCAGGCAAATATACTAAAAAATATGTTAGAGTTAAATATCAACCTAGTGATGATGAAGATTATGAAATTTATGATGAGGATGAAATGGACTATTCAAATGAAAATATGGATACTTTTTTTGAAGATATTGATGAAATAGAAATTGATTTAAATGCCTTAAGTGCGAAATTTGAAGTCAGTGATGATAAAACAGTAAGAGTGAAATCAAGAAATTTAAAAAGAACTAAATTATATTGTGAAAAATCCCAAAATAAATTGAAAATTTATAATAAGGGTTTAGTTGGGCGTCTTGATGATAAAGGAATTGTAATTGATGAAGATTTTATTAAAGATTCCTCTCTTACAATTTATGTTCCTGAAGATGTTTCAATTCGTGGAGAAATAAGTGCTTCAAGTATTAAAATGAAAGACTTAGAGCTTAGAGATTTTAAATTGGAAATAAATGCAGGAAATGTAAATTTAAAAAATCTTGAAGTTAAAAACTTTGATGTTGATGTCCATGCAGGAAATATCAAGGGAGATATTGAATATCAAGATATGTTCGAACTTGATGTACAAGCTGGAAATGCCACACTTGATGTTGATAAATTATATGGAGAAATAAAATATGAATACAGTGTTGAAATGGGCAGTGTAAAAATTTTCGGAGAATCTTTTGCAGGTTTTGATAAACGCGGAATAAAAAATGGTAGTTCTGAAGTTAATATGAAAATAGAATGTGAAGCTGGAAAAGTTACCATAAATTAAGTTAATAATTTACTTGTAAACTTAATTATGTTATAATTATTTTGTAAAAAATTTATATTAGGAGGAAGGTTATGACTAACAAGAGTGCATGGTTACAAATTGAAGATGCAGAAAAAGATTTAGTTTTTAGTTTTTGTGAAGATTACAAAAAGTTTTTATCAGTATCAAAAACAGAAAGACTTGCTTGTGCAGAAATTATTCGTCAAGCAAAAGAAAAGGGATTTAGAGATTTAGAAGAACTTTACAAATCCGGTAAAAAATTTAAAGCAGGAGATAAATTTTATCTAAATCATAAGAATAAGTCAGTTGCTCTTTTTGTGATGGGAACTGAACCTTTAGAAAATGGATTGAATATCGTTGGGGCACATATTGACAGTCCACGTTTAGATGTTAAACAAAATCCTTTGTATGAAGCGAATAATTTAACAAAATTAAAAACTCATTACTATGGTGGAGTTAAATTATATCAATACGCAACAATTCCTTTAGCAATTCATGGGGTTGTTTACAATTCAGCTGGAGAAAAAATTGATATACATATTGGAGAAGATAAGGACGATCCTGTATTTTGTGTAACAGATTTATTGATTCACTTATCTAAAAATCAATTGGCTAAAACAGCTCGTGAAGCATTAGTTGGAGAACAAATGAATATTCTAATGGGCAATATGCCTTTAAAGGATACTGAAAAAGACGCTGTTAAAGAAAATGTTTTAAAATTGATAAAAGAAAAATATAATTTTGAAGAAGAAGATTTCAAAATTGCAGAATTAGAAATTGTACCTGCTGGAGTTGCAAGAGATTTAGGTCTTGACAGATCAATGGTTTTAGGATATGGTCAAGATGATAGAGTATGTGCTTTTACAACAATGCGTGCTATTTTTGAAATTGAAAATCCGAAGAGAACTGCTTGTGGATTATTTATGGATAAAGAAGAAATAGGCTCAATGGGTAATACAGGTATGGCATCATATTTCTGGGAAAACACAATGACTGAACTTGTAAATCTAGAAGGAGAATTTTGCCAATTAAAAGTTAATCGTTCATTAAAGAATTCAAAAGTTTTATCTGCAGATGTTGCAGCAGGATTTGATCCTGACTTTCCTGATGTTTGTGAACAAATGAACTCTGCATTTATCGGTTCAGGTATTTCAATTTGTAAATATACTGGAAGTGGTGGAAAATTCGGTTCAAGTGATGCAAATGCTGAATTTTTAGCAGAAGTTAGAAAAGTATTTAAAGAAAATAATGTTGTATGGCAAACTGCAGAACTTGGTAAAGTTGACCAAGGTGGCGGGGGAACAATAGCATTACTTCTTGCAAAATATGGTGCAGAAGTTTTAGATGCTGGCCCTGCTACATTGAGTATGCACTCACCATATGAAGTTACAAGTAAAATAGATGTGTATATGAGTTACAAAGCATATAAGGCATTTATGTTATAATAAAAAGAGAAGGGTGTTAAGTTTAACTTAGCACCTTTTTTATATTAATAAAAAATAAATTTTATACTTTCTAAATATTATTTATTTTTTATCAAAGCAATTAAATATCTAATATGGACTTTATGTTTTTAAAATGTTATTAAAAATTGTGCAATTATAAATTATATGGTATAATGAGTTTGAACTTATTTAATTATAAGTGTAAAGTATTTTATCGTGATTTTGATAAAATAAAATATATTTTTTTAGGAGGAAAAATATGAAAAGATTAAAAAAAATATTGACTATCCTTATGCTTTTAACTATTTCAATGGGAATTGTTGCTTGCTCTGGAGGAAATAAAAAAGTTCTTAAAGTGGCAAATCAGGAAGATACAAAAAAAGAAATAGAAGAAAATAATAAAAAAACAGCCGAAAAAGAGAAAAGTGTTAAAACTTTTTCAAAAGATAATAACACTAAAGAATTTGTAGTAGAATATAAAAATGACGAAGTTAAAAAGATTACAATGAAGAGTGTTATAAGTTTTGAAAAACTTAAAATTAAAAATGATCAAGATGCTAATGCAGTAATAGATAAGCAAAAACAGGTTTTTGCTACTTTAGGAGATTCTGTTAAAAGTGAAGTTAAAATAGAGAATAAAAATGTTGTGATGACTATTGTTGTAGATGTTGCTAAAATGGATGTAGATAAATTTAATAAGAGTGGAATTCTTGGAGGGACATTAAATGCTAATAATTTTAAGAGTCTTAAAGCTTTTGAAATTAATCTTATACAAAATGGATACAGAGAAAATAAATAGAATCATAAATAACAAAAAAGCATTTATCTTTTTGGATAGATGCTTTTTGTTTACAGATTTTTATTTAAAAAAGCTGTTAAATGATTTTTCACTTAACAGCTTAATTTTTATTTCATTGTAAAATTGTAATTTTTTTATCTATTTATGCTCTTCAACCGTATTCTTTTCAACATTAAATACTTTTAGAGCTGATTTTCTAAGTTTATCTTTTTCTTCATCAGACTTTTTAAAATTATTATTATATAAAGTCCCTTCCCAGCTTCCATACATTGGATTTGGTAACATTATATATTTATCTCCCCAGTCTTTTGCATGATCCTTGACGAATTTATCTCTTCCTTTTAATGATCCATCTTCAGGAGTTGCGAAGTCATGTAAATTATCTCCAACTAACATAACAATCTTATGAGTTTCTTCGATTTTTTTACGTCTTTCGTCCTTGCCTTTTTCTCCTTTGGCTCTTAACATCAAGTTTGCATCTGATTGTAGAGGAAGTCCTTTTTCCAAAAGATTTTTCTTAGTAGCTTCAAATTCAGTTTCAGCATTTCTATCAGTTACATAATAAATTCCAACACCATTTTTATGTGCAAAGTCTAAAAATTCTTTTGCTCCATAAACAACTTCTGCTTTAGCATACATAACCCATTCATGCCATCCTTCTGGATAGGATTTTCCATTTATTGCATAATAAGCTTGAATAGGTGAGTTGTCAAGGACAGTTTCATCTAAATCCAAAACAACAGCTAATTTTTCGCCTTTAGCTTTATTTTTAATTTTTTCTTCTAATGACTTCTTAGCTGCATTATATCCTTGAGTGTAAAGTGCTTTGGCTTCAGCAGAAGTTTGATACCAAGTAACTGCCATTAAACCCTGATTAGGCAGATTAACATTATCTTTCTTATCTTGAGTTTCAGTTTGCTGTTTAGGTGTTTCTTCTTTCTTAGCAGGTGCTGAACAAGCACTTAATAATAACAGCATAGCTAGTAATAAACTAGATTTTTTCTTAAACATATTATCCTCCTAAATTTATTACAATCTTACAAAAATAATCTTATCTTGTTGTGAAACAACAAGGTTCCCAGATATCCACCCGATATGAAGTACAGATGAAAGGTAGTTTTTTTTCTTATATTAGTTTACCATTTTAAAAAATAAATTTCAAGATTTTTTACAATAATTAAATTTAACATACAGAAGTAAATTTTTATTATATTTTATATTTAATAATTAATATATTTATCAAGCCAAAAATAAAAACGTTTTTCTTGCAACAAAAAAATATTTTAAAAAATTAGCATTTTATATAAAAAATTTTAAAAATATTTCTTTGTGAATAAGTTAATTATAAGGCTTTAAATCATTCGCTATAATTGGGAATAAGTGTAGTTTGCAATATGATTTAAGAGCAAAAGAGTTTGAATAAAAATTAGAAATATATTTTTATATAAGAATAATATTTGTTAAAAATATAAACAACATCATAAATCACAAAATTTTTAAAATATTTTGTTAAAAATTGTTGACATCGTTTGCTGTTAGAGTTATAATAAAAATGTAATGAAAAATAATTTCAAAGAATATTTAAAATTTATTTATTATTTTTGAGATTGTTGGAAACAGTTTTAAGTTAAGGAGGTTTTTTATGAAAGCTGTAGTTGTTAATAAAGAAGGAACTTGGGTTGAATTGGTTGAAAGAGATATAAGAAAACCGGGTTACGGAGAAGCATTGATAGATGTTGAGTACTGTGGAGTTTGTCATACTGATTTACATGTTGCAAAGGGAGATTTTGGAAAAGTTCCAGGCCGTGTTCTAGGACATGAAGGTGTTGGTATTGTAAAGGAACTTGGAGAAGGTGTTAAATCTTTAAAAATTGGAGACAGAGTAAGTGTTGCATGGTTCTATGAAGGCTGTGGTTGCTGTGAATATTGTAATACAGGAAAAGAAACTCTTTGTAGAACTGTAAAAAATGCTGGATATTCAGTTGATGGTGCAATGGCAACACAATGTATCGTAACAGCTGATTATGCTGTTAAGGTACCTGATGGATTAGATCCAGCTCAAGCAAGTAGTATTACTTGTGCAGGTGTTACTTGCTATGCTGCAATAAAAGCTGCAAATTTAAAACCAGGTCAATGGATTGCTTTATATGGAGCAGGTGGACTTGGAAACCTAGCTGTTCAATATGCAAAGAAAGTTTTTAATGCTCATGTTGTAGCTGTTGATATAAACGATGATAAACTTGCTCTTGCAAAAGAATGTGGTGCAGATATTGTTATAAATGGACTTAAAGAAAATCCTGTTGAAGTAATTAAAGAAAAAACAGGTGGTTGTCATTCAGCTGTTGTTACAGCTGTTTCAAAAGTTGCTTTTAACCAAGCTATTGATTCAGTAAGAGCAGCAGGAATAGTTGTAGCTGTTGGATTACCTTCAGAAACTATGGATGTATCTATAGTTAAAACTGTTCTTGACGGAATTGAAATTATAGGTTCATTAGTAGGAACAAGAAAAGACTTAGAAGAAGCATTCCAATTCGGCGCAGAAGGAATGGTTGTTCCAGTTGTTAAAAAACGTCCAATAGAAGATGCCCCTGCTATTTTCAAAGAAATGGAAGATGGAGTTATCACAGGCCGTATGGTTATAGATATGAAAATGTAAAATAAATTTACTTTCAAAAAGGGGCGTTGAGCCCCTTTTTGTTGTAAAATAAAATTTTGGAAATTTTAATTTAGTCAAATACTCAAATGATAGAGTAGATGTTTTTAAGTTATTTTTATTTAACTACTATATAATGGTACTTAAATTTGTTAAAAATATAAATATGTTGTTGTGTATAATGAAAACGATTCAGAAAAATTGATAAATTATATTGTATAGTATGTATAGGAATTCAAATATGTTTTTATAAAGTATAATTTTTTTTGAAAATTTTATGAAAATGTTTGAAAATATACTATTTTTGTGATTGTAATCACTGACTAAAGCTTTTGTTGGGTATATACTATAAATATAGTAAATAAGTTTACGTAATTAATATAAATTTTAGGAGATGATATTATGGACGCATGGAGAGGTTTTAAAAAAGGTAATTGGAGTGAAAATATTGATACTAGAGATTTCATTCAATTGAACTACACACCTTATGAAGGAGATGAAAGTTTCTTAGCTGAACCAACAGAAAGAACTAAGAACTTATGGAAAAAAGCCGAAGACTTAATCTTAGAAGAAGTTAGATCAAAAACTGTTAAAGTTGATACTACAAGAGTTTCAGGAATTAATAATTTTCCTGCGGGTTATTTGGATAAAGAAAATGAATTGATTGTAGGTTTCCAAACTGACGAACCGATGAAGAGAATCGTAAATCCTTATGGTGGATATAGAATGGTTACAAATTCTTTAGATGCTTATGGATTAAAGATGGATCCAACAATTGAAAAATATTTCAATCAATTCAGAAAAACTCACAATCAAGGAGTATTTGATGCTTATACTTCTCAAATGAGAAAAGCTAGAACTGTTGGTCTTTTAACAGGACTTCCTGATGCTTATGGACGTGGAAGAATTATCGGAGATTATAGAAGAGTTGCTCTTTATGGAATTGACAGATTAAGAGCTGACAAATTAAATGAATATAAAAAATTGGAAAGTGAATTAGCTTCAGAAGATATAATAAGACTTAGAGAAGAACTTTCTGAACAATACAGAGCTTTAGACGAAATGAAGAAAATGGCTATGGAATATGGATATGATATTTCTGTTCCAGCTACAAATGCTAAAGAAGCTATTCAATGGTTATACTTTGCTTATTTAGCAGCTGTTAAGGAAAATAACGGTGCTGCAATGAGTCTTGGTAGAAATGGTGGTTTCTTAGACATCTACATCAAGAGAGATATTGAAGAAGGAACTTTAACAGAAAGTGAAGCTCAAGAATTAATTGACCAATTCGTTATGAAACTTAGAATGATGAGACATTTAAGAACTCCTGAATATGATGATTTATTCGCAGGAGATCCTACTTGGGTTACTGAATCTCTAGGTGGTATGGGTCTTGATGGAAGAACATTAGTTACTAAGACAGCTTTTAGAATTTTACACACTTTAACTAATTTAGATTCTTCACCAGAACCAAATATGACAGTTCTTTGGAGTTTAGATTTACCAGAAGGTTGGAAAAATTATTGTTCAAAGATGAGTATCCAAACAGGTTCATTACAATATGAAAATGATGATGCAATGAGACCAGTTCATGGTGATGACTATGCAATAGCTTGTTGTGTATCTTCAATGGTAATCGGAAAACAAATGCAATTCTTTGGAGCTAGAGCAAATCTTGCAAAATCACTTCTTTACGCTATTAACGGTGGTGTTGATGAAATGAAGAGAGCAAAAGATGGCTCTTTAATCAAAGTTTTAGATGGTATTGAACCAATTAAAGATGAAGTTTTAGATTTTGACAAAGTTTATGCTAATTACAAATTAGTTTTAGAAAAAGTTGCAAAACTTTATGTAAATACAATGAATACAATTCACTACATGCATGATAAATATGCTTATGAAGCTGGACAAATGGCTCTACATGATACTTTTGTTCACAGATATATGGCATTTGGTGTAGCTGGCATTTCAATCGTAGCTGACTCATTAAGTGCAATTAAATATGCAAAAGTTAAACCAATCAGAGATGAAAATGGATTAGCTATTGACTTTGAAATTGAAGGAGATTTCCCAACTTACGGAAACGATGATGACAGAGTTGACTCAATAGGAGTAGAAGTTATCGAAGGATTTATGGAAGAACTTAGAAAAACTCCTACTTATAGAAATTCTGAACATACACTTTCAATCTTAACTATAACTTCAAATGTAGTTTATGGTAAGAAGACAGGAACAACTCCTGACGGAAGAAAGAAAGGCGAACCATTCGCACCAGGAGCTAACCCAATGCATGGAAGAGATAAGACAGGTGCAATCGCATCACTTAACTCAGTTGCAAAAATTCCTTTTGCAGGATGTTGTCAAGATGGTATTTCAAATACATTCTCAATAGTTCCAACAGCTTTAGGAAAGAGTGAAGATGAAAGAAAAGTTAATTTAACAAACTTAATGGACGGTTATTTTGAACAATTAGCATTCCATTTAAATGTTAATGTACTTGATAGAGCAACTTTAATGGATGCTTATGATCATCCAGAAAAATATCCAAACTTAACAATTCGTGTTTCTGGATATGCAGTTAGATTTAACAGACTTACAAAAGAACAACAAATGGAAGTAATTCACAGAACTTTCCATGAAAGTCGTTAAGAAGTTGCAAAGTAAATGATAAATTAAACAAAGCAGGTTGTCCTGCTTTGTTTTTTCTACATTTTTTTAATAATTAAAAGGTGATTTTATGGTAATAGGCAGGTTACATTCAATTGAAACAATGGGGCTTGTTGACGGACCAGGCATAAGAACAATTTTCTTTTTACAAGGTTGTCCTCTTAGATGCCTTTACTGTCATAACCCAGATACTCAAGCATTGCAAGGCGGTACGGAGATAACGCCTGATTTTGTGCTGTCTAAAGCCAAAAGATATAAGACCTATTATAGAGATAATGGTGGAATAACTTTTTCTGGTGGAGAGCCTCTTTTACAAGGAGAATTTCTTGCTGAAACTCTAAAATTGTTAAAAGAAAATGGTTATAATACTTGCGTGGATACAAGTGGTTATGGAAATGAAAAATATTTTAAAGAAATTTTAGAAAATACTGATACAATTCTTTTAGATGTAAAAAGTTTTTCAAACCAAGGTTATATAGAAATGGTAAAACAAAAAATGGATGGTTTTTATAAATTTTTAGAATATATAGATAAATATTTTAAAGGGAAAATTTGGTTTAGACATGTTATGGTTCCCGGTTTTACGGACAATAAGGAATCAATGGATAAGCTTATTGAAATAATCAAACCGTATAGAGATAAAATTGAAAGAGTTGAAATTTTACCATATCATATAATGGGAGTTGAAAAGTATAAAGAACTTGGAAAAGATTACAAACTAAAAGGTGTACCAGCAATGAATAAAGAGAAAGCTTCTATGCTGGAAAATTATGTAAGAAGTAAATTAAATTTTAAATAAGGAAAATTTGAGAAAAAGATACTTAGATTTTAATTTTATATTTATAATCACTCGATTGAGTGATTTTTTAGTACTTGATTTTAAGTTGTTTTAAGGTTATACTGTTATAGTATAGAAAAAATACGGGGTGATTTTATGAGAATTTTAATTTGTGAAGATGAGATTGATTTAGCAGACGGACTTTGTGCTATCCTTAAAGGGAATAAGTATTCTGTTGATGTTGTATATGACGGAGAGGAAGCTCTTACTTATTTGGAAGCAGAAAATTATGATGCTGTTGTTTTAGATATTATGATGCCAAAAGTTGATGGTATTACTGTTTTAAAAACTATAAGAGAAAATGGAAATAGTATTCCGGTTATTATGCTTACTGCAAAGTCTGAACTTGAAGATAAAGTTGTAGGACTTGATTGTGGAGCTGATGATTATCTAACTAAGCCTTTTGAAGTTAAGGAACTTCTTGCAAGACTTAGAGCGATAACTAGAAGAAAAGAAAATGTTACAGATAATGTTTTAACATTTGGAAATATTACTTTAAATAGGACGACTTTTGAATTGTCATCTGAAATGGGAAACTACAAACTTACAAATAAGGAATTCCAAATGCTTGAAATGCTTATGTCAACACCTTCAAATATTATTTCAGCAGATACTTTTATGGATAAAATATGGGGTTATGATACAGATTCTGATATAAGTGTTGTTTGGGTTTATATTTCATATCTTAGAAAGAAACTTGTAAAACTAGAGGCAGATGTTGAAATAAAAGTAACTAGAAATGTTGGCTACTCTTTGGAGGCTATAAATGGAAAGTAAACTTAGAAAAAAGTTTATATATTTTTCAGTTGGAATTATATCCACTGTTGTTTTGGCAATAATGGCTTTTGTTAATTTTGCAAATTTTTATAATATTAGCCATAGTTCTGATGAATTATTAAAAACATTGGTGGAAAATAATGGAGTTATGCCAAGTTTTGCAGTAGTTAATGAAAATGCTGATGAAAAAAAGACACTCTATCTTAAAAACTTTTCAAACAGATTTTTTACAGTTAGAACGGACAATCAAAAAAATGTTGTAACAGTTAATACAGATGATGTTTTTTTTACCAGTGCGTCTGAGGCTGTAGAATATGCAAAAACTGTTTTGGCAAAAGGAAAACATAGTGGTTATTACAAGGGTTTTAAATATATAGTTGAAAATACGGACAAGGGGAAGTTGATTGCCTTTGTCGATGTTGTAAAAGATTATAATGTATTTTATTCAAACCTTGGGAATAGTGTTATTATCAGTCTTTTAGTATTGGGATTTGTTACACTTTTTTCATTTATTTTATCTAAAAAGGCTGTTGCACCAATGGTTCAAGCCTATGAAAAGCAAAATGCTTTTATTACAGATGCAAGCCATGAATTAAAAACTCCACTAGCCATAATAAACACAAGTGCAGATGTTCTTGAAATGGAAAATGGAGAAAGTAAGTGGACAGGAAATATTCATAAACAGATAAATAGATTAAATGGTCTTATCGGAAATTTGATTTCACTTACAAAACTTGAAGAATCTGATGACTTGGAAAAACTGGATTTTTCTTTTTCAGATGTGCTTAATGATTGTGTTATGGACGTCAAAGACTATGCTACAAGTTTAGATAAAAATATAGTAACAGATATTGAAGATGGAATTTCTTTTAAAGGAAATGAAAAATTAATTAGACAAGTTATTGGTATTTTGTTCGACAATGCTATTAAATATGCAAGAGAAAAAAGTGATATAAATGTACAACTAAAAAAACAAAACAAAAAAATAGTATTTACTGTAGAAAACGAAGCGGATAATTTAGAAATTAAAAATTATAATATTCTATTCGAAAGATTTTACAGAGCAGATAGTTCAAGAAATAGTAAAACTGGAGGATACGGAATCGGGCTTTCTATCGCTCAATCAATTGTTTTAAAACATAAGGGAAAAATTTCTGCTGATAGTGTTGATGGAGAAAGAATTGTTTTTACAGTTAAATTATAAAAATTGAATAATATAGATTAGAGCTGTTATTAAGTTAATAGCTCTTTTTTGTGTTTTCTTTAATATGTAATTTTAAATAATTTTTAAATTTTTTCGAACTTTTTAATACTTTTTGAATATAATTTACCATTCACGTTCAGCTCTTAATCGAAGATTTCTCCAAATACGTCATTTCGACCGAAACGAAGTATAGCTGAGTGAAGCGGAGAAATCTCATTTGATTGTTTACTTGTAAACAATCAACAGTAGGTCTGATGCAAAGATTGTCCAAATCTTTGAATTGGCTACAATCGACTGCGAAAATCTCATAAATGTATTGTAGATACATTGGTTATGTAAATCTCTTTATACATCATTTTTTTGTTCAAAATATTTTTAAAACAAAAATATATTTAAGGTTAATCAAAGGTTGCTTTTGTAAAATGTAATTACAAAATATGTATGATGATTTAATTGTATTGAAATAGTATTAAGGAGGACATATGAAGGCTAACAAATTGGTAGTTGAATTATTCAGTTTGGCTATATTGTCTGGTTGTTTGGTAGCTTGTAGTAAACCTACAAAAGAAACCAATACACATTCGATGCAAAATATGAAGGTAAATAGAACTAATTCAAATGCTAAGTCAAATATTTTTGCCGATGATGATTATGATGCAATGGTCGATGAAAAAAATAGTACAGTTTTGAATTTAAGTGATATTTCTAAAATAAAAGGAAAAAATATAAGTGTTTCTGGAAATGTTATAACTATTTCAGCTGGAGGAACTTATATTTTAACCGGCAAACTTGATGATGGTCAAATTGTAGTTAATGCAAAAAGTAACGATAAAGTAAAACTTGTTTTAAAGGGGGTTGATCTTTCTTCATCTAAGGGAAGTCCAATTTTAGTTGAAAATGCTAAAAAGACTATTATTACTCTAGCATCAGATACTAATAACAAATTGGAACTAAAAGGAGAATATAATAAAGAGGAAAATAAGGATTCAGTTATTTTTTCAAAGAGTGATTTAAGTTTTAACGGTACAGGAATTTTAAATCTTTTCTCATCTTATGGTAGAGGAATTGTATCTCAAGATAAGGTAGTCTTTGTGGATGGTAAGTATGCAATGGACACTGCTGGAAATACTGTAAGTGCTAAAAATTCTGTAGCAATAGCCGATGGGAAATATGATATCAAGTCTGGCGAAAAAGGTACGGGATTAAAGGCTTCTGGAAGTGACAATAAAGGTAGTGTGTATATTGCAAATGGAAATTTTAATATTTCCGCCGGAAAAGACGGAATAAATTCAAATTCGAAAGTTACAATAAACAATGGAAATCTAAAGATAAAAAGTGGAGACAATGGTATCGAAAGTGAAAATATAGACATAAGAGGCGGAAACACACAGGTTGTTTCGAAAGATGATGGTATATTTGCAAATAGTAAAAAAGATACTGAGTCAGATTCTCTACATATACAAATAAGTGGGGGAAAAGTTAATGTTTATTCCGAAAAGAATGGATTAAATTCTAAGGGTGATATTTCCGTAACTGGAGGAGAGACAGTTGTTGAAAGTTCAAATGATGCTGACAATTCGGTGCTGAATTATGAAGACTCTGCTAAAATAAGCGGTGGAACTTTTGTAGGTACTGGAAACTCTTCAATGGTTAAAGGTTTTGGAGATTCTTCAACTCAAGGAAGTATGCTGATGAAATTTGATAAAAAAACTAAAGACAATTTGAAAGTTTTGGACGAATCAGGAAAAACCTTAACGGAATATAAGCCAAAATCGGAATATCAAACTGTTATAGTTAGTACAAAAGGGATAAAAGAAAATAATAAATATACTTTAGTGGCAGGAAATCAGACTTTAGACGTTTTCTTAGATAAGATAAATTATGGATCTGCCGAACTTGTTGAAAAATAATTGAAATAGATAGAAAAAGTAACTGATGATTATAAAAAGCTGTGAAAAAAATTCACAGCTTTTTTAATGGAATTAAAAACTATCTAATATATGAAATCATATCTTTTTCTTCAATCCTAACCATTTTCATAGACTTGTAAAATTCATTATCTCTAATATCATGAATATCTGTAAAAAGGCAAAAAGATCTAACATCTTTATATTTTTTTGAAACTGACTTAAATAGTTTTGTTCCGATTCCCTGTCTATAGTAATCAGAATCAACAATCAAATCCTGAATAAGAAGTATATGTTCACTATCTCCAACACAACGAATAAAAGCTATTAATTTATCATTATCAAAAGCTCCTAAAAGACAAAGTGAATTTTCAAAAGCTCTTTTTAGTTTTTCATCGTCTTTTAGATATGCAGACCAATTTGCGGATTTAAATATTTTCTTTATATCTTCAAAATATTGATTATAATCAAATTCCTTAAATTCCATAAAACCTCCTATATTTCAAGAAATAATTTTATTCCCTCTTTTAGCTTTTCATCACTAAGTGTTGCAAAACCTAGTAAAATTGAAGGTATTTCTCTTTTTGTTCCATAAGAGCCGAGTCCATAAACTTTTATCTTTTTTTCTTTTGCTTTTTTTACGATATATTCCTCGGAGTAGCTTTTTGGATATTCTAAAACTACGTGAAGACCTGCATCTGCACCTCTTATTGTTATGTCTTTTCTTTCACTTAACATATCAATTAATAATTGTCTTTTTTTAGAATAAATTTTTCTCATTCTGTTCAAATGTTTTTCAAACTCGCCAGTTTCTATAAAAGTTGTAAGCATCTTTTGTACCATAATCGAAACGGGGCAGATAAAAAATTTGAAAATAGTATTGTATTTTTCAACCAAATCAAAAGGGAGAACCATAAAACTTACTCTAAAACTTGGAGAAATCGACTTCGAAAAAGAACCAATATAAATTACCTTATCATTTACATCGATTGATTTTAACGCAGGAACAGGTCTTTTTGAATACTTAAATTCACTGTCATAGTCATCCTCAATTATATATTTTATTTTTTTCATATTCAAAAGTTCAACACGTCTTTGCATATTCATTATAACACCGGTTGGAAACTGATGAGCTGGAGTTATAACACAAAAATCTGATTTTGATTTTTTTAATTTTTTTAAATCCATTCCATTTTTGTCTACTGGAATAAATTCGTAATTTATATCATTTGTATCCATTATATTAGAAAGCATACTGTAACCTGGGTCTTCAATTCCAAATTTTCCGGGAATCAATTTAAAAATAATTTGGAAAAGATATTCTGAACCACTTGAAATTACAATTTGTGAAGGGTCTGCTTTAAAGCCTCTCGACTTATCTAAATATTCAGCTATTTGAGTTCTAAGCGGAAGATATCCTTGATAATCAACTTTCTCTAAAATATCTTTGTTATCAAAAATATTTGAAGATATTTTTTTGAATATCTTGTAAGGAAATTCTTCGCTAACTCCACTGTATGAGAAGTCATATTCAATATTTTCTTCTTCCTTTGTTATGTAGATTGGCTTACTATCTAGGACATAAAGCTCTCCAACATCAGAAACGAAAAAGCCTTGTCTTTCCTTTGAGTAAACAAAGCCTTCTTCCAAGAGTTTTGAATAGGCATTATCTACCGTATTCAAAGAAATATTATACTCTTTTGCAAGATTTCTCTTGCTCGGAAGTTTTTTATTAGCTTTGTAATTTCCTTTTATTATTTCGTTTTTAAAATACTCATATATTTGCATATAGAGTACGCCGTTTTTTAATATTAACATTCTGACACCATAAAAAAATATTATTTTGATACTACAAACAGTATCAATATCTATATTATACTATATTTGATTAAATTTAACAAAGGAGCATTTACATGGAAAATAAATTAAACATAAAAAAAATAACATTGATAGGAGTAATGGCAGCGGTTGTATTTGTAGCATCACAAATTCAAATCCGAATACCACTTGGAGCAAGTGAAACTAGAGTACATATCGGAAATGGATTTTGTTTATTATGTGGACTTTTATTAGGACCTTTTGCAGGTGGTCTTGCTTCTGGCATGGGCTCAGCAATTTTTGATATAATAAATCCTATTTATTTACCTTCTGCACCATTTACATTTATATTCAAATTTTTAATGGCTTTTATCTGTGGAAAAATTGCATATTCAAACGCTTCAAAAGCAGAGGACTTTACGAAAAATTTAACAGGCTCAATCACAGGGGCGGTTACTTATGTAATTTTATATCTATCCAAAAGCTATATATCTGATATTTATGTTAAAGGATTACCTCAAGCAGGAGCAATTGCAAAGGGATTACAAAGACTTGGTGCTTCAACAACTAATGCAATTGTAGGTGTAATAATTGCAGTATTATTAGCAAAAACATTACAACCAATATTAAAAAAGGCTATAAGATAGATGAAAATTTTAGTTTTTAATGACTACTGTGTTGTTGGAAATATGGCATTAAAGGCAAATATTTCTATATTATCGCAAAATGGATATGAGGTTTTTGGGGTTCCGACAAAAATTTTTTCGTCGAATATGAGTTACAAGGATTATATTAGTTTTTATATGCCAAATTTTTCAGAAATAGTTCAAAAAACATTGGAAATTAAGGAAGTTGATGCAATATATATCGGATTTATTGATAATGAAGAAGTTTTTGTAATTATAAGAGAAATTCTAAAGAATTTTAAGGGGAAAGTTATTTTAGATCCGATACTTGGAGATAATGGAGTAAAATACTCCGGAACGACAGCCAAACAAATAGATTTTTATAGAGAACTTTTGAAGTTTGCTGATGTAGTAACTCCAAATCTTACAGAGGCCATTTTATTAACAGAATATAATAAAACTTTTTCTGAAATAAAAAGAGAAGATATAGAAAAAATTGCAAAAAAACTAAGCGAAATGGGTACAAAGCAAATTATAATCAAAAGTTTTGAAAAAAATAATAAACTTAACACATTGTATTCTTGCAAAAACTCAATAAAATGGTTTGAAAATAAAAAAATTGATATAAAAATTTGTGGAACAGGAGATGTTTTTTCTTCGCTTGTAGCAAGTGAGTTGACAAAAGGAGAGAAATTAGAAAATTCTATTGATAAAATTCAAAAACTCTTGGCTGAAAATATAAAAAAACAAGAAAAACAAGACGGATTAAATGAAATACAATTAGAAAACTTTAGAATAGGCGAATAGCCTATTTTTTATTGTGAAAAAACGAAATGACGTATAAGGCAAATATCTTTGTTTAAGAGCAAGACGTTAAAAGTAAATATACTTAAATTTTTAAAAGAAATATTTCAAAAAATATAAAAGGTATCAAAAAAAGTATTGAAAATTTTATATAAAAATAAAATAATTCACGTCATAGTATTTAGCAAAGAAAAGCCCCTAACACGTCATCTCGAGCGTAGTCGAGAGATCTCCTAAGGCTCTGTGCTAGCAAATAAAAGTAGGGCTGACGGAGTCATTGTGTACAATGACTCTGGGGTTCTCCTAAAGCTCTATGCTTGCATGTAATCAAATAAAATTTCCACAGTCATTTGTGCTAAATTTAAAGAAAATAGAAATTTTTTTATCATACTTCTTTTTGATTATGATTATTTGTTTTTATTGTAGGGTATATTTCTATCAAAATCTATTAAGGAGAGATAACTATGAAAAAGAAAATTTTAACATTAGGGTCAGTGTTCGTTTTAGTTTTTGGAATTTTCATTTTTAAAAACTTTTATATGAGTGATAAAAATAGTAAAAATGAAAATTCCGGAAATAACACTGTCACTGAAGAAAAATCTGGAAACAGTGATTCAAAAAAAGATTCAAATTCAAAAGAATCTGATTCAAAAGACTCAAATTCAGATGAGAAGCTTACTTTAGAAAAGATAAAAAGTCAAAAAAAAGTAACGATTTTAGACTTTAGTAAAAATGGATGACATGCTTGTGCTGTTCAGCACCCAGTTTTGGAAAAACTGAAAAAAGAATATAAAGATAAAGTAATCATAAAAACTGTTGATGTTAGAAAACAACAAGCATTTGCATCACAATTTCCTATAAGGGTAACACCTACTTTATTTTACTTTAATGCAGATGGAACACCTTATAAAGCATCAGATGAGTTGGCAAAAAAAATAAGTTATGTTGCCTACGAAGATAAAAAATCAGGTGAATTAAAATTTGGCGGTTCAGAAGGTGTTGTTAAATATGAAGAATTAAAGCAAGTTATTGAGGAGATGTTGAAGAATGTTAAGTAACTTAGAGAGTATTATCGGAGAAGGCTTGAAATCATTTAGTCTTTTTGCCCCAATTCTGGCATTACTTGGAGGAATACTAACTTCAATTTCGCCTTGCTCACTTGCATCAATTCCTTTAATTATTGGGTTTATGACCGGAACTAAAGAAGATAACACAAAGAGAGCATTTAAAATTTCTGTTGTATTTGCTATAGGAATGGCAATAACTTACACAACACTTGGTGTTTTAGCTGCACTACTTAGTAAAATTTTTAATCAATCCGGACCGATTTGGAATATATTTTTAGGAATTGTTATGATTTTGATGGCATTACAGACTTGGGAGATAATAAATGTAGTTCCTAGTAAAATTTTGACTAATAAAAGCAAAAAGACTGGATATATAGGAGCTTTGTTAGTTGGAATAATGGCAGGATTATTTTCAAGTCCTTGTTCAACACCGATTTTAGTTGCATTACTTGCAATTGTTGCTTCAAAAGGAAGTTTACTTTGGGGAGTATTACTATTCTTGCTTTATTCAATAGGTAACAGTATTTTAGTCGTTGTTGCAGGAACAAGTGCAGGATTTGTTGGTAGAGTAATGTCAAATAAATCTTATGGAAAAATTTCAGATATTGTAAAAATTGTTTTTGGAATAATTATTTTACTGATAGGAGTATATTTCCTATATCTTGGATTTTAAAATTAAATTTTTATAAAAATAAAAACATAAAAAGAACTTAGTAGCAAAAAAACTAAGTTCTTTTTATGTTTTTAAAAAATTATTAAGAAATGCTTATAATTTCAAACATTTGTTGTTGAAAATGCTAGACATTAACCGTGAATTATGTTAAAATATAGTGAGAAGACCCTTTTTTAAAAAAGATTTAATAATTTTAGAAATTATTTGGGGATTTTTTATATTATGAAATTAAAATATTTTTTATTTAAAGATTTAAAATTGCTTATGGAAAGGAGAAATTTACATTGAAGAAAAGGGAAATTATTAATAAAATTGTATCGATGTTGACTGTAATAACATTGCTTATGCCGATAACATCACAAGTTTTTGCAGCAGATCCTGTTAAGGGGATACAAGTTAATGCAAATCGTACTGAATTGGATCAAGCTGTAAAAGATGGGAAAGCTTCAGGGCTTAATATTACAGAAGGTCCAACTCAAGACAAAGGTACTGTAAACTCAAATGCTGAGGCTAATACTAAGTTGGATGAGGTTAATGCCGATTATAAAGCTCAGATACAAAAAATAAAAGAAGCAAAAGCCAAAATGGACGAGTATAATGCTAAAAAGGCAGAATACGATAAAAAAAAGGAAAAATATGATAAAGAGTTAGAAAAATATAACAAGGAATATGAACAATATTTAAAAGATTATGCAGCTTTTGAAAAACAATATGAAAAAGAGAAAAAAGAGCTTGACAAAGCTATAAAAGATTACGAAAAAAATAAAGATAAGCCTGGATATCTTTCCAAACCTTATCCGAAGACTCTTATTTATGATTCAGAACCTGATGCGGAACTAACTTTATCAAATAATGAAGGAAAGTATATGTCTAAAAATGCAGTAGATACTGCTTTTAGTAAGACAGGAAACTACTCTAAGAAATTGTTACAATTGGACGATATGAGTGTTAAAGATTTGGAAGCTGCTGGTAATCCTACTAATAAAATGGAATTATACGGTAATTTCGGAGACAAATCTTCATGGACAACTAATGTTAGTAACAATGGAACAGTAAAGTGGGCAACAGTACTTTTAGAAAAAGGGCAAAGTGTAACTGCAACTTATACAAATCTTAAAAATTCATATTACAATGGTAAAAAGATTTCAAAAATAGTTTTTAAATATACTTTAACTTCAGATTCAGCTTTTAAAAATGGAAAAGCTTGGGTTGGTATATTTACAGATCCAACACTTGGAATATTTGCTTCTGCATATACAGGGGCAGTTGAAAAAGATACTTCTATTTATGTTAAAAATGAATTTACTTTCTATGATCAAGATGGAAAAGAAATTGAATTTAAAGATGCTTTGATGTCAGTTGCATCTCTTAACCGTGAACACAATTCCATAGAACTTGTGAAGAATTATGCAGCAGGACAATTTATAAAGATTTCTGGATCTACAATAGATGAAGATCATGCTCGTAATCTGATTTATGCTGTAAATAGTTTGAACTTTAAGAAAGGTGAAGGTGGATGTGAACATACTATGTATCCACGTCCTAGTGAACCTGGATCAGGTTGGGATACAGCAGATGCACCTAATTCTTGGTATGGGGCAGGTGTAATCAAATTACAAGGGAAAAACAACCAATTAACAATAGGGGCAGCTTCAGCAACAACTATTTTACCTGCACCTTATGGTCCAAAAGTTAATGGAAAAGATAATACTGATGGTAAAAAACCTAATATTTGGTATTCATTAAATGGAAAGGTTCGTGCAGTTGGTCTTCCTGAAATAAAGGCAAAAGAACCACAAAAGCCAGTTAAACCTACAGCACCAGAAGAACCACAAAAACCAGAAACAAATATTACTTTCCATTATGATGTATTTTATGTAAAATCACAAGTAGATAAGAAAGTAGTTAATGAAAACAATCAAGATATAAATAATAGTGTAGTAAAAACAGGATCAGTTGTAAACTTTGAATTAAACACTTCTGATTTGCCAAAGGGACATGAAAAAATAGACTCTTTAGTTTTCACTGATACATTACCTGAAGGTTATGAACTTGATTTGGCAGGAACAAAAGCAAAGAATGCTGATTATGAAGTAGAATATACTAAGGAAACTAGAGTTCTTAAATTTACTGCAAAGGCAAGTTTATTAGAAAAAATAAATAAAGACCTTACTAAAGAGGCCAAAATTCCAGCACCTAAGATTACAGGTAAAGTAACTAAGGACGGAACAAAATATGAAAATAAATTCTCAATAGGTATAAATAATGTCTATAATGTAGAATCACAACCAGTTAAAGTTTTTACACCGAAAAAACCAGTAAAAGATGTTTATAATAGTCAAGATACAAATACAAGCATTGATGGTAAGGAAGTAAAAGCAAAAGATGAATTACTTTACAAAGTTACTTATCAAAATACAACTGGTAAAACACAAAAAGTTGTAATAAAGGATAAAATACCTGCACATACGACATATGTAGATGGCTCTGCAAGTGAAAATGGAGCTTATGCTAATGGAGAAATCACTTGGATTAAAGAAAATGTAGCAGATGGAGAAAAATTCGAAGTTACATTTAAAGTAAAAGTTGATGATAATGTAAATGGTGAAACAATCAAAAATAAATCAACAGTGCTAGAGGGAAATAATAGTTACGATACAAACGAAACAACAAACCCAACAGCAACAAAACCAGTTAAGAATGTATTTAATAGTCAAGATACAACAAAGAGCATTGATGGTAAAGAGGTAAAAGCAAAAGATGAATTGCTTTATAAGATAACTTACAAAAATACAACTGGTCAAGAACAAAAAGTTGTAATAAAGGATAGAATACCTGAACATACAACATATGTAGAAGGTTCCGCAAATAATAACGGTGCTTATGCAAATGGAGAAATCACTTGGACTAAAGAAAATGTAGCAAATGGAGAAACATTCGAAGTTACATTCAAAGTGAAAGTAGATGAAAATGTAAATGGCGAAACAATCAAAAATAAATCAACAGTGCTAGAGGGAAATAATAGTTATGATACAAACGAAACAATAAACCCAACAGCAACAAAACCAGTTAAGGGCGTATTTAATAGTCAAGATACAAATACAAGTATAGACGGTAAGGAAGTAAAGGCAAAAGATGAACTACTTTACAGGATAACTTACAAAAATACAACTGGTCAAGTTCAAAAAGTTGTAATAAAGGATAAAATACCTGCACATACAACTTATGTAAATGGATCTGCTGATAATAATGGAGTTTTCGCTAATGGAGAAATCACTTGGACTAAGACAAATGTAGCAAATGGAGAAACAGTAGTTGTAACATTTAAAGTAAAAGTAGATGATAATGTAAATGGTAAAAAAATTCTTAATAAAGCTAATGTAGCTGATGGGAATAATAAGTACGATACAAATGAAACAACAAATCCAACAGCAACAAAACCTGTTAAGTCTGTATTTAATAGTCAAGATACAAATACAAGTATAGATGGTAAGGAAGTAAAGGCAAAAGATGAACTACTTTACAAGATAACTTACAAGAATACTACAGGAAAGATACAAAAAGTTGTAATAAAGGATAAAATACCTGCACATACAACTTATGTGGAAAATTCTGCAGACAATGACGGTGTCTTTGACAATGGAGAAATCACTTGGATAAAAGAAAATGTAGCAGATGGAGAAACAGTAGTTGTTACTTTCAAGGTAAAAGTAGATGCTAATGTAAATGGAGAAGAAATCAAAAACAAGGCAAATGTAGTAGATGGAAGTAATGAATTTGATACAAATGAAACAACAAATCCAACAGCAACAAAGCCAGTAAAAGATGTTTTTGATAGTAAAGATACAAATACAAGTATAGACGGTAAGGAAGTAAAGGCAAAAGATGAACTACTTTACAAGATAACTTACAAGAATACTACAGGACAAGTACAAAAGGTTGTAATAAAGGATAAAATACCTGCACATACAACTTTTGTAAAGGGTTCAGCAACAAATAATGGAGTCTTCAAAGACGGAGAAATCACTTGGACAAAAGAAAATGTAGCAGATGGAGAAACAGTAGTTGTTACATTTAAAGTAAAAGTAGATGACAATGTAAATGGAGATAAGATTGTAAATAAAGCAAATGTAGCTGATGGAAATAATAATTTCGATACAAATGAAACAACAAATCCAACAGCGACAAAACCTGTTAAGTCTGTATTTAATAGCCAAGATACAAATACAAGTATAGATGGTAAGGAAGTAAAAGCAAAAGATGAATTACTTTACAAGATAACTTACAAGAATACAACTGGTCAAGTTCAAAAAGTTGTAATAAAGGATAAGATTCCAGCTCATACAACTTATGTAGAAAATTCTGCAGATAATGGTGGAACTTTTGCAAATGGAGAAATCACTTGGACAAAAGAAAATGTAGCAGATGGAGAAACAGTAGAAGTTACATTTAAGGTAAAAGTAGATGAAAATGTAAATGGACAAAAGATTCTAAATAAGGCAAATGTAGTAGATGGAAGTAATAATTTTGATACAAATGAAACAACAAATCCAACAGCAACAAAACCGGTTAAGGATGTCTTTAGTCCAAAGGATAGTAAAACAAGTATAGATGGTAAAGAAGCAAAAGCAAAAGATGAGCTACTTTACAAGATAACTTATAAGAATACTACAGGAAAAGAACAAAAGGTTGTAATAAAGGATAAAATCCCAGAACATACAACTTTTGTAAAGGGTTCAGCAACAAATAATGGAGTCTTCAAAGACGGAGAAATCACTTGGACAAAGGAAAATGTAGCAAATGGAGAAACAGTAGTTGTAACATTTAAAGTAAAAGTAGATGATAATGTAGATGGAGATAAGATTGTAAATAAGGCAAATGTAGTAGATGGAAGTAATACATTTGATACAAATGAAACAACAAATCCAACAGCAACAAAACCTGTAAAAGATGTCTTTGATAGTAAAGATGATAAGACAAGTATAGATAGTAATGAAGTAAAAGCAGGCCAAGAACTACTTTACAAGATAACTTACAAGAATACTACAGGAAAGGTACAAAAGGTTGTAATAAAGGATAAGATTCCAGCTCATACAAGTTATGTAGAAAATTCTGCAGATAATGATGGAACTTTTGCAAATGGAGAAATTACTTGGACAAAAGAAAATGTAGCAGACGGAGAAACATTCGAAGTTACTTTCAAGGTAAAAGTAGATGAGAATGTAAATGGAGAAAAGATCTTAAATAAAGCAAAAGTGGCTGATGGAAGTAATAAATTTGATACAAATGAAACAACAAATCCAACAGCGACAAAACCTGTTAAGTCTGTATTTAATAGTCAAGATACTACAAAGAGTATAGATGGTAAGGAAGTAAAGGCAAAAGATGAACTACTTTACAAAATAACTTACAAGAATACTACAGGAAAAGTACAAAGGGTTGTAATAAAGGATAAGATTCCAGCTCATACAAGTTATGTAGAAAATTCTGCAGACAATGACGGTGTTTTTGACAATGGAGAAATCACTTGGACAAAAGAAAATGTAGCAGATGGAGAAACATTCGAGGTTACTTTCAAGGTAAAAGTAGATGAAAATGTAAATGGAGATAAAATCTTAAATAAAGCAAATGTAGTAGATGGAAATAACAATTTCGATACAAATGAAACAACAAATCCAACAGCGACAAAACCTGTAAAAGATGTCTTTGATAGTAAAGATGATAAGACAAGTATAGATAGTAATGAAGTAAAAGCAGGCCAAGAACTGCTTTACAAAATAACTTACAAAAATACAACAGGAAAAGAACAAAAAGTTGTAATAAAGGATAAGATTCCAGCTCATACAACATATGTAAAAGATTCTGCAGATAATGGTGGCCTTTACAAAGATGGAGAAATTACTTGGAAGAAAGATAAGGTAGCAGATGGAGAAACATTCGAAGTTACTTTCAAGGTAAAAGTAGATGAAAATGTAAATGGAGAAAAGATTTTAAATAAAGCAAATGTGGCTGATGGAAGTAATAAATTTGATACAAATGAAACAACAAATCCAACATCTACAAAACCATTAAAAGATGTTTTTGATAGTAAAGACGATAATACAAGTATAGATGGGAAAGAAGTAAAAGCAGGCCAAGAACTACTTTACAAAATAACTTACAAGAACACTACAGGAAAAGAACAAAAAGTTGTAATAAAGGATAAGATTCCAGCTCATACAACATATGTAAAAGATTCTGCTAATAATGAAGGAGTATACAAGGATGAAGAAATCACTTGGACAAAAGAAAAAGTAGCAGATGGAGAAACAGTAGTAGTAACATTTAAAGTAAAAGTAGATGAGAATGTAAGTGGAGAAAAGATAATAAATAAGGCAAATGTAGTTGATGGAAATAATAATTTCGATACAAACGAAACAACAAATCTAACAGCAACAAGACCAGTTAAGGATGTATTCAATAGTCAAGATGATAAGACAAGTATAGATGGTAAGGGAGTAAAAGCAAAAGATGAATTACTTTACAAGATAACTTACAAGAATACAACTGGTAAGGAACAAAAAGTTGTAATAAAGGATATGATACCAAAACATACAACATATGTAGAAGGATCAGCAGATAATGGTGGAGTTTACAAAGATGGAGAAATTATTTGGACAAAAGAAAAGGTAGCGGATGGAGAAACAGTAGAAGTTACTTTCAAGGTAAAAGTAAATGCAAATGTAAATGGAGAAAAGATATTAAATAAGGCAAATGTAGCGGATGGAAGTAATACATCTGATACAAATGAAACAACAAATCTAACGCCATTAAGACCGAAACCAGCAATACCAAAAACAGGATATGGAGTAAACACAGCATTGTATACAGTATTATTGGGATTATCAACAGGAGCACTAGGTGCGACGGAAATCAGATATAGAAGAAAGAAAAACAGATAGTTTTTTTAGAAAAGTAAATATTTGATAGAGAAGAGATTGGGAATAAAGTCCCAATCTTTTTTTGTGTCTTGGTATCAAATTTGTTAGAATATGTATTCAATACTTTACAAAAATCTTTTTTTAGGTTATAATCATAAAGAACATTTGATTTCTATTATATAGTGTTAACAAAATATTCAATGTAATCTGTTGTGATAAATCTCGTATATCTAAAAAAGCAAAATCAATATTGAATATAAATGGGATAGGTAGAGTATGAGATATAGTATAAAAATATAAAATTTAGAAAAGAATATTTTTGAAATCTACAACTATAAATCGTGTAAAAAAGACATAGGTATAAAGAATAGAGGAGGGGAATGGAACATATGAGATGGATAATAAAAATGATCTTATTTCCTATTAGCTTGATATTAAGTGTTCTTGCTGAATTCTTAACATTTTTGTTTGGTGTAGGGACTGTTATATTTTATTTACTAATGATTTTAAGTGTAATTGTATCCATAAGTTATTTTCTTCAAGGAAATACTACAATTGGGATAATAACAATGGTGTTGGGATTTTTACTTAGCCCTCGTGGAATACCACGCGTTGGAGCTGTAATCGTAGGTTTTATAAAGGGAATCAATGATACTATAAAATCAATATAAAAATATTCAAAATTTAAAGTTGGAAGTTAAAATCTTTCCAACTTTTTTTATTTTGAAATGATGAGGTATTATTATGAGATATTAAAAACTTTAAATGTAATAAAATGTACAGATTTTAAAATATCATATTTTTTAGAATTAAAAGAGGACACCTTTTAAGATGTCCTCGATTAACAGTAGAAAAATGTTCTACTGTATAGATATTCAGTTATTTTCTTTTGTTATCTAAAAGATTTTATATTAGAAGTTTTCTTCTTTTCTCTTTCTTCTAAATGTTGAGAATAAAACTGTTCCTGATAAGCCTAATAGAGCTGTATATAGTAGTGCAGAACTTCCTAATCCTGTTTTTGGTACTCTTGGTTTCAACACATTTGGAGTTCTTACATTTGTTACTACATAACCTTCTTTTACATTTCCTGTAATAACTGACTTATATCCATTTCCGACTTCTACTTCCTTGATTGTATATTCAATTTTCTTTCCATCTTTATATTCATCAAGGTCTTTAAAAGTATCTGTCCACTTATTATCTTTTGATAATTTAAGTGTCTTTCCTGTTTCTTTTCCGTCAGCAAGTAATTTGATTGTTACACTATCAGGTCTCTTCTTATCTTGGTCATTCTTATCGTCCCAAGCTTTTGTTACTTGTACAGATGTCTTTCCTGGTGTATATGAATTCTTAACATCGTATCCTTTTACTTCTGTAGTATATCCTTCCACCTTTTCTTCTGAAATAGTGTAGTTGATTTCTTTTCCGTTTTCATACTTGTCAAGATTTTCAAATTTCCATTTCCAACCTTCTGCTTCTGTAACTTTCTTAGTATCTACTTTCTTTCCATTTCTTAATAGATTGATTGTTATTTCTGTTGGTCTCTTTCCATCTTGGTTGTCTTTGTCATCCCAAGTCTTTGAACCTTCAACAGAAACTTTTTCAGTTTCTCTTGTATTTGTTACTGTGAGGCCTTTTTCTACAGTTCCTGTAACAACACTTACATATCCATCTTTAAGAGATTCTTCCTTGATTGTATATTCGATTTTCTTTCCAGCTTTATATTCATCAAGGTCTTTAAAAGTATCTGTCCACTTATTGTCTTCTGATAATTTAAGTGTCTTTCCTGTTTCTTTTCCGTCAGCAAGTAATTGTACAGTTACGCTTTCAGGTCTCTTTCCATCTTGGTTGTCTTTATCTGCCCAAGCTTTTGTTACTTGTACAGATGTCTTTCCTGGTGTATATGAGTTCTTAACATCGTATCCTTTTACTTCTGTAGTATATCCTTCTATCTTTTCTTCTGAAATAGAGTAGTTGATTTCTTTTCCGTTTTCATACTTGTCAAGATTTTCAAATTTCCATTTCCAACCTTCTGCTTCTGTAACTTTCTTTGTATCTACTACATTACCATTCTTTAATAGATTAATTGTTATTTCTTTTGGTCTCTTTCCATCTTGGTTATCTTTATCATCCCAAGTCTTTGAACCTTCAATAGATACTTTTTCAGTTTCTCTCTTATTTGTTACTTTATAGCCTTTTTCTGCATCGCCAGTAATTTCAGTAACATATCCGTTTCCTACTTCTTCTTCCTTGATTGTATATTCGATTTTCTTTCCAGATTTATATTCATCAAGGTCTTTAAAAGTATCTGTCCACTTATTTGCTTCTGTTAATGTTACTGTCTTATCTGTTTCTTTTCCATCAGCAAGTAACTTAATTGTTACACTATTAGGTCTCTTTCCGTCTTGGTTGTCTTTATCATCCCAAGCCTTTGTTACTTGTACAGATGTCTTTCCTGGTGTATATGAATTCTTAACATCATATCCATTTACTTCTGTAGTATATCCATCTACCTTTTCTTCTGAAATAGAGTAGTTGATTTCTTTTCCGTTTTCATACTTGTCAAGATTTTCAAATTTCCACTTCCAACCTTCTGCTTCTGTAACTTTCTTTGTATCTACTACATTACCATTCTTCAACAGATTGATTGTTATTTCTTTTGGTCTCTTTCCGTCTTGGTTGTCTTTATCATCCCAAGTCTTTTTACCTTCAATAGAAACTTTTTCAGTTTGTCTAGTATTTATTACTTTAAAGCCTTTTTCTGCATCTCCTATAATGTCAGTTATATATCCATTATCAACTTTTTCTTCTTTTATTGTATAAACAACTTTCTTTCCATCTTTGTATTTATAAAGGTCTTTAAAGCTGTCTGTCCAGTTATTTGCTTTTGTTAAAGTAATTGTCTTACCAGTATCTTTTCCATCAGCAAACAACTTAACCGTTACAGTATCAGGTCTCTTTCCGTCTTGGTTATCTTTATCTTCCCAAACTTTTGTTACATTTACAGAGGTTTTTTCAACATTTGTATTTGTTATTGTGAAACCTGTCTTTGCATCTCCAGTTACTTTAGCTTCATAACCTTCAACATTTTCTTCTTCTACAGTATATTTAATTGCTCCACCATTAACATTAAGCTTATCAAGGTCTTTAAAGGTATCTGTCCAATTGTTTCCTTTATTCAAAGTTACTTCTTTTCCTGTAGGTTTCCCGTCAGCAAGTAATTTTACTTTTACTGATTCTTTTTCAGGTCCTATCCATGTCTTAGTAACTTTAATATCAATTTTTTCAGCCTTTGGTTCGTTATACATTACTATAACTTTCCCTGCTCCTTGATTATTTAATTGAATAACCTTTGAATTTGCAGATCTTGGATTTTTAGTTGAATTTGGATTATCTTTATCCTCTTTTACATCTTCATATCCTGCAGCATGTGCTTTTTCAAAGAAGCGATATTTCTTTCCACTTTTTAGGTTCTTTATTTCTATTACTCCTTTATCATCAGGTGTTAAAGTTTTATCTGCATTTAACGTTCCTTTTACTAGCATATCTTTTGTTACTTCGACTGCTTTCCATGTTTTTCCATTATCATCTGTTGTCTGTAATTCAAACTTAAAGTCTTTTGATAGATTTGCTCCCGTCTTTACATCTGCCTTTATTAGCTTTATTGATAATGGATCTGCCGGTGCATCCGCTATCCCTGCTGGAGGAGTTAAAACACCAACTGATGAATAATCTTTTTCACCTGTTTGTTTTGTGCTTATCTTAGCTGTATTTGGAACTTCTGTTCTTTCCTTTGCAGCTTTATATTTAGCTTGAATTTTAAATTGTACATTTTGTACTGATTTTCCCTTAAATATCTCATTAATTTTAGTTATTGTTTCTGGCTTTAATTCTCCATATATTGATGCATACTTTTTCTTTAAAAAATTACCTACACCACCTGCAGAGTTAATGTCAGGGATTTTATCATAAGTAAATCCATTAGAATCATTCATATCCCACCATCTCATCATGAAAGTATATGACCCATCTGGGTTTTTAAACATACAATATTCCCCACTCTTTAATGATGCCTTAACTTGTTCTTTTGTACGTGTCCCTTGATCTATTTTATTAAATAAATTTTTAGGTATTGTTGCTCCAAAAGTACCAGAAATAGCTTTGCCATCATCATTAATCCCTGAAACACCAGACCAACCTAATAATAAATCTGGTTCTTCAATTACATCATACAAAGTATCCTCTACATATATATCTGTATATCCACCTGGCTTATACTGCCCATTGTTTAAAGCTAAGTATGGTGTATAAAAATATTTTACTTTTTTAGTTATTTCATCAAGCTTTTCTCCAATATCAAAATGAAGTCCTATTCCCCACATAACAGATTTATCAGATTGTTGTTCATTAAATTTATATATAGTTTGCTTATAATCTACTGGTTTAATTGCCGCAATATATTCTTTTTCACGTGCAACAATCAAATCATTTTTTCCGAGTTTACCTTTACTAATTCTCCAATCTTTAGGGGTAAAAGACTTCCCTCCTTGCGGAAGTAAATTTAACATTTCACCAGTTTCAAATTTTGCTTTGAAACTTTTAACTTGGTTATTTTTTATATATTCTCCAGAAAAATGTATTTCAACATTACCATTTTTATATTGCCAAGTTCCGATTTGATGTCCTCCTCCATATAACGGTTGAGAATTAAAATTTTTCAAGGTTCCGCCATAATTTGCAGGAATTGTAAGAGTATCTCCTTCTTTTATAGCTTGATCACCCTTATATGAAACTTCTAATTTCAATTTAAGATTAACATCTTTTTGATCTTGACAAATTGCATTAGTAAATTGACTTGGATCATTATTTAACTTATCATAATCAGGCTTATCACTTGTTCTATAGTCAATCTTCCTATTTCCATTAGTTACATCAATTATATCAAAAGAATCAATAGTAACATTATCAAGGCTAAGAGGTCCCGGCTTTGTTGGATCTGATTTTTTCTTCTTTTCATATCCTACAATTATTTGTTTATCGCCAAGTTTTCCATAAACAGGAGTTTTTTCAATATCATCTCCCTCTCCGTAAAGTGTGTTTGAAACTGTTCTTTTAGGAGTTGAAAGATTTAATGAAACTTCTTTTTTGTTTTTGATATGGTCTCCTGAAAATGTAATTACAAATTTTCCGTTACGGTACTCATATGTTCCAATTGGATTTCCTTGATTATCCGTAAGTTGCTGAGCAGAATACGTTGCTTCATCAAATGGTTTTATATACGCAGGAACTTCAAGAGTATCTCCCTCTTTAATCGGTTCTGTACCCTTATATGTCATCTCAAGTTTAAGTGATAAGTTTGATTTTTTTTGATTTTGACAAACAACAGTCTTAAACTTGGAAGGGTCTTTTAGATAATCATCATATCCTTCATCTCCCTGCTTTTTGTATTCTATTTTTTGTTCGCCATTTGCGCTATCAATAATATCGAAAGATTTAATGGTTACATTTTTAAGATCAAGTTTACTATTTGCAAAAATTTGCATACCCGGCAAGATAGCCCCAACTACCATCAAGCATGACAACAATATTGCAAACAGTCTTTTGCTCTTATCTTTGAGATAAATTCTCATAAATTTCCTCCTTTTTGATTTAATTTTATTTACTAAAAATTTTCGTCCACAAAAAAATGCAAATACATTCAGATTTTTATTTTAAACAAACACTTTACAAGCACTAAATGCTTCTATATTAAAAATCTCTAAATTTACATTTACAGACAAATTTTCACATTTATTATATCATATATAATCTATAAAATCTACATTTAAGAAGTTTTATAAATTGTATTAACAACAATACGATGATAG
Organism: Parvimonas sp. C2; assembly: GCF_035282405.1. NCBI lineage: Bacteria > Bacillati > Bacillota > Tissierellia > Tissierellales > Peptoniphilaceae > Parvimonas > Parvimonas sp. C2. The sequence goes on from NZ_JAYKBP010000003.1 coordinate 46,092, forward strand.
GTCCCTAAAATGAGATTGACTATACATATCTAGATATGATATAATATCATATGATAGAAGTTCGTTAATTTCAATAAAAAATATTTGAACGCATTTATGTGATTTTAATAGATTTACTGTAAGAAGTGAAAATAGATTAATTATAGAATGTAAAGGAGGTATAAGGAGTATGAAGTCAAGAAAGAAAACCATTTCTTTGGTTATGTCATTGTTGATATTGGTAGGTACAATAGTTTCGCCTATGAGAGTGATGACTGAAGAAAGAGAAGATTCATTGGCAAAAGAGCAGGTTGATAGCACAAAATCAAAAACAACTGATAATGCCGAAGAAGAAAAACAAAGGGATAAGAATATATCCAAAAAAGCCAATGATTTTAACGGAGATAGTATTAAAGAAGACAAGACAGAATGGAACTTATTTAATGAAAATTATTCTAATTTAACATTTAATTCAATGCCATTCTCGAAAAAAAATAATTATTTACCAGATCAGACACATGATAAATCAAATAAGTTGATTATGAAGAGAACTGATTTGGATTTTTCAAAGTTGAAATTAAACCAATTTAGGTTGCATAAGGACAATATGAAGATTCTTTCAAAATCAAATAGCGTTGAGCAAAGACATTTTCATAAAGATTTTTCAGAGGGAGCTAACTATGATTGGACTGCTTTTTTCTTTAAGATTCCTAATAGATCTTACAAGGGAGAATATAGATTTGATAATCCATTGAAGTTGTCATTTGAGAAGGCAGGGAAAATAAATGGTAGATATGTTGATGTAGTAATTGATGTAACACAGGTTAAGTTAAGACGTCCTAAGTTTGGTAAAAATGGTGAATTTGGCTATCTGGGGGACAAAGAAATTGAAAGCCCTAATAAATATCTACAGACATTTTTTATAGTTGGAGAAAACAATGGAAAGGGGCTTATTGGAGTACAAGATTATTTAAGTCTTGGTGGTTATAAACAAGTTCCTCAAGCATTTGTTGGTGCTTATGCATTGGAAGCCTATCTTCATGCAGAATATGTTTGGAGTGATAATAAAACAAAATGTGATTATAAAATGGTAATGACGCCTTCTGATATAGATATAAATCGAAGTGAGGGTAAAACTCAGTTTAATGAAACATTTTGGATGAAAAATATTGAAAAACAAGCAGATAAGGTAATGTTAAATCATGCTAATCGTTTGAATATAGAAACACGTAAAGATGGTTGGACTAAATGGGAAGCTACAGGTAGAACTGAAGGTGCTTGGGAAGAATGTAATAAATCCGGATTTGTAATTCGTTCAAAGAATGGCTCATTTGATTTTTGCTATGAAACTGTTGGAGGCTGTGGAACTTTATATGGTTTTTATACAGAAACAGGAGATAGTGCTATTAGAGAAGATGTTGAACCAAAGGATATGCAGGTTGGAGTAGGAAAATCTATTACCTATAAGGTTGACTTTAAAATACCGCGCGTAGGAATAGATACTATTGATGATATTAGTGTATTGAAAGTGGAAAGTAGTTTTGACCGCAGGGTTGATTACAAGAGCTTGACAGTTAAATCCAGTTCAGGATATGTTTTGAAAGAAAATGTTGATTATAAGGTTAGCTGTAAGGATGAGAATAATCCTTGGTGGAAAAAAACAGGGATAAGGGGTAGCATAATAACAGTTAAAATAATAAATGAAAAATTACTCAGTCATCCTGAACAATCCAAATTTACTAATTACACAATTACTTACAATATGAAAACCAATGATAAGATTGTGGATAATGCAAAAGATATTCTTAGCTCATCAACCTTAGTACTTAATGATTCATCTTTGAAGTCTAATATTGTAAAAACAACTTTGTGGGATATATTGGAGATTAAGAAAGAATGGAAAAGTAAAAATCCTAATATTGATGTTAATGTAACTTTAAAAAGAAAAGTTGGAAATGATGTTGATAAGTCTTTCTCCCAACGAATTACACTTAAAGCTAAGAATAATTGGAAATATACTACAGGACGTTTAGATATTCAAAATAGTGCTGAGAGAAAATATACTTACTATATTGAAGAAGAAGTTCCAGATGGATATGAACTTGTAGGATATAGACCAAAAGAAACTATGATAGGACTTGGACAAGTTCGAAGTTTAACTGCAATAAATCAGAAATCAAAAGCAAAGTCAGGCTTAACAATAGAAAAATTGTGGCAAGATGAGGATGGAAGCCCATTAAATCAAAATGGATTTGTTACAGGAACTTTAAAGAGAAGAGTAAAAGTTGGAAATAGATATCAAGAAGATACTACATTCAGTAGAAAGGTAAAAATTGAAAAAGCAAATAACTGGAAGACAGTAGTAAATGGTTTAGATGTAAAAGACAAGGCTGGAAGAAACTATCTATACAGAATAGAAGAAGATGTTCCAAAGGGATTCTTTATAGCGGGATATAAACCGAGAGAAATAGAATTGACAAATACTGTGGATAAGAATTTACTACAAGTGATAAATAGGAAGGGAAATCCAGGAGGCTCACAAAACGAATAACTGAATAAATTGAATAAACTTTAGAGAGGAGTGATGAAAATCACTTCTCTTTTTAATTGTGAAACAACAATTCATACTTACCAATTGATGTAGGGTATCATCGACTAGTATTATTTTGGAATTAAAAATTTATACTGTTAATTGGAGGACATCTAAAAATATGATGTTTACTATCTGTTTTTATGAATGAATTGAGACAAAGGAAATCTCATAGTAGAAAAAATCCTTTAAAAATGGTATAATGTTATAGAATATTTATAGTGAAAATTAGAATATGAGGAATTTGATTTATAGGAGTACAAAATGAAAAAAACTAACAAAACTATCGTAATCTATTTGACATTAGTGATTGGTATATGCTATTTGTTTGGTTTATTGGAACTACTAACAAAATCGGGTTTAATTTATAAAATATTTAGTGTCATATTCACGTTTATTCCAGTAATTTCAGCATTAATCACGAAAGCGATTACAAAAGAAAAATCAAAATATCCGTTATCAATTCGTGTTTGGAAAAATCCAAAAACATGGATAGTTTCTGCGTTGTTGCCAGGTGTTATGACTTCAATCGGTGCTACATTATACTTTCTTGTATTTTCAAATAAATACAGTGGTGTATTTAAATATGGTATGATGACGGGAACTAATGATGAAATTCTCATAAAATCACCATTTACTTTTGCTGTGGTTTGTATTGTTATATCAGCATTGATGATTCCAATACATCTTTTGGAATTGGGAGAAGAGATTGGCTGGAGAGGATATCTACTTGGATTTCAGGTCGAAAAATACGGTGAAAGGAAAGCTGTTATCATCAACGGAATAGAGTGGGGACTTGTTCATCTTCCTTTAATTTATTTCGGTTTTAACTATGAGCGTGATAATTGGGGAGCACCTTGGACAAATATGTTGGTAATGCTTATTAGCTGTATTGTAATTGGTATCATTTTATCATTTGTTACAATTAAAACAAAAAATTGTATGTATGCGGCAATAATGCACGGGGCTTTCAATATTATAGGTGAAGTTCCTGTATATTTAAGTAATGATGTAAAACGTGGATTGTTGGGACCTAACCCATCAGGATTACTTACAATAGCTCCGCTTATAATTCTATCAATTATGCTATTAATAGTTATTGAAAAGTCTAACAAAGGAACTGTTAAGGAATAATCAACTTTTATATCTAATTCAAATAATTAAATAATAATATATAAAATAGCAATCATAAGAACAGTAAATCAAAGGTTTACTGTTTTTTTATGGTAAACAATAAGATTTATGATTATTGCCTCTCGAATCATAACATATAAAGGATTGTAAAAATATACTTGAAAGACAATATCAAATTGTAGTAAAATATAATAAAGTATAATAATTTGAAAGGAGAAAATATGAATAAGGAAAATTTATTAAGTGGGGTTGAAGGGACATTATATATTCCTCTTGTTTCAAGAATATATGTATCTGAGAGATTTCCAAAATTTTTTTATGATGAAAAAGCATTATCTTTAAAACATTATATACCAATGAATAGTATAGAAAAGAATACTATTGAATATGTTCATATTGCTGTTGTTTGCAGACAAAATGTAATAGATAAAAAAATCATAAAGTTTCTTGAAGAAAATGAGCAAAGTAATGTGGTATTTTTAGGTACTGGTTTAGAAACATCTTATAATCGTATTAATAATAAGACAGCTAATTTTTATCAAGTAGATTTACCTGATGTTATAGATATTAGAAAAAGGGTGCTTGGAAATTCAGAAAATGAAAAACTGATATCGGGTGATATGTTTACTTTTGAATGGATAAAAGAAATAGATACTCAACTACCAACAATGATTGCTGTTTCAGGAGTATATCAATATTTTGATAAAGATAAAATTGTAGATATGATAAAAAAAATGAAGTCTATTTTTCCTAAAGGAGAATTAGTTTTTGATGCAACAAATTCTAAGGGATTGGAAGTTGCAAATAAATATGTTAGGAAAACCGGCAATGTCAATGCTCAAATGTATTTTAGTATAGATAATCCTAATGAATTTGTAAAACTTACAGATACAAGACTTGTAGATGTTAAAGGATTTTTTAATGGAGTATTAAAAAATTGTCCGGGATTAAAGCTAAAAACAAAAATGTATATGTATTTTGCAGACAAGTTCCATAGGACATTTGTTGTTCATTTGAAATTAAATTAGCATTAACTTTTTATTTTGATAATGAGAATGTAACAAGATTAGGAGGATGATATGAAATATTATGTTTATGGTATGAATTTTCGAGATTTTTTTCGGAAAATCCTTTTGCCTTGGATATTAAGCTGTAGTATTGTTTTCTTTTTTGAAACTTTGTTGCTTTTTCGTTTTTTTGAATATTTTAAATCAAAGCAGCTTATTATTGGAATTTCTTTTTGGGTTATTGCACTACTGTTCGGAGTTTTTTTGACTTTAGAAGGAATAGCAATTTTATCTTTTTTTCAGTATTTTAATAGATATAGAATTAAATTATTTTGCTTAGGAGTATTTGAAAAAAAGATTGTAATTGAGAGTGATGGTGTAAAACAGGATATTTTATTTGATGATATTTTAGAGGTTAAATATCATTCAGGTAGATATGCAGAAGTACGAGGACTAAGAATAAAAGCTAATGAAATTAATACTGGAATTTCATGTTTTGGAGATAGACTCAATCTAAGTGAAAAAGAAGATGATGTTGAACAATTTGACCAATTTTTTAATGCTTTTGAAGAGAAAACTGAACTTTTTCTTGAAGAGAAAGGAAGTATATATGGTAGAAATAATGAGTGCATTCGCTTAAAAAAATTAAAAAATAAAACAAATAGATTGTAATTATGGAGATAATATGAACAAAATTTTATTCTTAGGAATATTAATTTTACTCGGATTAGTATTTTTATATATTATGTTTAATCCACCTAAAAGAAAAAAATATAATTTAAAAAGTATAAACTTAAGTTATGAAAACAACTTAAATTCTGAAACTTTTGGGAAAGAACTATTTGTTGTAAAAAGTAGTAGAAAATTTATATTACCGACAGAATTTGACTTGTGGACTGAGATTGTTCTTTTCGAAAACGGTATTGCATTTAAAAGAAATAATAAGGAAATGAAGTTGTTTTTTTCTGAAATATATGAGATAGAGCCAATGCTGATAAACTCACTTTTTGTAAAGGGTAAATATTTTGGTTACATTTTTAAATGTAATGATAATAGTAATGTTATTGTAAAAAGTAATGATATAGAAGATTTAGAGTTATTTATGGAAAAACTTTTTGATCTTTTTCCAAAAGAAATGGTAAGAGAAATTTAGAACAAAAAAGTCGATGTGGTTTTTAAACTGCATCGACTTTTTTATAAAATTTTATAATATGACATTTTATGTCACGTTGTGATATAATAGTTCTAGGAGATGTTAAGAAATGAGAGATAGTAGATTATTTAGAATTTTATATTATATTTTGGAAAAAGGAAAAGTTACAGCAAATGAACTTTCTGAAAAATTTGAAGTATCAGTAAGGACAATATATCGAGATATTGATGTGATTAGCTCTGCTGGAATTCCAATTTATGCCACACAGGGAAAAGGTGGAGGAATAGAGATAGCAGATGATTTTGTATTAAAAAAATCTTTGCTTTCTGAAAAAGAACAGTAACAGATTTTAGTTGCATTAAAAGGTTTAGAGGGAATAAATAAACAATATGAAAATGAGCTATTAACAAAATTGTCTGCCATTTTCAAAATTAAAAATACGAATTGGATTGAGGTTGATTTTACTAATTGGCAAAGAAGTAAAGAATATGACGAGTTGTTTAATGATATAAAATCAGCAATTATAGATAAAAATATTATTAGCTTTAATTATTTTTCAAGTAATGAAAAAGAGACAAGCAGAGAAGTAAAACCAATTAGACTATTATTTAAGGGTTGGGATTGGTATGTCTATGCTTTTTGTTTACTTCGAAAAGAATTTCGATATTTTAAATTATCAAGGATTAGGGATTTAAAAATTCTTGATGAAAATTTTGAAGATAGTTATGAAGATGTTGTGCTAATAAAAGAAATGGAGTATAAGGATACTGTCCGTGTTAAGTTAAAATTTGACAGGAAAGTAGCTTTTAGAGTTTATGATGAAATGGGAGATATTAAAGAAGATGAAAATGGTAATTTATATGCAGAAATAGAGCTACCAAATGATTATAATCTTTATAATTATATTTTCTCTTTTGGAGAATCCGTAGAAGTTTTAGCTCCTATAGAAATTAGAAATAAAATTAGAGATAAGATAAATAAAATGTCCAAAAAATATATAATATGACAAAGGGTGTCAGGTAATCTTTTGTATAATTAATATATAAGATACAAAGGAGGTTTACTATGAAATACGAATGGAAGAAAAATGAAAAAGATTTATATGGTGTTAAACAAAAACCAGAATTTATTGAAGTTCCTACTGCATATTATATTATGATTAAGGGAGAGGGAAATCCAAACGAGATCGACTTTTCCAATAGGGTTTCTGCTTTGTACTCTCTAGCATATGGAATAAAGATGTTATTTAAAAATATGGATAACAAGAAAAACGAATACTCTGATTTTGCCGTATTCCCACTTGAGGGGATTTGGGAGAAATCAGATGATGAAGAATTTGATAAGAGCAAACTAAAATATACAATTATGATTAAACAGCCTAATTTTATTACAAAGGAAATTTTTGACTTAGCTTTTGAAAAAGTGAAAAAGAAAAAGCCAAACGAATTATATGATGAAATAAGTTTTGATTGTATTGAGAGTAAAAAGGCAATTCAGATTTTGCATATTGGTACTTTTGATACAGAGATAGAGTCCTTTGAAAAACTGGATAATTTTGCAAGCGAAATGAAATTAGAGAGAAGTGAAAATCTTCATACAGAAATATACTTAAATAATAAAAATCGAACTGCGGAAGATAAACTGAAAACAATATTAAGATATACTGTGAAATAAGGAGGTTTATTATGGCTAGATCAACTACTAAAGAAGATTTGCTTATTAGTGCAAAAGAAAATTATGGAAAGTTAAATGAATGGATTTCTAAATTGTCAGAAAAAGAGCTGAATACTCCTTTTGACTTTTCGGCTGATGTAAAAAAGAAAGAGGCACATTGGAAAAGAGATAAGAATTTAAGGGATATTTTAATTCATCTTTATGAATGGCATATGTTAATTTTAAATTGGGTAAATTCCAATCAAAATGGGGAAGAAAAGCCCTTTATACCAAAACCTTATAATTGGAAAACTTATGGAGATATGAATGTAGAATTTTGGAAAAAACATCAAAATACTCCTTTGGAAAAGGCAAAGGAAATGCTGAATAAATCTCATAAGGATGTTTTAGTTTTAGCTGAAAAGTTTTCAAATGAGGAATTGTTTTCTAAAAATGTTTTTAAATGGGTTGGAGGGAGTACATTAGGTTCATATTTTGTAAGTGCTACTTCAAGTCATTATGATTGGGCGATTAAGAAGCTTAAAGCACATCAAAAAATTGTAAAAAATAATTCTAAATAGAAAAGGGATTAGGATGCATTTTGTAAAAGTAAAGGGAATATTATCTTCTAAAAAGGGAATGAATTTATTTCGAGGTTGCACACATGGTTGTATTTATTGCGATTCAAGAAGTAAATGTTATCAGATGAATCATAGTTTTGAAGATATTGAAGTAAAAGAAAATTCAATAGAGCTTTTGGAAGATAGACTTAAAAGAAAAAGAAAAAAATGTACGATAGGTATGGGGTCAATGACTGACCCTTACATTAATGAGGAACTTAAACTTAATTATACAAGAAAAGCATTAGAAATAATAAATAAATATGGTTTTGGACTTACACTTATCACAAAGTCATCAAATATAATTAGGGATTTGGATTTGTTAAAAGAAATTAACTCCAAGACAAAATGTGTTGTTCAAATGACACTAACAACCTATGATGAAAGACTATGTAGGATAATTGAACCCAATGTTTCCACTACAAAGGAAAGATTTGAAACCTTGATTAAATTAAGAGAAGCAGGAATACCTACAGTCGTGTGGATGACTCCGATTTTACCTTATATTAATGATACAGAAGAAAATATTAGAGGTATTTTAAATTATTGTAAAGAGGCAAAAGTAAAAGGAATTCTCTGTTTTGGAATGGGACTGACATTACGAGAAGGGAATAGGGAATATTTTTACTCTAAACTGGATAAATACTTTCCACATCTTAAAGCTAGATATATTAGAGAATTTGGTAATTCTTATGTTGTGAACAGTAAAAATAATTATAGATTGATGAAAATTTTTCGAGACTTCTGTGAAAGTGAACAAATAATGTATGATTATAACAAAATTTTTAGCTATTTAAATACATTTGAAGAAAAAGAAATATCAAAACAACTCAGTATTTTTGATTTGTAATAATAAATAATTCGATAGATTTTATGAAAGAATATTCTTTTTTAGAGTATTCTTTTTTTGTTGAAATAAGAAGTAAAACTATTTGTAATATGAATATAAATGTAATAATTCACGTCATAGCATAATGCAGAGAAATTATCCCAACACGTCATTTCGAGCTTAGACAATCTTGCCCTAACTTTGTTTACCTGTAAACAAAAGTAGGTCTGACGGAGTTATTGTATCTTTGATACAATGACTCTGAAGATCTCCTAAAGCCCCTTAACTATTTAAATTTACTATATCTAGTTTAGGATGTAAAAATACAATTATATATTTCATTTGGGTAATATAGTAAAAGGAGGGTGATTATATGAATAAAAACAAAGAACAAATGTTGGATTTTTTAGTAAAAGCATTTATAGCTGATTCGGATAATTATAAACATATTCCAATTCCTGAAGATGAAACTCAAAAAAAGGTAGTTTTACGTTCTCTTATGAATATACGTATGCCAAGAAAAATGAATGATGAAGTTTTAAAAGTTCAGGATGAATATTTAAAACTTTGTGCAGAAGAAAAGGGAATTGTAGAGCTTAAGGATATTCCAATTATTAAAGATGTTTTTTCTATTTGGCAGGGAGATATCACTAGACTTAAAGTTGACGCTATAGTTAATGCAGCGAATTCAATAATGCTTGGATGTTGGGCTCCAATGCATATATGCATTGACAATCAAATACATACTTTTGCAGGAATACAACTAAGGGCAGAATGTAACGAAAAGATGCAGGAACTTAAGAAAAAATATGGGCAAGATTATGAACAACCTACAGCTGTTCCTATGCTTACAGATGCCTATAATCTGCCTTCAAAAAAAGTAATTCATATAGTTGGACCAATAGTTTATGGAGAGCTTACGAAAGAATTAGAAAAAGAATTAGCTGATTGTTATGAAAAAACTTTGGATATGTGTTTGGAAAATGGTCTTAAAACTGTAGCATTTTGTTGTATATCAACAGGGGAATTTAGATTTCCAAAGGAAAGAGCGGCAGAGATTGCATTTGAAACAACTAAAAAATGGGCTTTAGAACATCCTTTTGCTATGGATAGAATTATTTTTAATGTTTTCAAAGATGAAGATAAAAAATATTATGAAAAAATGATATAATATTATTATAAATAACAAAAGGAGATAGTTATGAGTTTTGATTTATTTGTCTTTGAAAAAAGAGAAGAGATAAAAACTTCTTTGGATGTATTTGCTTATCTTGAGGAGTTCACAGAATATAAAGAAAATAAAGATTATGAATCTTTAGAGGGATGTTCTCGTGTAATTGCCTGTTGGGCTAAAAAAATGTTTGAAAAATTTCCACCAATAAGTGGGGAGTATGCTTTGCCTGATGAGATTGCCTATGCAACAGAGGATTCGGAAAATTATTTAACTGATTATAGCTTAGGAAAGAATGGTGTATATTGTGCATTCTCATACAATGTTGAAGATGAGGCTTTGGAATTTGTAAAAAGTATTGCTGATGAATATGGTGTAGGAATTTATAATCCTCAAAGTAGTGATGCGATTTTCTGCAAAGGGATTGATATATTAAAATGTAGAACAGAAAGTACAGACGACTTCGAATGTGATTGGGAAAATATTGAAAATTTTATTGAAAAATTTAATGATATTGACCGAGTAAATGAAAATGGAGGACTAACATTTATTACTATTTGGTATGAAACTGATGGAAAACAAGGTAATTTTATTCAATGTACTCCATGTTATAAAAATAAGGGATTTTTTTCATCATTATTTAGTAAGAAAATTTCAAATGAAATAGATTCCTATATTTTTGAAATAGAAAAAAATGGTGGGGTATATCAAACATTTATAGAAGATAAAGCTGAACTTACAAAAGTTATAAAAGCATGGTGTATAGATAGAAAAGAACCAGATATAAGAGAATATAAAAGGATTTTAGATTTGTAGGTAAAAAATGAAAGAAATTAATAATACAACAGATGGATATAGAGAAAATATTCAAATGGGAATTAAGGGATTAAAGAATGTTGGGAAAAGTATCTCTTCTGAAAGTGAATTAAATAAGGAAAAGATTGAATTTTTAAAAAATGAAATAGAAAATGCAGAGGCTATTGTAATAGGTGCTGGAGCGGGACTTTCAACTTCTGCAGGACTTACTTATAGTGGAGAAAGATTTGAAAAATATTTCTTTGATTTTTCAAAAAAATTTGGAATAGGCGATATGTATTCAGGTGGATTTTATCCTTTTCCGAATAGAGAAACACTTTGGGCTTGGTGGGCAAGGCATATATATTTTAATAGATATATCGATCCACCAAAACCTGTTTACAGGAATTTATTTTCTATTATAAAGGATAAGGAATATTTTGTTATCACAACAAATGTAGATCATCAATTTCAGAGGTCTGGATTTGATAAAAAACGTCTATTTTATACTCAAGGAGATTATGGACTATTTCAAAGTGTAAATCCACAAAACCAAAAGACCTATGATAATGAAGAATGGGTTATGAGAACAATAGAAGTTCAAGGATTTAAGAAAAATGAAGAAGGTATTTTTGATATACCGGAAAACAGGGAAATATCAATGAAAATTCCTACAGATATGATTCCTAAATGTCCTGATGATGGCTTGGATGTAAAAATGAATCTTCGTGCTGATAGTTCCTTTGTCGAAGATGAAGGTTGGCACAGAGCATCGAAAAATTATTATAATTTCCTTGAAAAGTATAAAGATAAACTTATACTCTTTTTAGAATTGGGTGTTGGAAATAATACTCCTGTAATAATAAAGTATCCGTTCTGGCAAATGACTATGGAAAATAAAAATTCTGTTTATGCTTGTATCAATTATAAAGAAGCTTTTTGTCCTGAACAAATAAAAGATAGAAGTATTTGTATTGACGGAGATATTGGAGAAATTTTAAAGAAAATTATTGAATGATAAATTAACAGTTTTGACGAAAGAATATTCTTTTTAAGAGTATTCTTTTTTTGTTGGAAATATGAAGTAAAGTTATGATGTTTTTGTAGTGGATATATCTACGATACATTCACTTTTGTTTGAAACAAAAGTATGAGATTTTCGCAGTCGATTGTATCCAAATCAAAGATTTGGACAATCTTTCCGTCATATTTACTTTTGATTGTTTACAAGTAAGCAATCAAATGAGATTTCTCCATTCCGCTTCGCTACAGTCGAAATGACGTATAAGGAAGAATCTTTGTTTAGGAGCTTAACGTTAAAAGTAAACAAACTTAAAATTTAGTTTGTAAAAATTAAAAAAATTTTTCATTTCATAAATATTTCATTTTCATTTCATAAATATTTCATAAATCTAGTTTAAAATAGCTACTGTAAAGAAAATACACACAGTGTTAAGGAGGAATGATAAATTTCTAATTGCTTAGAATTTAAGGGGTAATCCTAAAATATAAAATAAATTTGAGAGAGGGGAGCTGAATAAGAAAGTGGTAAAAAATGCGATAGCATATGTTTTAAGAAAAAAGAATAGAACTTTTATAGTTTTTATTATTTTGACAGTAGTGCTTTCTTGCTTATATGCATGTTTAAATATTTTGAAATCTGGTTCTAGTATGGAGAAGTCTTTATATAAATCTTCAAATTCATCTTCAACAATAGCCAAAAAAGATAGTCAAGGATATTTTGATAAAAATGATTTTAAAGGACTAGATAATATAAAGGAAATTGAAGAAGTTGTTTCTCAATATGAAGGTTTAGCAAGATTGTCAAATACAAATGCTGTAGATAGTGGACAACATGTTACTAGAGATGATATTCCAAGTTATTTAAAAAATGTTGTTTCAATACAAGCTACAAGTAATGTAAAAAGAAATGTTTTATTTAACAGTGGAGTTTTTGCAATAAAAGAGGGAAGAAATATTGAAAAAAACGATAAAGACAAGATTCTAGTTCATGAAGAGTTTGCTGAAAAGAATAAGTTAAAAGTGGGCGATAAAATTAGTTTAGAATTTGTAGATCCAAATCAAACTGACAAGAGTAATAAGAAACATGAATTTGAAATTGTTGGAATTTTTTCAGGAAAGAAACAAGAAAAACAAACTGGATTAACTTCAGATTTGAGTGAAAATACAATGTTTACAGATTATGATTCTGCTCAAAAAGCATTAAATGCTGAAGGAAATAAACAGTTAGTAAATAAGTTGACATTTTTCTCAGGAACTCCTGAAAATATGGATGAGGCAATAAATAAAGTTAAAAAACTTAATGTCGATTGGGAAAAATCTTATACAGTTGATAAGGAAGCAAATGCTTTTAAAGACGCTCTTGAGTCATTAAATGGTGTTAAACATATTATAAGAATAATGACTTTTGCAATTATGATTGGTGGTTCTGTAGTTCTTTCATTAATATTAATATTATGGTTAAGAGAAAGAATTTATGAAATTGGAATTTTATTATCCATTGGGGTAAGTAAATCTAAAATTATAGGTCAATTTATATTGGAATTAATATTTATATCACTTCCGGCAATTCTAGTATCTTTGATATTTGGAAATCTGGTAGTAAATCAAATTATTGGTGGATTGATTAGTTCTGAGGATACAACATCAATTACATCTAATTTTATAAGTAATGGATATAATATTGACAGTTTAATAACTTTTGCACAAAGTTATGGAATATTGGTGCTAATTATACTTTTATCAGTAGTTTTTGCATCAGGATTAATTTTAATTAAGAAACCGAAAGAAATTTTATCACAAATTAGTTAGGAGGAAGTAAATGAACACATTAGAAATTAAAAATGTAACATATAGTTATGCGAATTCAAAAGAAAAAGTTTTATCATTAATAAATCAAGGATTTGAACTTGGAAAATTTTATGCAATTATCGGGAAATCCGGAACAGGAAAGTCAACATTACTTTCACTATTAGCAGGATTGGATAAACCAAATAGCGGAGAAATTTTGTTCAAAGATGAAAATATAGAAAAAGCAGGTTATAGTAATCACAGAAAGAATAATATATCTCTTGTATTCCAAAACTATAATCTTATAGATTATCTATCACCATTAGAAAATATTAGATTAGTAAATAGAAAAGCCTCTGAAGATATATTACTTGAGTTAGGACTTGATAAGACTCAGGTTAGAAGAAATGTAATGAAGTTATCAGGTGGACAACAACAAAGGGTTGCTATCGCAAGAGCTTTAGTATCAGAAGCACCAGTTATTTTAGCAGATGAACCTACAGGAAACTTAGATGAAACTACTGCTGGAGAAATAATAGCGGTCTTAAAGAAATTAGCTAAAGAAAGAAATAAATGTGTAATAGTAGTAACTCATAGTAAAGAAGTTGCAAGTGCAGCTGATACGGTACTTGAGCTTAATAATAAGAGATTAAAAGAAGTAACAAAAAGTAAGTAGGAGGTAGGCGATGTTTAAAAATGCTTTTGCGTATGTAACAAGAAAGAGTTTAAAATCATTAATTATATTACTAATTATCTTATCAATGTCAGCACTTAGCTTGATAAGTTTATCTATAAAAGATGCTACAAATAAGGCATCAGAAGAAACTTTTAAAAATATTACAAACAGTTTTACAATGGAAATAAATAGAAGAGTAAATCAAGGTACTGCCAGAGGTGGTGGTAATGTTAAGGGACAAGATATAAAGAAAATTGTTGATTCAGGACATGTGGATAATTTTGTTAAGAGAATCAACAGTGTTGCCAACCTTGATGACAACTTGGATATAGTTCAAGCACCAGGAGCTGCTCAAAACGAATCTCCTGAAAGAGCTAAAAACTTCAAAAGAGCAGTAATGCTAACAGGTGTAAATAGTTCTGAAAAAGAAACAAAATTTGTTTCAGGAGCATATAAATTAGTTGAAGGTCAACATTTAACTAGTGAAGATAAAAATAAAATTTTAATGCATAAAGATTTAGCTGCAAAGAATAATTTAAAAGTTGGAGATAAAATTAAATTAAAATCCAATTTATATGATGCAGATAATGAAAAGAAAGCAGATGAAACTGTAGAAGTAGAAATAAAAGGTCTTTTTGATGGACATGGAAAAGGTGGAGTAACTTACTCACAAGAACTTTATGAAAATACTTTAATTACAGATGTTCATACAGCAGCTAAAGTATATGGAAATACAGAAGATACAGCAACTTACCAAGATGCAACATTCTTTATAAAAGGAAATAGAAATTTAGACCAAGTAATAAAAGATCTTAAAAAATTAGATATTAACTGGAAATCATATAACTTAATTAAGAGTTCTTCAAACTTCCCAGCATTACAAAGATCTATTTCTGGAATATATAAAATTGCAAATCAATTATTTGCAGGTTCACTAATATTTGCAGGTGTAGTAGTTACATTATTGTTATTCTTGTGGATGAATGCTAGAAAGAAAGAAATTGCAGTATTGTTATCAATAGGAATTTCTAAAACTAAAATATTTACGCAATTTGCAATGGAATTACTTTTCGTTTCAATACCGGCTTTCATAGGATCATATTTCTTAGCTGGTTATACGGGAAAAATTTTAGGAAATAGTATATTAAAGAAAGTTACAGGAGGTATTGCAAAACAAATTGCAAGACAATCATCAACTACAAAATTAGGTGGTGGTGCAGAAGTTGACGGATTTAATAAAACACTATCAAGTTTAGATGTTGTTATTAATACAAGAGCATTTCTTTACGTAGTATTGTTTATGACAATAGTACTTGCAATTGCTTTGGTAATCTCTTCTTCAAATATCTTAAGAAAGAAACCAAAAGAATTATTAATAGATACAAAATAGTTGTTTATCATGTTTTGGAGGTACTTCGTAATATTGTTGTACAAAAATGGAAATTATCGGTGTTTATACATCGATAATTTTTGTTTTTTGTGGTAAAATAGTATTAGTAAAATTTTATATAAAAAGGAGGGCTTATGAGAATACTTGTTGTTGAAGATGATCAATTTATCAGAGAGGGAATTTCTGAGTATTTATCTGAATTCGGTTATGACATCATTCAAGCAAAAGATGGACAGGAAGCCTTAAAAAATTTTAATAATAATGATATTAATTTAGTAATTTTGGATATTCAAATTCCATTTCTAAACGGATTGGAAGTTTTAAAAGAAATCAGAAAAAAAAGTAAATTACCCGTACTCATGTTGACGGCATTTAATGATGAAGAATATAAAATAAATGCTTTTTCAAGTTTGGCAGATGGATATATGGAAAAGCCATTTTCACTGCCGGTTTTAAAAGTTAGGATTGATTCTTTGATTAAAAGACATTATGGCGGTCATGAAAAATTTGAATATAAACATGCTGAAGTTAATTTTACAAGTTATACGGCTAAGTTTAAAGGAGAAGATGTAGATATAAATGCAAAAGAACTTGAAATATTAAAATATCTATTAGATAATGAAGGACATGCCTTGACTAGAGCACAGATAATAGATAATGTTTGGAAAGAAACGGATGAAATTCCATTCGATAGAGTGATAGATGTCTATATAAAAGAATTGAGAAAAAAATTAGGTTTAGATTGTATTGTAACAATAAGAAATGTTGGTTATAAATTGGAGAGAAGATGAAGAATTTAAAAATATTTCCTAAAATGTTTTTGCAGACATTCGGAATTCTTGGAACTGTAATTGTTTTAATACATTTACTAGTATTTTTTATTTTTCCAAGAACTTACTTGGAAACGAGAAAGCAGGAACTCTATGCAAAAGCAGATGAAATTGCTAATAATATTCAAGGGAAAGATATGAAATTTGTTGAGCAATCTTTGGAATTTTATTCTAAAAGCAGTGATATAAAAGCAGTCATAAAAGGACAAAGTGGAGATGGAGAACTACAAATTGGTGAGGATATCAATGTTGACTTAAAGAGTGGCAATAATTCTTTAATCATTGAAGAGAGAGAAATAGAATTAAAGGATGGGAAAAAAATCTCTGTTCAATTTATTTCTACTGCAGATATGCGAAAAGACGCCAAAGAACTTAGCTTTAAATTCTTGCCTTACTCATTATTTATATCTTTTATATTTTCTATTATAGTTTCCCTTATTTATGCTAAGGCGATAACTAATAATATAAACGAAATAAAGAATGTTACAAAAAAGATGATGCGACTAGATAGAACAGCTTATTTGAGAATTAATTCTACAAATGAAGTCGGAGAATTAAAAGAACAAATCAATGATTTATATAATACTCTTTTAAAATTGATAGATGATTTAGAACTAAAAAATGACGAAATCATAAAATTAGAAAAGCTAAAATATGATTTTTTCAGAGGAACATCTCACGAATTAAAAACACCTTTAGCAAGCTTAAAAATAATATTGGAAAATATGAAATACAATATTGGAAAATATAAAAATAGGGATTTATATATTGGAAATTGTATTGACATAGTTGACCACTTGACAAGAAGTATTTCGCAAATGCTATCAGTTTCTTCCTTTGAACATCTAAAAGATGATGAAGAAATAATAATTGTAAATGATATATTGGAAGATGTATTGAAACAGTATATGTTACTTGCAAATCACAAAAATATAAAAGTCAATAATAATCTAAAAAACGAAAAAATCTATATAGGAATGACTGCTCTTAAAATAGTTCTATCAAATTTGATAAACAATGCAGTTAAATACTCTGACGAAAATGGTGTGATAAACATCGGAATTAAAGATGATTGGCTTTATATTGAAAATTCCTACAAGGATAATAAAGATTTAGATGTAAATAAAATATTTGAAATTAATTTCAACCTAAACAAAGAAAACAGCAATGGTTTAGGATTGTACATTGTAAAAAACATCTTATTAAACTATGGAATAAAATACAAAGTAGAAAAAACCGAAATAGGAATTGTCTTTTTAATTGAATTGTCAGGTAATATGGACAAATAAACACTATTTAGCTAAAAAATGCAGACAAAAGTGTCTGCATTTTTAGGTTTTAATAAGTTGCTATTGTTCTTTATCTATTAAAAAACAGGATACCATTCTACCACTACCAATATCAACGAGAGTTGGCTTCTGAGTTCTACAAATTTCCATACACTTATCACATCTAGTTGCAAAAGGGCAACCTTTAGGAGTATCAATAGGACTAGGAATATCCATTGAAATTGTTTCTAAAGGTTTTGATTTATCACTTATTGGAATGGGTTCAAGTTGTGATTTCAAAAGTCCTTTAGTGTATGGGTGTAATGGATTTTTATAAATTTCAGCACTTGATCCAATTTCAACTATATTTCCAAGATACATAACCATTATTC
Source organism: Parvimonas sp. C2 (assembly GCF_035282405.1). NCBI lineage: Bacteria > Bacillati > Bacillota > Tissierellia > Tissierellales > Peptoniphilaceae > Parvimonas > Parvimonas sp. C2. The sequence goes on from NZ_JAYKBP010000003.1 coordinate 64,390, forward strand.
TGTGAGAAATATGTCTTACCATAGATAAATTATGTGCTATAAATAGGTAAGTTAGTCCTAAATCTTTTTGGATATCTTCTAGTAAATTTACAATTTGAGCTTGGATAGATACATCCAAAGCTGATATTGCTTCATCACACAATATAAATTCTGGATTAGTAGAAATTGCTCTTGCTATACTTATTCTTTGCCTTTGTCCACCACTGAATTCTTTAGGTTTTTTTCTAATGCTTTGTCTGCTAATTCCAACCATATCTAAAACTTCAAATACTTTTTTTTGAATTTCTTCCTTAGATTTATTTTTATCTATTTTTAGAGGTTCAGAAACTATATCATAGACATTTAATTTTGGATTTAAAGAAGAATAAGGGTCTTGAAAAATAGCTTGTATTTTGCTTCTAAATAATTTCAACTCATTTTTGCTCGCGTTAGTTATATCGATATTATTATAAATTATTTTTCCTTCTGTGACGGGATAAATATTTGTTACACATCTTCCTAGTGTTGATTTTCCACTTCCTGATTCTCCAACAACACCTAAAGTTTCTCCCTTATATATAGAAAAGTTTACATTATCAACTGCTTTTAAAAATTTAGACTTTTCTAAGGGGTGATTTTTTTTGATTGGAAAATATTTTTTTAAGTTTGTTACTTCTATTAGTTTTTCTAAATTTTCCATTATTCATCACCTCCAAATAAATGACATCTAGAAAAATGATTACTTGAAATTTTTTTTATTTCTGGAATACATTTATTACAAATTTCTAATCTGTCTTTACATCTTTCATAAAATGGACATCCATTAATATTTTTTGTCATATCAGGAGGATTTCCTGAAATTGGAGTTAATCTCTTGTTACATTCTAATTTAGGTAAAGAATTTAATAGTCCTATTGTGTAAGGGTGTTTAGGGTTATTAAATAACTCTTCAACAGTTGCCATCTCCATTATCATTCCAGAATACATAACAATAACTCTATCACAAGTATTGGCAACCACACCCAAATCATGGGTAATTAAAATTAAGCTTCTATCTTTTTTTGAATTTAAATTATTTATAAGATTTAGTATTTGAGCTTGAATTGTAACATCTAAGGCTGTGGTAGGCTCATCTGCAATTATAAGATTAGGTTCAAGACAAAGAGCCATTGCAATCATTACCCTTTGTTTCATACCTCCACTAAATTCATGTGGATAATTTTTTAATCTTTTTTCTGCATTGGGTATTCCAACCAAATTTAAATATTCTATTGATTTTTCCTTTATTTGTGCATTACTCAGCCCTTTAAGATGTCTTTTAATTAGACGTTTCATTTGTGTTTCTATTGTAAATAACGGATTTAATGAAGTCATTGGATCCTGAAAAATCATTGATATTTTAGAACCTCTAATAGTTTTCATAAAATTATCATTTTTCCCTAATATTTCTTCTCCATTAAATAATATTGAACCAGATATTTTTGCGTTTTTACCTAATAGTTTTAATATAGATTTTGCTGTTACAGATTTACCACTTCCTGATTCTCCAACTATACCTACAGTTTCTCCTAATTTTACAATAAAACTAATGTCGTTAACAGCATAAGTTATTAAATCTTTATTTTCAAATCTAATTTTTAAATTTTTAATTTCTAAAAGTGAATTCATATTTTCTCCTATTTGCTATTTTGTCTAATATTATCTCCTATTAAATTAAAAGATAATACAGTAAGTAAAATTAAAATTCCTGGAAATAAAGCTAAATATGGAGCTTCTCCTAGGTATTGTTGAGCATCTTTAAGCATAGAACCCCATGAAGAACTAGGAGGTCTAACACCTAAGCCTAAAAAACTTAAAGTCGATTCTGTTAAAATGGCTCTTGCAACATTTATTGAAGCTGCAATAGATATCGTTTCAATAATATTTTTTAAAATATGTCTTAACATAATAGTTTTGTTGCTAACATCTATCATTTTAGCGTAAATTACATATTCTCTTTCTTTAACTGATAAAGTTTCTGCTCTAACTAACCTAGCAATTCCCATCCAGTTAAACAATCCTATTATCAAAATAATATTTTGAATACCTGGTTTCAAATAAGCATTTAATATTAATATCAAGAAAAATGTTGGAATACTCATTAATATATCAACTAATCTCATAATAATCATATCTACTTTTCCACCAAAATATCCGCTAATTATTCCTATAAAACTACCAATACAAGTTGATATAAAGACCGATAAAAACCCAACAGTAAGAGATGCTCTAGCCCCATGTAATGCTCTAGCAAAATAATCTCTCCCTAAATCATCTGTTCCAAAAAGATGTTCTTTACTTGGTGGTTTTAAGGCATTTGAAATATTAGTATCAATCCCATTTTGAGGATAAAAATCTGCAAATATAGCAAATAAAACAAAAATAAGTAAAATTATTATGGATATTTTGAATGAAAGAGACTTATTTAAGAATTTATTTATAATTTTTTTCATATCAATTTAACTCCTTAATTCTAGGATCTACAATCATATACAATATATCACTTATCAAATTTCCTACAATGAGAAGGATTGACGCAAACATTGTAGTTGCCATAATCATAGGATAATCATAGGCAAAAATTGATTTCATTCCGAGTTGTCCAAGTCCTGGCCAACCAAAAATACTTTCTGTTACAAAGGCACCAGAAATTAAAGCAGGAAGGCTCATTCCGATTATTGTAATCAGTGGTAATATCGCGTTTTTCAATATACTTTTAAAAAACACTTCGGTTTTACTTGCACCATAAGCTATTTCAGTTAATACATAATCTTGATCCATCTGTTCTATAACTCTTGCTCTTACATATCTACTTATTACAGACGTGTCAGCTATGCTTAAAGTTATTACAGGCATTATTAGATGTTTTAATAAATCACTAAAAGTGTTGACTCCTACAGTTCGCATACCAACACTTGGTAATATATTTAATTTTAAAGCAAATAATTGTAATAACATCATTCCAAACCAAAAACTTGGAATTGATATTCCTATGTATGATAATAAAATAAAAATCTTATCAAATATACCATTTTTGTTCATTGCTGAAATAACACCGATTATAACTCCTAAAATTATAGAGATAAGCATAGATGTTCCCATTAACAAAAATGTAGCTGGCAATCTTTCTGTTATTTGCTTTAAAACTAATTGATGATTTGAAAAAGAATAGCCAAAGTCTCCTCTAAGGATAGCTTTTGCCCATCTAAAATATTGAACTATATAGCTATCATTTAATCCCATACTTTCTCTAATTTTTTCAATATCTTGAATAGATGCCTCTGGAGTGATGTGGGCAGTAACAGGATCTCCTGGAGCCATCCTTATCAATATAAAAGATACAATTGATATTACAATAATCATAGGGATTGCTTGTAATATTCTTTTAAATATCGTATTTAACATAATTTCTCCTACATAAAAAACAAATAAAAGCTTAAAAATTAAGCAATTATTTGTTTTTTTAATTATAAATTTTATTTTTCCATTGATATTTTATTGAAATTATCAAACATATGGATTGGAGCAGGAACTGCTTCATCTAAATTTTTAAATTTCTTGTTTACAGCAACTATAGATTTTACATATGCAGTAGATATTTGAACAACATCTTTGGCAAGTATTTGTTGAATCTCTTTATACATTTCTTCTCTTTTTTTATCATCTTTTTCTTGAACTGCTGAGCTAAATAATTCATCAACCTTTTTATTACTATATCCGCTGAAATTTTCAGAACTTCCACTAGTGAATATTGCTTTATATCCATCTGGATCTTCGCCTAAAACATAACCGTTCAAAGCAAGCTCAAAGTCTTTATTATTTTTATCAAGTAGTTTCTTGATAAAAGAGCCTCTTTCTAAAGGTAAAAGTTCAACTTTAACATTAATTTCTTTAAGCATCTCTTGAATTAATAACCCTTCCTTTTCTTGTGCAGGATTACCAGAAGTATACATAAGTCGAATTGTTAAGTTTTGAACATTTGCTTCTTTAAGTAATTCTTTTGCTTTTTCAATATTATAAGAATATTTTTCTACATCATCAGTATAGTATTGGGTCTCTTGTGAAAATGGAGAATGAGCAACACTTGCATATTCAGTTCCGTTATATGAACCTTTTAGTAATTTTTCTTTATCAATAGCATAGGCTATAGCTTGTCTTACTCTTACATCTTTAATTCTTTCGTTATTTACTCTGAAAAATATATTATTTACCATTCCTTCAGAAAAAGTAACTAAATTTAAATTATCATTTTTCTTATATTTTTCTACTTGATTAGCCTTTACATATCCGGCACTAATTTCTCCGCTTTCTAATGCTACTGAAACTGCATTGGCATCTGGTATTACTCTGTAAACAATACCATCTAACAAAGCTTTATCTCCATAATAATCATCATTTCTTTCAACTTGATATGTTTCGCCTGTCTTTTGTTCTTTAAATTTAAAATATCCATTTCCAACTGGTGTGCTATTATTAGGACTTTTTTCTATACTTTCTTGTCCTTCATATATATGTTTGGGTATAGGTTTTATCTCTGAAAGATTTTGAATAAAAGACATATTAACTTTGGGAAGTTTAAATTCTATTGTATAATCGTCAATCTTTTTGAATTCAACTTTTTCACTACCTGAAATCAGAGCACCTCTGCCTTTTGCGTTTTGTTTTTCATCAAGAATCACTGAAAGAGTATACATCATATCTTCGGCAGTAAGTGGTTTTCCGTCGTGCCACTTAATATTTTGTTTGAATTTTAAAGTATAAGTTAGATAATCATCAGAATGTGTTAAAGATTCAGCAAGTTTATCAAAAACTGCTTTTCCGTTTTTGACGGTATAAAGTGGATCATATAACACATGTGAAATTGTTAAAGAAACTCTGTCATTAGCGTATAGTGGATTTACAATAGTAGGGTCTGAACCTATTGCTAAAGTCATAGTTCCTCCTTTTTGATTTGACTTTTCTGTTACATTTGTATTTTTTTCTTCAGACTTTTTTCCACTACAAGCACTCAATGACATACTTAGTACAAGAAACATAATTGTCGAAAAAAATATCATTCTTTTCTTCATCATAGTCACTCCTTATTAAATATTTTTTCGACAATATTATAACATTTATAAATTTAATTGTCCATACAAAGATTATCAAATTATTATAAATTTTTATCTTATAACACATTATTCACATTCGATTTGTTGTTAATAGAATATTTTTAATCAAATTTCATAAATTATTTTATTAGAATTTCTTATAGATGTTATAAATATTTATTATAGATAATATTTTTAATTAAATCAGCTTAATATTAGAATAGAATGGTAGATTTTTCATAATGTTTATATATAAATTAGAATTATTATCTACACAAAAAAAGCAGACATTTTTGTCTGCATTTCTAAGGAGCGAGAGCTCCTTTTTCATTTTGTTTTAATAATTTTTTTCTTATCACTAAATAGCAACAGATATGTGCTGTGGTTGTCAATGCCCAAGAAATTGGATAGGAAATGTAAAGGGATTCTTGTGTTTTATAAATTTGAAATATAGTAAATATCCAAATTACTCTAAACAGACAAGCACCCGTTAAAGAAACGACCATTGGTAAAATGGAGTATCCCATTCCTCTTAGAGAACCAACTGTTACGTCCATTAGCCCACATAGTAGATAGGTTGCTGAAACAATTTTCATTCTGTTAAGTCCATACATAATTACTTTTGGATCATCTGTGAATATTCCGAGTAGAATATTTCCTAAAGAATATGCACCAACACCTAGTACAAGACCAACTACTGCAACAATTCCAAGACCTTGCAATAAAATTTTATCTATTCTATGATATTTTTTTGCTCCCATATTTTGACTTGTAAAGCTAAGTGTTGATTGATAAATTGAATTCATTGACATATATACAAAGCCTTCAATATTTATCGCTGCTGTATTTCCTGCGATAACGAGCTTTCCGAATGTATTTATTGAAGATTGAATCAATACATTTGAGATACTAAATACAATACCTTGAAGTCCAGCTGGAAGTCCTATTCTTAAAATACTAATAACTTTATCTTTTTGCAATTTTATTTTTCTTAAATTCAAATGCATATAACCTACATTTTTTGTTAAGAATGATATCATCATAATTGCTGAAACATATTGAGAAATTATTGTTGCTATTGCTACTCCATCAACACTCATATTTAAAACTATAACAAAAAATAAATTCAAAAAAACATTTAAAATACCGGAAACTATTAGAAAAAAAAGTGGTCTTTTTGTATCTCCAATTGCTCTTAAAAGTGCTGCACCAAAATTATATATGGCTGCAGCGGGACTTCCTAAAAAGATTATTCTCATATAAAGTGCGGACAAATCTATTATTTCATCAGGTGTTCCCATAAGATGTAACATAGGTTTTGAAACAATAAGTCCCACGAAAAGTAAAATTGTTCCGGAAATAATGGCAAGACCAATTGCATTGTGAACAGTGTCAGACGCATTTTTATAGTCTCTTGCTCCACAATATTTTCCCATTGTAACACTGATTCCCATAGAAATTCCAATTAATAAACTAACGAGTAAATTTATTAGTGATGAAGTCGCACCAACTCCTGCAAGTGCGGTACTTCCAGAGTAACGTCCAACAACTATTATATCTATTGTATTAAAAAGTAATTGAAAAACACTTGTAAAGATAATTGGAATTGAAAAAAATATCATTTTTTTCAAGGTCTTTCCATTTATCATATCTATTTCATTGCTTTTAACCATTATATCCTCCGTAAAAATGTTTAAAATTATTCTAAAATGATAACATATTTTTAGTCTTTTTGCAATGTATATGTAATGTTTATAGTGATATAGATATTTTTTAAAATATTATATCCTGTTTTTAGATGCAATTAGCATCAGTTTTAAGTATAAAATATAGAAAAAAGTATAAAAAATATGTTATAATGACTATTGAATGAATGATAAAGCAAGGATGAAAGATGATGTTTAACAATATAGATGATATAATAAAAGAATTAGAAATTTCCAAGTCATATTTATACAAATTGATACACAAATCAAATATTAAAATTACTAAAAATAAAACAGGAAGGTATATTTGGAATGATAATGTAGTAAAAACTTTAAAGAAATTTTTGAAAAAAGACAAATTATCAAAATCAAAAGATACAGATAATTTAATATCTGAATTAGGATTAACTAAAATTAATATAAATAATAGGAGATATTTAGGGAATAAATATTCTCTTTCTAACTTTATAAGAAAAACAGTTAACGATAATTGTAACAATGTAAATGTAGTTATTGATATATTTAGTGGAACTGGAGCTGTTGCAAATGCATTTAAAGATAAAATAATTATTACAAATGATTTGTTATACAGTAATTATATATCTAATTATGCATGGTTTGGATATGAAAAATATTCAAGTGAAAAAATAATTAAAATTATATATAATTATAATCAATTGGAAACAAGTGAGAATAATTATATGCGAGAAAATTTTGCAAATACTTATTTTTCTGCAGATGATTGTAGTAAAATAGGATTTATAAGAGAAGATATAGAAGTTAAGTATAAAAATAAGGAAATAAATTTTAAAGAATATACAATTTTAATTACATCTTTATTATATGCAATGGATAAGATTGCTAATACAGTCGGACATTATGATGCTTATAGGAAAAATGTAGTACTTAAAAAATCTCTTATATTAAATGTAATATTACCTGAGATGACGATAAACCCTAATAATATTTGTTATAATCTTGATGCAAACAAGCTAATTAAAGATATTAAAGGAGATTTACTATATTTAGATCCACCGTATAATTCAAGACAGTATTGTGATGCTTATCATCTATTAGAAAATGTTGCGAGATGGGAAAAACCAGAAGTTTATGGGGTTGCTAGGAAGATGGATAGGACATTGCTAAAGAGTGATTATTGTAGGATTAGTGCTACAAAAGCATTTGAAGAGTTAATTGTAAAAGCAAATACTAAATATATTTTACTTTCATATAATAATATGTTCGATAAAGGAAATGACAGGTCTAATGCAAAGTTATCAGATGCTGATATAATTAGAATTCTCAGTAAAAAAGGAAAAGTTACTATATTTGAATCAGATTATAAAAGTTTTTCGACTGGAAAATCAAATATAAAAGGTAATAAAGAAAGATTATTTCTGTGTGAAGTGTTTAAAGAGGAGAAAAAGAAAGTTAATATATCTTGTCCATTTAATTATATTGGTGGAAAATTTAAGTTGTTAAATCAATTACAACCTTTATTTGCAGAAAAAGAATTATTTGTTGATTTGTTTGCTGGAGGAGGGAATGTCGGTATAAATTCTATATCTCCAAAATTGATTTTTAATGATTCTAATGACAAAATGATTGAGTTAATCAAATTTATTAAAGAAAAAGATACTAAAGATTTATTGCAGGATATAGAGAATATTATTGATAAATTTAGTCTATCAAATACATCTTTGTATGGTTATTCTTATTATGGATGTAATAGTAGTAAAGGATTAGCTGAGTATAATAAAGATAAGTTCTTGAAACTAAGAGATTCTTTTAATAAAAAGTTAATTAATGGAGTAGTTGATTATTTGATGCTATATGTGTTAATTGTATATTCTTTTAACAATCAAATTCGTTTTAATCAAAGGGGAATGTTTAACCTTCCTGTTGGTAAGAGAGATTTTAATTCTAAAATGAGAAGCAAATTAATTTTGTTTTCTGAAAAATTGAAAAGTAAAGATGTTAAGTTTTTAAAAAAGGATTTTAGAGAAATTTCATTAGAAGATTTACCTAAAGACGCTTTTATATATTGTGATCCACCATATTTAATAACAAATGCAACTTATAATGAGAATGGAATGTGGACTGATATAGATGAAAAAGATTTGCTTCATTTTTTAGATGAAGCTAATATAAAAGGTTTGAGATTTGCCTTGTCTAATGTTTTAGAAAGTAAAAATAAAAGAAATAATATTTTGCTTAAATGGATTAAAAAAAGAGGGCATTACTTGCATTACTTAAATAAAAGTTATTCTAATAGTAATTATCATAGAAAAAATAAGCACAGTATTACTGAAGAAGTTTTAATTACTAATTATCCTATAGATTGGAGGGAAAGTTAAATGATTAATAAAAGAATTTCTTACAAAAGTTTTTGTTGGGTTATTGGAACTACAAGTTTTAGGACAGCGAAATTAAACTTGAAAATAGAAGAGCAATTATTACTTCTTGATGAATTTCATAATGAAGAGATAAAAGAGTCAACTTGGAAATGGAACAATCACTTGCAAGAAAAATATTATGATTTTATGAAAAGTAGAAAATTTTTATCAGGAGAAGCGAATAGAAAAGATAAAGATGCTAGAGAAAAAACATCTGGATTAGTTAATATTGGTTTAATTACAGAAGATAGATTAATTACGGAAGCGGGAAGAGAGTTGCTTAAGGTAACTAGTGATGGAATCTATGATACTAATAATGTATTTAATATTAATAGGGATAGCTTTATTTACCTAAAGCAACTACTTAAAACTAGCATAGAAGTAAGTGATTGCAAAGTTAGACCATTTATTGCTGTTATAAAGTGTTTGACTGAATTGGATTTTTTAAGTTATGATGAGTTTACTTATCTGGTACCTTTAATTATAGATGATAACAGTTTAGTGCAAATTATATCAGATATAAAGCTATATAGAAAAGATGAAATTTCACTGGAAGATATAATTTATAAGAGGCTCATGCAGATGGATAATTATATAATTGCTAAAGAAGAATTTATTGCTTCTAAGGTTGATGAAAATGTAATTTGCTTGATTGGGATGAACCGAAAAAGTAGAAGCTATGACAAACCATATTATAAATTATATGAGAGTGTAAAAAATATATTTCTGGATGGTGGTAGTGACTATGAATCTCTATTAAATTCTGTAAAGAATATAAAACATAAACCTGGAATATTATGGAAGAAATTATTTTTTAAAACAACAAATATTGGAACTATAAGGAAGAACGGAAAGGCGTCAATTAATAATAAATGTCCATTTTTATATTGTACAAATGAACGAGATTTAAAAGAAGTATTTTTTAAGTACCTACATGTGTTTAAAGCAGAGGCAACATTGTTTGATTATTTTGATTTGAATAGAAGATATTTTAATATTACAGATACATTAATTTTTGAAGATCACATTATTAAGTTGGATATACTTTCAAAGTATTATTTTAAGGAGATTATTGATGTTCTTTGTACAGATACTTTTAGTATATCTGATAAACTTAAATATAACGTTAAATTGGAAGATATATCGGAAGCTTTCAAGCTTGACATAAGTAAAGTATATATAGCTTTAAGTAAAGATTTAGGAATTAAAATCAATAGTTCTGAACAAGCTGTAACTTATATAAATGATGAACGATATAGAAGGTTTAATACATTGATTGATAAGAAATTTAATGATTCTGTACTCATAGAGTTGCTAAACTGTTTTGAAAACCGAGATGATAAAAGAATTGAGGAACTTGTTACAGATGAGGCTACTATACCAACAATTTTTGAATATATCTTAGGAATTATATGGTATAAGATAAGTGAAAGACAAGGTAATATTCTAGATTTTATGAAATTATCATTAGAGGCTAATTTATTACCAAAGACCCACGCTGCAGGAGGATATGCAGATATAATATATGAGTATGATTCGTGTGTATTTTATCCAAAGCACTCATTATTACTTGAAGCAACACTTGCGGATAGAAATAATCAAAGAAGAATGGAAATGGAACCAGTTTCAAGACATTTAGGAGATTATAGGATTAGATTTAATAATCCTTTTGATTATAGTTTATTTGTAAGCACATATTTGGATAAGAATGTAATTTCTGATTTTAGGTATAGAAAGATAATACCATATACAAGAGATGAAGAAACTATTACAGGGATGAAGATTATTTCAATGGATACAACTTCTTTAAAGAAAATAATTGAAAATAAAGTTAAATATAAGTATCTTTATGATATTTTTGATAAATATCACAAAATGCCTATAGAAAAAGAAAATTGGCATGATGAAATGATTATAGAGGTTACTGGAGAGTATAAAGTATAGGTATGAATGGTAAAGGAAAGTATTATGAATGGTGTAGTTGAAAGAAAAATTGGAGAAACTATAATATTAGAAGTTCAAGCTTTATCCGATGAATTAAAGAAAAAAATAAGTGATGAGTTAGTAAACATATGTCATGGAGAATATGCTATTGGGTCAGGACTTATTTATCATTCTTTTGATGAAACAATAAAAGAATTGGTAAATCATAGAATTCCAAGTGATATAAAAAGAAAAGTAGGCGTGATAGGTGAGTTGTTGCTAAATGTGATGATTAGAGAATTCACTGATATTAAAATAGTTTCGCCATTTTTTAATTTAGAAGAAGGACACGTGAAAAAGGGTTTCGATATTATTGCTGTTGATTCTAATGAAGATTTATGGATTATAGAATCAAAAGCGGGTGAATTAGGAAAAATAAAAACTTCTACTGAGAAGGTATGCGAAAGAATCAATACTGCTAAAAGAGATTTATATACACGTCTGAATATGCATAATTCACAATTATGGTTAAATGCAGTGAATAGCGTTAGGAGTGCATTAGATGATACTAGTGAAAAAAATACTATAGTTAATATACTTAATAAAAGTGGTAACTCATGTTCAAGCAACGATAAAAATGTTATTTTAGGGGGAACAGTGTTTTGTTTATTTAACTCTACAATAGATTCAATAGAACTAGAGAAACTATACAATTCAATATTAGCCTCTAATAAATTTTCAAAATTGAAATTAATTGCAATACAAAAACAAACATATCAAGCGATTATAAACTATTTAATAAAATTGATATAGGAGGTTTGAAGTGGATAAATTAACATTGAGAAAGCTTTATAACACTGAATTTCCAGAACTATATAAAAAGTTACAGATAGGTGTAAAGTTATCTGATATAGAACTAGAAAAAATATTATCTATAGGAATTTTTTTGACTGGATTGGAAGATAAAAATCTTCAGAAATTAGGATATAGATTATTTTTGTTGTATAGCAAAATAACTGATGACTATAAACCATTGTATGAATTAAGTTTAAATAAAGGACTTATCCCTATATCTAAATTTATAGAAAACAACTTAAATTATTCAGAGAAATATGGAAATTTATACACTGAAATAAATAGTATAATAAGTGATGGATTTAAATGGAATAATTCATATCAAACAATAGGACAATCTGAACTATTTAAGGATGCAATTGAATTAAAATTAAAATCTCAGATTATTGTAGCTCCAACTTCTTATGGAAAAACAGAATTGATATTATCTTTTATTGATCAAAATAAATTTAAAAAAATATGTATAATTTCTCCTACTAAATCTCTTTTGGCACAAACCAAGAAAAGAATCTTAAATAAATTTGGATACAGAAAAATAATAACTTATCCTGAAATGTATAATGTGAAGGATGAGAAAATAATTGCTGTATTAACTCAAGAAAGATTGTTGAGATTATTACAGGACAATCCGGATTTGAAATTCGATTTATTGGTTGTTGATGAAGCACATAACATTTTAGATGGATTTTCAGAAGAAAATACACGTAGTTTAATTTTAACCTCAGTTATTATTATTTGCAAAAAAAGAAATGAAAATGTCATTTGTAAATATTTGACTCCATTTTTAAAATCAAAAGAAAGCTTAAATATTAAATATATCACTAATGATGCTAAATGGTATAGTGTTGTTGAAAGTGTTAAGTCTGAAACGTTTTATTTTTATGACTTGGAAAAAAATAAGAAAGTTTTGCTAGACCAATATTCTACAATGAAGGATAAGTTAATTGAATTACAGGTCGATGAATTAGGAGATGATGCAGATGTTGTTATTACTAATTGTGATAATAAAAATATAATATATTTAAACAGTCCTAAGAAACTGGAAAACTTTGCACATAAATTATTTTCTAAACTCCCTGAAAGGAAAATACTTAAACTTAATAAAGCTGCTAGTGATTTGCGTGAGTATGTGCATGAAGACTATAAATTAGCTGATTTTATCGAGAAGGGAATTATTTATCACCACGGTTCAATACCTGAACCAATAAGATACTTTATAGAGGACTTATATGTTACTGTGCCAGAAATAAAATTACTTATTGCTAATTCTACATTACTTGAAGGAGTAAATATTCCTGCTACAAAGATGTTTATATTAGATCCTTATAAAGGGAGGAGTTATTTGTCGCCATCGTCTTTTAAAAATTTAGTTGGAAGGGTATGTAGATTCGGAGAAATTTTTAATAGTAAAACTGGAAATTTAAAATACTTATTGCCAGAAATTCACATTGTTAAAGGAGAATATTGTAGACAAAATTCTAAGGTAGAAAATTTTGTCAAAGGACTAAAAATATTAGTTGAAGATGATGATAAAATTACTGACGATATAAAAAATCCATTGCTAACTAATTCTGATTCTGATGAAAGTAAAAAGAAAAAGGCTGAAGATATTATAGAAAACATTTCTCATTGTGATGATATAACTGCTAATAATTCTAATAAAGCAAAAACAAAAGTTGGACAATTATGTTTTGAAAATAATATTAATATATTTGATATACTAGAAATAGAGAAAAAAATAGATAATGAGATAAAAAATGTAAATAAAGCTCAAAGTATAGATACGGTTTTCAATATAATAGACTATTTATTTTTTTCTAAAATTAATGATAGTAAAGGAAAATATAATAACCTAAAGCGTTTGAGGGAACTTGAAGCTCAAAAATTTTATAAGATGTTAATTAATTGGAGAATTATTGGATTAACTATAAAAGATATGATAAACAAAATAGTTGGATATTGGAATACGCTAATAGAAGAGCAATCAAGAATTGTTTATGTTGGCAAATGGGGGGACAAAACCAGAGGGGGATACAATCCTTGTTGGACTGATATTAGTGAAAAAGATAAATATACAAAAGTTAATTTAGCAATTGTAAGGTTAAAAGAAGAATATGATTTTATAGATAATGAAATAGTAAAATATATAGAAATTCTATATTCTTTAGAACTTATTGAAGAGTCTCTTTATTTGAATATAAAATATGGAACAGATGATAAAACTAAAATTGCATTATTGAACTGTGGTATTAGTAGTATTCTATCAAAACTGTTGCAAGAAAAATATTCAGATATGTTTGAGGCTGATATAGATAATAGTACTGTAACTTTTTCTGAAAATTTAGTTTCTAAAATGTTAAAAAATAATGAAAATGGTGTTTTGATTTCAGAAGTCAAAATGAATACTAAAGATTGAATTAAAGTTTTAGAAATATAATTATTTTAGTAGAGCTGTTATTTAAAATAGTCAAATTAAAAAGAGAAGTAAAACAAACTTCTCTTTTTAAAATTTCTTTATTTGTATATTTTCTAATTAAATTTTCTATCATACAATAATGACGCATTTAAAATTACAAGTATTGAGCCTAGATTGTGGACTATTGCGCCAACTAATGGATTTAAAACTCCAAGTACTGATAAAATTACTGCTACAAAGTTAATTAAAAGAGATATGATAATGTTGAATTTTATCGTCTTTACTGTTGCATTGGCAAGTTTTTTTAGATAAACTATTTTTGAAACATCATGTCCCATTAACACAATATTTGCACTTTCGATTGAAATGTCGCTACCTGTTTTTCCCATTGCTACTGAAACATCTGCAAGTTTAAGAGCAGGAGCGTCGTTTATGCCGTCTCCAATCATACAGACAACATTATTTTCTTTTAAATTTTTTATGTTTTCAAATTTTTCTTCAGGGGAAAGTTCTGCTTTAACTTCTGTTATTCCAACTTTTTCAGAAAAATATTTTGCAGTTGAAAGATTATCTCCTGTTAGAAGTAGTGGCTCAATTTCAAAGCTTTTTAAATTTTCAACCATTTCTTTTGCGTTCTCTCTTAGAGTGTCGGATAGAGTTACGATTGATAAAACTTCTTTTTCATCTCCAAAAAGAATTATATTTTTAGCTTCACTTGAGCATTTTTCTATTTTTTCCTTTACATTTTCTTTGATATTTATATTATTTTCTTTTAAGTATTTTTCATTACCACAGAAGTATTTATTTCCTAAAATCTCTCCTTCAACACCTCTTGCAATTTTCATTTTAAAGTTTTCAACATTTTCTTTTTTGATATTTTTTTCATCTAAATATTCTGTTATGGATTTTGCGATAGGATGTTCGCTTTTTGATTCTAAACTTGAGATTAAGGACATTATTTTTTCATTGGGAAAGTCTGAAAAATTTTCTATATCATTTACATTTAATTTTCCATAAGTTAAAGTTCCAGTTTTGTCAAAGGCTATTTTATTAACTTTTGCCAGTTTTTCAAGAGCATTAAATGTTTTTATAATTACACCATGTTTACTAGCTTGACCGATTGAAGCCATAACAGCTGTTGGAGTTGATAAGAATAGAGCACAAGGGCAAAATACAACCAAAACTGTAACCGCTCTATTTATTGAAGTATATAAATCAAATTTATATAACATCATTATTGCAAAAGTTGCAATTGCAATTAAAAGTGCAGTTGGAACTAGCTTAACAGCAAGTCTATCAATTAGAGTCTGCATAGGAGTTTGTTCTTTTTCAGCTCTTTCAACCAAGTCGATAAATTTTTGTAAAGAAGAGTTTTCAACATCTTTTGCCACGATGTCGATACTTCCAAAACAATTCATAGAACCACAGAAAACTTCGTCTCCAACAGTTTTATCTACAGGTAAACTTTCTCCTGTTAGAATTGATTGGTCAATAGAAGAAAAACCCTCTTTTATAATTCCATCAACTGAAATTATTTCCCCAGGCATAACTCTGATTATATCTCCATTTTCAATTTCTTCAATCGGAACTTCTTTAACAGTATAAGAATCATTAGTTTTAATGAGTTTCTTTGCTTTTTTTGGAGCGGAAGAAATTAAATCATTAAGACCTTTTTTGGCTCTGTCAACTGTATAGTCTTCTAAAAGTTCTCCAATTGCCATAAGAATTGCAATTTCAGCTGCTGCAAAATATTCTCCAACAAATACGGATGCGATTACTGCAATTGTGATTAAAAGTGAATTTTTTATTTTAAATTTTACTATATTTTTAATAGCCCCAACTAAAAAAGGGAAAGCAGATATAACAATACTTATCCATACCGGTTTAAATGCAGTTTCTATCTTTAAAAGATTTAAGACAACATTTAGTATAAAAAATACTATTGAAATGATAGTAAAGTGTAAACCACTGAATAATTTTGAAATTTTATTTATCATAAGTCCTCCTTGATTTTTTCTGTTTATAATGCTACAATTAATTTAATAACGAACACTTTGTTTGATTTAATTGTATCACTATAGATATTATATATCAATAAGCAATTAATTAAAATAGTAATACTTTGAACATTTTTTTAAAAATGTATGGAGGATTTTATGAATAGACAGCAAATTAAAACTAGAAAAGCAATTTTTATGGCTTTTACTGATCTTTTATCCAAGAAAAATTATAATAAAATAACAGTTCAAGAAATTATTGATTTGGCAGATATAGGTAGGAGTACTTTTTATTCTCATTTTGAAACAAAAGATGATTTATTAAAAGAAATTTGTCGTGAGTTGTTTGAACATATATTTTCTAATGATTTAAGTAGAGAATGTTCAAAAATTTTTGAAAATTCAAAGAAAAATCCTAAAATTTTAATTACACATATACTTTATCATTTAAAGGAAAATAAGGAAAAATTTATAAAAGTTTTAAGTTGTGAAAGTAATGATTTGTTTTTGAGTTATTTCAAAAAATATCTGGATAAGCTGATTGATGAGTATATTTTTATTGAAAAGACTGAAGATGAAAAGTTTAAAAGATTTTTAAAAAATCATATTTGCTGTACATTTGTGGAAACAATAAAGTGGTGGATAAAAAATCAAATGGAAGAAAGTCCAGAAGAGATTGCAGATTATTTTTTTAAAGTAGTAGACCCTATAATATAATATATTTAGTATATAATGATTTGAGAAATTACCTAAAATATGATAAAATGAATGGGACTTTTCGTATTATGATAAATCAATATTTTTTTATCATAATTATATATTGAATATCAGGGGGAAATTATGAAGTGTATAATGTTTGATATGGACGGGACTTTGATTGATTCTATTGGGGGATGGTTTGGAAGTTGTTCATATTTTCTTAAAGAGATGAATTTAGAAGAAACGGATGAACTAAAAGAGTTGTTTAAAGGAAAAAAACTTTATGCAAGAGGAATAGCAATAGGAAAATATTATAATCTCAATTTAACTCCGGATGAAATTTATGCCAAAAATTTAAAATATGTAAAAGAGGGATACGACGAAATTTTCGGAGCAAAAGATAATGTGATGAATGCTTTGGATTATCTTAAAGAAAAAGGTTATAAGATTTCTTTGAATACTGCTACAAATATTGGACTTTGTAAAAATTGTTTAGAAAGAACAGGACTTATGAAGTATTTTGACTATATCCAAACTTGTGATGATTGTGGATATTTAAAAGATGATGAAAGATATTATGATTGGGCAATAAAAAAACATAATGAAGATACAGAAGAAATTATATTCTTTGACGATACTGAAGCTCCTTTAAAAACTGCAAAGAAAAGGGGAATTAAAACGGTTTTGGTTTATGAGCCTTTGACTAATGGAGAGTATTTTGGTACGACAACGGATTTTGACTATAAAATGGATACAATTTCTGTTGAAAATTTAAAAAGAATTGGGCTTTAAACAAAATTATAATGAAAAAAGAGCTATGTTGTGAAAATTTAACATAGCTCTTTTTGTCTAATCTTGATAATTCTCTAAATTATTTTAAATAATTATCAAACCATTCTAATATTTCTTTTAATCTTCTTATTCTATGCATTGGTTTACCGCTTCTTGAAAGTTCATGATTTTCACCTTTGAACATAACAAGTCTTGCAGGTACATCATGATATTTTAATGCAGAGAACATTTGAATTCCCTCAGGTATCCAACATCTATAATCTTCATCTGAATGGATGAAAAGTGTTGGTGTTTGTGCCTTATTTGCATATTTAAGCGGGGAATGATACCATAATTTTTCATAATTATTCCAAGGTGTTGCAGAAATTTGGTCATCAATGAAATAATATCCTATGTCTGTAAGTAAAAATTCAGAAGTCATATTTGAAATTGAACGTTGTGAACAAGCAGCCTTAAATCTGTTTGTGTGTCCAATTGCCCAATTTGTCATAAAACCACCGTAACTTCCACCCATAATGGCAAGTCTTTCTTCATCAAGAGCGGGATAGTTTTTAATTACATCATCTGTAAATTTCATTAAGTCATCAAAGTCAATTTCTCCATATTTTCCACGAATATCTGCAAATTCTTTACCTCTACCGTCAGATCCTCTAGGATTTGTGAAAAATACAAAATATCCATTATTTGCTAAAAATTGCATTTCGTGATGGAATATTTTTCCGAAAACTGTCTTAGGGCCTCCATGAACATGAAGCACACCAGGATATTTTTTATTTGGATTATAATCAACAGGTTTCATAACATATCCTATAAATCCAATTCCATCATTTGTAAAGTTGATTTCTTCAATTTCTGAAAGTGAATATTCTGTTGTATCATTGTGGAAGGAAATTCTATTTTCTTCTTCCATAGAAATTTCATAAATATCTTGTAAATTAGAATCTTTTAGTGCAACAGCATAAATTTTTCCATCTTTTGAAATATCGATACAATCGATAGAACCTGATTTTTCGTTTAATCTTTCAAGATTTCCATTTTTGTCAATTCTATAAATATATGAACTATTTACTTCAGTATTTATGAAGTACATAAATCCTTCTTTTACTAAAACACTTCTACCACCAGTTAATCTCATATCTGTTCCAACAGAGTTATTCATACACATATCAAAATTGTCATTTACAATTTTTTCAAAAGATTTATCTTTAATATTTATAATATAGATATTTGAATTTTCATTTATACCATATTCCTTCATATCTGTTGCTACGGTTATAATGTTTTCAGAATCAATAAAGTTTGCATAAGCAAAAGAATAATCTTTTGCTAAAAGGTCAACTGTTTTAGTTTTGATATCTAAAATTTTAACCTCATTTACAAGAGGCATCTTTCCTGTAAAAGTTGTTGCAATAAAAACAGCCTTAGTTTTGTCCTCATTTAATTCCAAACCATAAATATCAGTGATATCATCGCTTAATGGAATAAATTCAGAAGTCTTTTTGTTGAAATGATAAAGTCTGCTTCTATCTTCGTTTGTAAAGCCTATATTATTTCCCCAGAAAGGTATTTCAGTTGCAACTAGGTAATCCTTAGAATCATCATAAGTTTTTTCTTTGTTTTCTTCTTTTTTAGATTCTTTTTCTATTTTTTCTAATTCTTTTGTTCTATTGAAATTAGCTAAAACTAAAAATTCATCATCATTTATTTGTTTTATTGTATTTACTAAAGCAGGAACAGTAAAGTCTAAAACAGCTTCTCCACCGGAAGTACATATTTTGTAAAATTTAGTTGTATCAGACTCGTCTTTTTTACCTTCTCTATCACCTGCAAAGAGAATAGAACCGTCTAAAAGCTCAATGAAAGAACTTTCCTTAGCACCATTAGTAAAAACAAAGGACTTTTTAGTTTCCAAATCCATTTTATAAATTCTGTGTTCATAAGAATTTTTTTCTAAATTCATATTAGAAACACTATAGAATAGATTTTTTTCGTTTTTACTTAAATGTAAATTTCCCAAAAACTTAAAGTTTTTAAACTCATCAATTTTTATACTTTTCATATTGCCTCCTTAAACAACAATTTACAAGGATTATCTTATTGAAATTCCCTTGCAATTTGATTATACTACAAAAACAAAAAAATTACAAAAAAATTTTTGATAAATTCTAATTATATGATAAAATAAATATATTAAATGAAATTAAAAAATGGAGAAATTTATGGAAATTAGAAGATTGATTGATATTGATGCTAAAGAGTTTTATAATTGTCTTAAAATTATTGACAGTGAAACGGATTTTATGATGTTTGAACCTGACGAAAGAGTTTGGAATGAGGAAAAAATTGTAAAAAATTTAAAAGATGAAAATAATTTATTTTTAGGAGCGATAGAGGACGAGAAAATAGTAGGCTTTTTATCTGCCCAAAGGGGTGCTTTTAGGAGAATAAGACATACTGCCTATGTGATAATTGGGATACAAAAAAATTACTGTAATAGAAAAATAGGAACAAAACTATTTCAAATGCTTGATAATTGGGCAGTTAAAAACAAAATTATAAGACTAGAGTTGACAGTTGAATGTGAAAATGTATCTGCAATAAAATTATATGAAAAAAGCGGATTTACTATCGAGGGAATTAAGAAAAAGACAATGTATGTAAATGGAAAGTATGTTGATGAATATATGATGTCAAAAATATTTTAATGGAGATATTATGAAAATAGGACTGGTTTCTTACGAATTTAAAAATGGAGAAATTGAATATAATATTAAAAAAATAGAAAAGGCGAGTATCTCTGCTAATGAGAAAGTAGATTTACTTTGTTTTGGAGAAACTTTTTTGCAAGGCTTTGACTCTCTTTCTTGGAATTATGAAATAGATAAAGACATTGCAATTACAAAATATTCTACAATAATGGAAAAATTAAAAAATCTTAGTGAAAAATACAATATTGATCTTGGTGTCGGATATATCGAAAGAGAAAGAGAGCAGATTTTTTCTTCTTTTGTAGTAATTGAAAAGGGAAAAATAATCCACAACTATAGAAGAATTACTAAAAATTGGAAAGAATATTCCATTACTGATAAACATTATTGTGAAGGAGAGCTTTCAGATACATTTATCTATAAGAACAGAGAATTTAAAATTACCTTATGTGGAGATATGTGGATTTGTTCTGAAAAGTTTAAAACAAATGGAATTTTGCTTTGGCCTGTTTATTGTAATTTCTCAAAAGATGAATGGGAAAATACTGAACAATATGATTATGCTAAGCAATCTAAATTAGCATCGGATAATGTGCTTTTGGTAAATTCAATAACAAAAGACGAGCCAATAAGCGTTGGTGGGGCATATTATTTTAAAAATGGAAAAATTGAAAAGAGTTTAGAGTTGGATAAAGAAGATATTTTAATCGTTGAGATATAAAAAAAGATTCTGAAATTTAGAAAAAGAGCTGACTAGAGGTTTTAATCTCAAAATCTGCTCTTTTTTTGTTCTAAATAGATATTAATAAATCAACATTTATATACTTTCTTTAAAATCTGTAAACAATTCAATAAATTTTTTAGGTTTAAAAGAGTGAATTACATGATTAGTAGAAACTTTTTTATATGTAATTTGTGGATCTAATGAAATTACATTTTTTATCCACAATATAAAAAATATAAGCACTTAATTTATATTATAAATCTTATATAAATAAATCTACTTCATAATTAAATAGATAAGTTTATTTATCCTTTGGATTATTAATTTTGTTAAGTTCAGAAATATAATCTAGTCCAAAAATTTCTATTTCGTTCAAAACTTTCTGAAATTTAGTACCTAATGTACTTAAAGAGTATTCAACATGAGGAGGTACTTCAGCAAAAACTTTTCTTGTGATTAATTTATCTTGTTCTAATTGACGCAGTTGCCTTGTTAAAACAGTTCGAGTAACTTCAGGAATTAATCTTTCAAGTTCATTAAATCTTTTAGTACCTGTACTTAAATGATATAAAACTACAATTGCCCATTTTCCTTGTAAAACTTTCTGAGTAGTAACATAAGGGCATTTATCATAAATAGTTGACATAAAAACCTCCTTAAGCTGTGTAATAGTATCGTATCAGATACTATGTATTATAAATGTTCGTACTTTTAAAGTCAAGACTTAAAAAGTATAATAATAGTAAGAGGAAAATCAATCCTCAAAAAGAAAGGAGATTAGCTATGAAAAGTGAAATTATGAAAGTATATAATGCTTATACAGAAGCATTATTGAAGGGAGATTTTAAGTCTGTTTTTGAAACAATGTCTGATAATATTGTATGGCATATGGGAGGAGAAGGTCCACTTTCAGGAATTGTTAAAGGTAAAGAGGCGTTGGGAGAACGTTTAGGAGAATTTACCAAAAGAAGCAATGGTACATTTAGAGTAATTACAAATTGGGCTGCAAGTAATGATTGCTTTGTTGTTGCAAGTGTTGTTTCTTTAGCTGAAAAAGAAGATCAAAAACTAAATGACCCCGGTATTGATTTATTTAGAATAGAGAATGGAAAAATACAAGAAGTATGGACTTTTGCAGAACAACAAGAGGAAGAAGATAAATTTTGGAAATAGGTTAATTTATTTTTATAACAAAATGTAAGAGATATGTAAAATAAAATAATGAATGTCAAATTTTTAAAAAGAGAAGATTTTATATCAAAATATATAAGTCTTCTCTTTTGTTGTGAGACAACAAGGTTCTCGAATACCCACTCAATGTGAAGCATTTAGAAATAGTGAGCATATTATTTTAAAAATGGAAAAATTGAAAAGAGTTTAAAATTGAATAAAGAAGATATTTTAATCGTTGAGATATAAAAAAATATTCTGAAATTTAGAAAAAGAGCTGACTAGAGATTTTAAATCTAAAATCAGCTCTTTTTTCTTTTGCAATAGTTAGATATTTTCTCTAAATTCTGTTAATAATTCAGTAAATTTTTTAGGTTTAAAAGCGTGAATTACATGATTACCAGAAACTTTTTTATATATAATTTGTGGGGCTAATGAAATTGCAAGTTTAGCATCATCTTCATCAAATGCTCCTACAAGTCCAAAATTTTCATACCTTTTCCAGTCAGCATGAATAAGCATTATTGGACATTTTGTTTTTTTAAAGGCTTCTTCGTGCTTAATACCATCATAAAATCTTCCATCAACAAAAGCTCTAGAAAAATCGGGATCAAACATAGACAATGATTTAATAAGTAGTCGTAAACTATCTGGGAATCCTACTGCAATAGGTTTATTAGGGTATTTGTTTTGAAATTTCTTTATCTTTCTTGATAGCCAATTGGCAAACCAATTTGGAATTTTTTTAATTCTCTTTTCAGAAGCTGGCATTTCCATATCTCTAAAATAATCTGCTAAATCTCTATCTTCAATATTTCCAATTTTGTCAACAAGATGTTTTAATCCATTGTAAACAAATTTATCTTGTTCTTTAAATCTTGGCATCTCTGTAGAAAAGATTGGGGCATCCTCGAGAACAATTCCAGAAACATATTCAGGAATATTAACTGCACACCATAAGGCAAGAATACCTCCAGATGAATTTCCACTTATAATTACTTTTTCTTTTATTACATTTTTGATAAACATTTTTAAGTCTTCACCTACAATTTTCCAAGAATAATAACCAGGTGTCCAAGTAGATTTTCCATGTCCTCTTATATCTATTGAATAAACTTGAAAAATTTTAGATAAAGGTATTAGTACTTTTTTATAACTCTCCCACATTCCCATTTGAGCAGGAATTAGCAATAAACTAGGCCCGTTTTTGGGACCAACAACATAGTTAAGTTTAACAGTTCCTGTATCATAAGTTTTTTCCGAAAAGCCAGCATTAATAAGCTTTTTATTTTCAAGTTTTCCTGATAAGTTTTCATAAGGGTTTTTATAAAACATTTTATCCTCCTATCTTAAGCAATCTGTATTAAGAAATCCATAAAGCATTAAATGTAGATATTTCTTAATACTATTTTTAAATTCATCATAATTGTCGAATAAATCCATTGGATTGTCTTGATATTGATTGAGATGTTTTATTACAATCGCATCAATATATAAAGATAAAGCATCCACAACTAATTCATGATCAATATCTTTTCTTAAGTTAAATATTTTAATAGAATTAGAGATTTGTATTTTTAATTTTTCATTTGATTTTTTGTGATATTCACTAAAAATATCCTTAATTTCTTTTTCAACTTCTTTGCTTGTTTCCCTAGAAGCCATATTTAAAAATTTAGTTTCATTAGGATATTTTTTTATTAAATTACATTTTTGATCCATAATACTAAAAATGTTATCGAAAAAATCATAATATGTTTTACATTCTAAATTTTGTGTCAATAAATTTACTGCATAATTAAGTAGGTATAGATAAAAATTCTTTTTATTATCAAAATAGTAAAATAATAAACCCTTAGAAATACCAGCTTCCTTAACTATTAAATCAGTTTTTGCTTCTACAAATGAAAACTTTGAGAAAATCTCTATCCCTTTATTTATTATCATTTGTTTTTTATCTTCTGAAACTTTTTCAAAATTTTTAGTAGTCATAAATACGTCCTCCTTACTTGACTAATCAGTCAATTTATTTCAATTAAAGTATATCATCTTTTGACTGATTAGTCAATATTAATGAAATAGAATATACAATCAAAGAAAAATAAGGTTTTGTAGTAACAAATATAAGAACATTAAATAAAACTAAAAAAATACCAAAAACAGTATTTAGAAGAAATAGAAAAAAATTAAGTTTAGAAATCTTTTTAAATAGAAAAGCTAAGTAATTGAATAATTATACAATATGTATACGCTGTTAAAAGTAGGATATCTGAGAAAATATTCTCCTTTACTTTTTACAGCAATTATAGTAAAAAAACACTTGATATAATATATAATTATATGGGACAGAATATATTTAGTGAAAAATATCTATAACCTAATATTTATTACATTTTACAAAATATAATTTTTTTGGTATAATTATTTAGCCTAATTAAGTTTTAATAATACTTATTATGTAAAACTAAATTAGGTATAAATGAGGGATAAAATTTATTTATCAATATTTAGGAGGAAATATGAAAAAAGTTAAAGGAATATTATGTGGATTATGTGCGTTGTCAATAATTGCAATGACAAATCCAGTAAGTAATGCAACAACAGTTAATAAAGATGTAGTTGCTAAAAATGAAAAAACAGCACTTGCTAAAAACACAGAGAATAAAAACACTATGAGGACTATAAAAGTTACAGTTAAATGGATAGGTCCTAAGGAGAATATTATTATATCTCCTCGTGAAGCTGGAGTTAGACATGCAGGTTGTTATATAGATTTTGGCCGTAGATTACCGGGATATCCTGATAAATGGTATTATGGCGAGATAGAAATGCCTAAATATAATGAAAAAGGACAACTTAGAAAATATAATTTAGATGTTAATTACTCTATTTCTAAAATAGAAAAGTTACGAATAGAAAACAATGTAAAAGATCCTAAGCCTAATTATAAGATAACAGGAGATATAGATAAAGGCTTCACTGTTACTATAATAAACAATCCAAAAAAAGAAGAATGGATGTATGACGGTCTTTATGAAATGTATAAGTTATCAGATGGCTCATATTTTAAAAATGGTTGGAAGAATATAAAGGGTAGATGGTACTATTTTGATAAATCAGGATATATGGTTTCTGAAAAGTGGATTAAGACAGGAAATAACTGGTATTATGTTGGTGGTTATATTGAAAGATATACTAAAGAAGAAAATAGATTAAATGGCTCTATGTATGTTGATACTTTTACTCCAGATGGATATTATGTAAATTCAAGTGGAGCATGGGAAAAAGGAAGCCAATGGAAAAAGGATGCAAAAGGCTGGTGGCTAAGATATGACAATGGAAGTTATGCAAAAAATAAATGGGTTCAATTTGGCAAAAAATGGTATTACTTTGATGAATCTGGTTATTTAGTTCAAGGAAAGTGGGTAAATACAGATGGCACATGGTATTATATGGGAAAAAGTGATAGAGCTGATAAGGTAAGTCCTATGTATACTAATGCTTATACTCCAGACGGCTATTATGTAAATTCAAGTGGAGCATGGGAAAATGGTGGCCAATGGAAAAAGGATGGAAAAGGCTGGTGGCTAAGATACCCTGATGGTAGCTATGCTAAAAATGAATGGGTTCAGCTTGGAGAAAAATGGTATTACTTTGATGAATCTGGTTATTTAGTTCAAGGAAAGTGGGTAAATACAGACGGTTTATGGTACTATATGGGAACAGGTTCCAGTTCTAATGAAGTAGGTCATATGTATGCTGATACTTTTACTCCAGACGGCTATTATGTAAATTCAAGAGGAGAATGGGAAAAAGGAAGCCAATGGATATGGGGCGAAAAAGGTTGGTGGCTAAGATATGACGATGGTAGTCATGCTAGAAATCAATGGGTTCAATTTGGTAAAAATTGGTATTATTTAAAAGATACAGGATACATGGCAACTAATGAATGGATAGGAAACTGGCACGTAAATAATAGTGGCGTGTGGGATTATTCAAGATAGAAATTTACTGATTGATCAACAAATATAAAGAGGCAATTATGAAAAAAATTAAATTAAAATCATTTTTAGCTATCTTATTGATGAGCTCGATGATTTTTTCAGGATGTAACAAAAAAAAGGAAGAAAATAATATTACAGAAACTAATACAAAATATGATGTAGAGTATGCTAAGGATATTATTGAAGTTGGAGAAGGCGAAAGTATTTCGTTGGATACTAGTGTTAAAGATGGCTCTAAATTTGAAGTAGTTGGAGACGAGTTAGATGCTGCACCTCTAAAATTATTTGGCGATGCTAAACTATATAAATTTATAGATGCTCCTATTGTATCAGGTAAAAAACTTGATGGTAAGATTACAATTAATCCTACTAATATTAAACAAAATAAATTCAAATTATCAGATGGCAAGGAATTAACCTTAAAAGAAGGTGTATGGCCTGCATATGAAAAATTATATTTAGCTCAATATAATGATTTAAAAACAGGAAAAAAATTAAAAAAACCAGTAGTTCATGTTATAAATGTAAAAGGAAGAAGCTCAGGGATAACACCTCCAGTAGTTTCTAAAACTATTACGAGTGATGGGAAACTTAATTTGGAATGGAATCAAGTTAAAGATGCCACTTCTTACCACATTTTAAAACGTACTAAAAATTCTGATAAAAATGTAAAATTTGATCAATATTATATTTATGAAGAATTAGGTAAAGTAACAGAAAATAATTGGACATCTACTCCTGAAGTTCTTAAAAAATTAGCAATTGATCTTAAAAATAATAATGGTGATACTTCTAAATACTATGATTTAATAGTAGTTGCTGAAGATAGTTCGGGAAATTGTACACCTGCATCAAATTTAATATCAGGTGTTGATATTTGTAGAACTTTGATTCAAGATATAGACTATAGTAAAATTACAAATGCTATTGATGCAAAAACTTTAACTTTTGAAACATTAGACAATTTACCTAAGTTTATGCCTGTTTTGACTCTTGGTGGTACTGAAAGAATTTCAGCCGTTGAATACCATGGTTCAGAAATAAAAGCTGAAAAAACTGGAAATCAAGAATATAAGATAACAATACCTTTCTCATTAAAGGGAACAAGTATTAAAAAAGAAGTAACTATAACTAAGGTTAATAGCGATTATAAGAATAAGTTAGAGGATAAGCTTAAAAATATTGAACAATCAACTAAAACTGGAAGAGTTGATAAAAATATCACTATTAATGAAAAAGATATAGACTCTTTAAGTGAAGATATTAAAAAGAATGTTGCAAAAGTTGATACAAATTATGATGCATCATCATCACTGGAGGAATTTTTATTAACAAATATTTTACAGGGAAATACTTATTTAAGCCTTGAAAATTATCCAGAAGCAACAGATAAGTCATTTTTGATAAACACTATTGAGAATATTCTTTTTGAAAATCCAATTATGTCAACTGTAGTTAATTATAATTATTCATCAAAAAATAAAATTCTACAAATAACTTATGATTCAGAAAAACAAGCTAAACAAAAGGAATGCTTAGATAAGATTTCTAAGATTCTGCCTACTATAATCAAAGAAGGAATGTCAGATTTAGAAAAAAGTAAAGCTATAAATGATTATATAGCTAAGCAAACTGTATATGATTATAAAGCTTTTGAAGCAATAGAAAAATACAATGCTATTTATGAAAAAAATGGCGGGAAATCTGAAATAACTAAAAAAGCATATGATGACTTAGTTAAAAACTTTGGTTATGCTATGGATTCTGAAGGAGTATTGTTAAAAGGGATAGCTGTTTGTAGTGGATATGCAAAAACTTATTATTTGATGGCAAGAATGGCAGGATTGCAAGCGAGAGTAGTTACAGGTCAAGCAACAGGTGGACTTCATGCATGGAATTTAGTTCGTATAAATAATAAATGGTTGGTTGTTGACCCAACTTGGAATGATTCTGATGCTGATCCTAATAAATATTTGAATATTTCTCAAGATGACAAAACTTACACAAAAGATCATGTTATTGATGAAAAATTTAAGGAATTTAAATAAATTATAAGGAGAATTAAGATGGAAGACAAAAAAAAAACCTATATGGATGATTGTTCTAATTTTGATTGCTGCAACAGCGTTTGCCACTGTTTTGGTTATGAACGTTCCGGAGAAAATGCAAGCACCATTTAGAACTGCTTGTTATATATTATTGGCAGTTGTTTCTGCTTATCAAGCAAAAAGACTTAAAAATAAAAAGAATAACGAAAATAATAATAACGAAAATGAAGAAGATAAAAAAAATTAAATATTAGAAACATTAAAGTTGAGAAGAGAAAACTTCTCAGCTTTTTGGGTTTTTAAGTATAATTTGCTTAAAAAAGTAAATACGCTATTCTGGTAGAGATAAAATCTTAAGCTACAAAAAAATTTATAAAAAAACTTGACTTTATATATTGATATATAATATAATCAATAGCGATATTGAAAATTAATCTATATTAAAAAAATATTTCGGAGGTTTATATGAAGAAAAAACTTACAGCAATTGTTTTAAGTCTTTCAATGTGCTTAATTCCAATTAGTCAAATGCAAGTTTTAAATGCAAAAACGACAACACAAGAACAAAAAGATGATATTTCTTTAAAATTTATTAGAGGTAAACTGGGAAGTAGAGATAAATATGAAATTACACCTAAAGATAAATTAAAGGAAATAACAAAAATTTTTGTAGAAAATAGTGAATATGAAAAGAAAGATAATAAAGCTGCGGTATTTGGAAAGACATTCTTTGTAGATTTATCAGATAACTGTTTATACCTTGGTCTTGATCCAAAGGATAAAGAAGTTATAAAAATTGAATTTAAAGATAAAAGTACTGTTTCATTTAAAAAAGATGGAGACAATT
Organism: Parvimonas sp. C2; assembly: GCF_035282405.1. Classification (NCBI taxonomy): domain Bacteria; kingdom Bacillati; phylum Bacillota; class Tissierellia; order Tissierellales; family Peptoniphilaceae; genus Parvimonas; species Parvimonas sp. C2. The sequence goes on from NZ_JAYKBP010000003.1 coordinate 93,783, forward strand.
TTATAAAAATAGAAGAAAAAAATAATAAAAAACCTTCTACACCAAATGAAACTCCTGATAACAAAGGGCAAAATGATTTTTCATTAAAAGTGATTGAAGAAAAAAATTATGAAAATAAATATTCTCTTGAATTAAAGGATAAAATTGCACAAATTAAGCAAATCTTTGTAAATGACGAGGAATACAGAAAAGTAAGCAGTAAGGTTGCTGTTTTTGGGTCAACTTATTTTGTAGATGAAGCGAATAAAATTTTATATCTTGGACAAAAAGTACCGGATGGACATATAGTTAAATTTGTCTTTAATGATGGGACATCTGTTTCATTTGAAAGAAAAGGAAAAGAATTTGTTAAAAAAGACAATCATTCTGCAAAAAAATATTATTTAAGAATTGTAGGTTCATTTGAGGCAGCAATTATCGGTCAACAAAAATATGATTCTATTTCATCTGCTACAGGTGGAGGAGTAAATTCAAATAAAAATAGTAATGTAAAATTACAAATTGCTTATACAGACAAGGAAAAACCAGCGGATTCAGATTTTAAGGATGCGAAAGAAGTAACACATGATTTACAACTGGAAGCAAAAATGGTTTCAGATGATTCTGGTATGGTAGCAAAATACTCTAAAATAGATAATAGTGTTAAATTATCTGGAATTCCTTCTAAAAAAGGAACTTATAAAGTTTTTGTACAATCAAAAGATGGAAAATTAAAATCAAATGAATTAGATTTTGAAGTTTTTGATTCAAACGAAGTTACTCTTGAAGAAAGATTGGTAGATAAAGAATTTAAACCTTTAAAACATCCTGATACAAAAAAAGAATGGGATATGAAACCTTGGGTAATCAAAAAGTTTGGAAAAAATAAAGAAGAAGTAACTGTTCCAAAAAATCTAAAACTTTGGTTTGGTTCAAGAGAAAGTGGAAAGTATTCAGAATTAGGCTATCCGATTGATGAAAATAAACCTACTACTCAAACTTTAGTTGTAACAGGAGAACTTTACCTTGTAAATATGAAAATTTTAAGTTCTGTAAATATCGTAGTAAAAGACGGTGGTAAACTTAATCTTTCAGATTCATCACTATATGGCAAAATAACTGTTGAAAAAGGTGGAACTCTTGAAGTAAATTATGATGACTACCACAAGAGTTTTGCAAGTGGATCTTCTATAAACGGTCAAATAATTTTAAAAGATGGTGCAACGCTACAAAACTCTGTTATTTATTCAAATGCCAATTATTTGACTGATGGAAAAAATGCAAAACATATACAAACTCCAGTTGTGAGTGTTCAAGGTAATGCAACTATAAAAGGTAATGTATTTATACGTGGAGATGAAGCTCCTACAGGTCAACAATATAAAGGACAAGGAGCAATGGAGATTGCAAAAGGTAAAACATTAACTATTGAAAAAGATGCAAAACTTGGACTTTTTGCAGGCGGTCGCTATGCTCTTACAAGTAATGGAGGAGACGCTTTAAAATTAGAGGGAACAGTAACAGGAAAAGGAACTTTAATTGCTGTTGGAGGAAATGGTCGATTTGCAGGTAAAGGTGGAAATGGAGTTTCAGGTAATGGAACAATTTCTGTTGATAATGCATATTTGCGTGGTGGAAATAGTTATATGAGTAAGAGTGAAGGTGGAAAAGCTGTTCTTGACTCAATAACTATTGACAAAAAAACAAAAGGATATGCAATAGATGGTAAAAAATCTACAAATTCGATTGAAGACTCTAAACTTCAAAATGAAACACCAAATTGGAATGGATATACTGCTCCGAATAAAGACTTATTAGATAAATTAAGTACAGAAAATGCTCCGTCAATAGTTGGGGAAAAAGAAAAACAAAAGCTTGAAAAAGATTTAGAAAAGACTAAAAAAGAGCTTGAAAAAATTAAACAAGAACTTGAAAAAATTGAGCAAGAACTCGAAAAATCTAAACAAGATTCAGAAAAAATTAAAAAAGAGCTTGAAAAAATCAAACAAGAACTTGAAAAAGCTAAGCAAGAGTTAGAAAAGGCAAAACAATCCGGAAGTAAAAAACAAAATGAAATTGATGAGCTTAACAAAAAAATAAAAGAACTTGAAGAAAAAGTAAATTCTTTAAAAGCTAAGCTTGAAAAAGGAAAGAATAATAATTCATCAGATAAACAAAATAACAATAATCCTAAGATAATTGAATTTTTATATGGTAAAAATCAAACTGTAACAAAAAATGATGGTCATAAATTATTCTTTAGATTGGATGAAGATGTTAAAAACTTTGAAAATGTATATTTAGATGGCAAGCTTGTTGACCCATCAATGTACACTGTAAAATCAGGTAGTACAATCGTAGAGTTTACTAATGAATTTAAAAATTCTTTAACAGAAGGAAATCATAATCTTGAGTTTAAATTTAAAAATGGTTATGCAAAAACACAAATTCATGTTTTAAATAAGAAGGAAGATTCTAAAAAAGATAAAAATAAAGTTATACAAACAAAACAAAAGAATACAAAAATTAACAAGGGTCTTCCAAAAACTAATATTTCAAATTCAAGTATATTGTTAGCAGTAACAAGTTTAGTAGGTTTTCTTTATTCAAAAAAGAAAAAATAGATAACAAAATGTAATTAGCTTATAATGTAAAGCCCCCAAATCAGAATAAAAGATTTGGGGTTTTTGTTGTGGAACAACAAGGTTTGCGGGCACCCAGCCGATGCGAAGCATTGTGGAAGGGTGGGGTTTTTGTTGCGAAAATTAAATTTTCAATATTTATTTATAATTAGAAATATGTTATAATAACAATTGTAGATATATAATAACTATATTGTTTTTTAAAAATTAGAGTTAAAAAGTTTATTAATCAATTATAGGAGGTTGTATGGAATTTAGAAATACAGTTAATATTCTTGGAAATAGATTAGAAGAAAAATATAGTAGTATAGGGTTTAAATATAAAAAAGATGAGAGAATGTTGGAAATGGAGAGCGAAAACTTTACATATTTGGTAGCTTTCTTTTCATTTGGTTTTAAAACAAGTCAAAGAATGGATTTAGACGTATGTTATATTATAAATCGTCGTCCTTTTGATCCAAGACAAAGTGAGGATCATCAGTTATTAAATCATTCATTGTGGAATAATGAAATTTTTCTTGATATATCAAATGAAGAAAAATTAGAAGAGGCTTACAATATTATATGTAAGTATATGGACGAAATAATGATTCCAAAGATTGAAGAGCTTAATGATACTAAATCATAACCACCACCTCAGCTGGTGGTTTTGATTTTTGAAAATTTAATTTTCAACGCATTTATTTGTAATCATATGATAAACGACTTATTAATAAATAATCTTATGCTATAATAAGAATAAAATAAATTAAAAAACTTGGAGGTAGTTGTGCTTCATTTAGAAAAAATAAATGGAAAAAATATATGGGAAATACTTAAATTAAAGGTATCTGAATCACAAAAAAATTTTGTTGCATCTAATGACGTAAGCATTATTGAAGCATATCTAACTATTACTGCAAATGGAGTTGTTTTTCCCTTTGGAATCTATGATGACGATATACCTGTTGGTTTTCTGATGATTGGCTATGATGTAGATGAAACTTGGGAAAATGTTCCAAATATAGCAAAGGGAAACTATAATCTTTGGCGTTTGATGATTGATGAGACTTATCAACAAAAAGGCTTTGGGAAAAAAACTATGAAACTTGCTTTAGATTTTATTAAATCATTTCCTTGTGGTAAAGCAGAGTATTGTTGGTTGTCTTATGAACAGGAAAATATAACTGCCAAAGAGTTGTATCATTCATTTGGATTTGTTGAAAATGGAGACATGGATGGAGATGAAGTTATTGCAATACTAAAACTTAAAGATAGATAAAATTTAAATTTATAGAGTTGAGAAACTAAATACAAATTAAATTTAAAGGAGAAAATTATTTGTATAGAAAATAAAAATTATAATAAAATTGAGGTTTTATATGGATATTAGATTTGAAAGAGGAATAAATAGAGAAAATGCCACTCTCTTATGTGAATGGTCAAATGATAGAGGAGAGGCTTTTCAAGAACAATGGATGGGACTAAAAATTTCCTATCCATTGACTTATGATAAAATTAAAGAAATGGAAAATGTATTTTCTATATTCAATGAAGATGATTTTTTGGGAATGATTCAACAAGTAAGAATTGAAAAAGATAATATACATATAGGTAGATTTATAATAAATCCTAAAAAGCAAGGAATGGGTTTTGGAAAAGAGGCAATAAAAAGTTTTATAGATTTGATTTTTAAATATGAAAATATAAAAAGTATTTCTTTAAATGTTTTTGATTCTAATAAAAATGCAAAAAATATTTATACTAAACTGGGTTTTGAAATTGATGAAGTTATTGAAACACCAAAACTTAAGTATATAATGAAAAAATATAGATAATAAATTTTTAAAACAGCAATTCAAAAGATTTGCTGTTTTTCTTTGTCAAAATTAAATTTTAAGGAGAATTATATCTAGAAGATGTACCTTCCTATGTGAATGCCCAAAAGGATTGTCATTTTTAAAATTCTTGATAAAAATCTATAAAAGTATATTACTTTTGGTATTTTTTAATTATATAATATCTAACGAAGACTTGTTTTATTCAATTATATATCATATTAAAACTTAGCATAAAAATCACTAAAAAGTTTTGATTTATTATTGAAATCTTGAATTTCATATGATATAATAACTTGAATTTAATTTTTCATAAAAATAAACTTTTTTATGAAAAAATATATTATTGAAGTGAGAGAATTAAATTCTCTCACTTCACAAAAAAGGAGATAAAAAATGAATATTTTTTATAGTGTTTTCTCTTCAACGGCATTTTGGGGTGATGTTACCTTTACTATTCCGTTATGGATTTTATGGGTACTGCCTATATTGTGGCCTTTTATTATACCAATGTTATTAGTTTTCTATTCAACTGTTTTGTGTATATTTATGTTATGTTTGAAAGTAGAAATTCCTTTAAAAAAAATAATAGTCAGAGTAACTTTTTTTGGGTTTTTATGCGATATAATTGCTATTATATTGATGTTTTTGATTGTAGGAACTTTAGAAATTTTTATCAAACCAACTCTAGGTTTTTTCAATTGGTATGGGTCTTTTTTGTATTCTTTAGTTGTAAAGATACCTATGAATATAGTTGAGGTATTGATATTGAGTGTTGCAATTCTTTTGTCAAGAATTATAAATTACAAATTAAATAAAAGATATACTTTTTCAAAACTTGATATAGAGGAAGAAAATAAGAAAAAATTAGCATTAGCCATAGCAATATTTACAGCACCATATTTATTTTTCTTTACTATATGATAATTCTTATATTATTAATCAGAAAAGGTAAAAAATGAGTTATACAATAAGATATTTTGATAGAAATGATAAATTATTGGATGAAAGAACCTTTGAAATATCTGTTACAAAAGATATGGTAATTAAAACAGGGATAAACAAAGATAAAGATACAGTTCTGCAAATAGATAAAAACAAAGATGGAGAAGTTGATGAAAAATTTTCAGCATCCAAAAATGAAAATATTAAAAAATAAAAAAATTGAAGTGAGAGAATTAAATTCTCTCACTTCATAAAAAGGGGGAGAAATGAGTACTTTTTATAGTGTTTTATCGGGAGTATATTTTCTATCTTTCGATAGATATATTGATCTTACCATACCATTATGGGTTTTTTGGGTAATTCTTATTTGTTGGATTGCTATTATACCAGCAACTGCTATATTATGTTCAATAGTAATGTATATATCTATGTTATATTTAAAAATGAAAGATCGTTTTAAAATACTTAGAAAAACAATAATACAAATAACTTGTTTTAGCTTTTTATGCGATTTAATAGTTGTTGTATTTTTACTCTTACTTGAAACAGGAAAAGATTTTATTGATTTGGATTTAGATTCATATCATTGGTATAAAAATGTATTTCTAAGGGCATTGGAAAGAAATCCATTTTCGAATGTATTTGCATTATTAGTATTGTGCTCTATAATCCTATTGTTAAGGATTTTAAATTATCAATTAAATAAAAGAATTACATTTTTAAACATTGACATAGAAGAAGAAAAAAAGAAAAAATTGGCATTAGCCATAGCAATATTTACAGCACCATATATATTTTTTATTCCTATAGGATAATTTATATATGACTAACTAGAAAAGACATAGGAACTATGAATTATACAATAAGATATTATATACAGAAAGTAGTTAAAAGTAGTGTGTAAAAACATAAAATTTTATACACTATTTTTTTACATTTTCTGTAAAATTATTATTGAAATTGTTAATAAAATAGCAAAAAATCATTAAATTATATTACAATATACGAAATTTTATTACCTACCTTTGCGAAAATTAAATTTTCAATTCATTTATTTATAGTCGGAAATATGGTATAATATTAATAACTTTATGCATTTGTATAAAGACAATATTATTTTTAAAAAATATGTGTTATAGAGAATTAATAAATGAAAATTTATTAAGATTAGTTTATGAAATAGAGGTTTAAAATGCAAGATAAAAAAATATTTTTATATTATTTTTTGGCTGTAGGAATGATTTTATTTCCTATCTTAAATTTATTAAGTTTTGTTCCTATGGTGATTTTATACAAGAAATCAAACTTTAGAACTTATATCTTGTCAGCAGGAATGTTTATAGTATTATCTTTAATTATTTTGCGAAATTTCACTTCACTTATACCTGTTTTTAGTTCTTTTATAGTTATAAAAGGAATGGATAGTGAAAAAGATGGATATAAAGTTTTGCTTGTAAGTGCTCTTGTTATGACAGTTTTGCTTGTAAGTGATTTTTTGCTATTAAGGATTAATGCAAAGTCTTATGAATTATTTTTAAACAACATAAGTGATTTTTTGAATCGTTTTGAAAATTACAAAGAAATTTTTAATATAAAAAATGCTGAAGATTTTGTCAATAGAATGATGAATATTTATCCTTCCGTTTCATTTACAATAGCATATATTTTCGGAACTATTGGATATTTGTTTTTATCCAAGAAAATTTATAAAAATTACAAAGATTCAGATGATGTTATTATACCCCTAGATATGAAATTTTTCTTTATTAGTTTAGTTGTAATTGTTGTAATGATATTTACTACTAGTTTAGAGGATTTTTATCAGGTATTTCTAATTTGCTATAATTTAATTATAGTTTTTATAGGAATAATGATAGTTCAAGGTTTTATAAAGGCTAATGCAGTTTTACAGAAGAAGTTGAATAAAATATTAGCAAATTTGCTAAGTTTCTGTTCAATATTTTTGGGGATAATTTATGCAGTTTATGTTATTTATGGAATTTATAGTTCAATTTTGCGAGGTGTGAAATGGGAAAGAAAATAGTTAAATTATCAGATTTTTATATTTTATTTTTATTTATGGTTATAATCTCAGCTTTTGTACTTTATTTTAAATTAATATTTGGGATTGTATCTTTTATATTGACTTTTATTTCATTTATTGTAGTCTTATACTATGTAAAAAATAAAAATGTTGAATATGAAGAGGATATAAAGAGACATAAAGATTCTTTAGATAATATTGCAAGTGAAGTAGTTTATAAGATGCCTTTTCCTATTGCTGTACTTAACAATAAAGGTAGAGTTAAATGGTATAGCCCAGAGTTTTCAGAGCTTTTTTCAGGAAAAGATGTTATTGGAATTGATATTAATTCAAAAATTTCAAATTTTAATATTTCTGAAGTTTTGAAAAAAGGTTCTGGAAAAGTAAATTGGGAAACAGAAAAATTTAATTATTTGGTTTATTATAATGTTGTAAAAGATGATGATAATGGGGAAGTTAATACGATTATTTATTTGATAGATAATTTAGAATTTTCAAAACTTCAAAAGCAATATGAAGACGATACTCTAAATTCTATTTTAATCTACATTGATAATTTTGAAGATGTTCGTAACAACACTAACGAAGATTTTAAGACATTATTGACTGCTGAAATGGATAAACTGATTATAAGTTATTTTTCAAATTTAGGTGCAATAGTAAGAAAATATGATTATGGGAAATATATTGTTATCTCAAATAATTCAATTTTACAAAAAATAAAAACTGATAAATTTAGTATAATAGAAAAATTAAGAGAAATAGAAATTTCAGGTAATATAAAACCGACTTTAAGTATCGGTGTAGGTCTTGGTGGAAATAATCCTTTTGAAAGATATAAGGAAGCTCAAACTGCTCTTGATATGGCATTAGGACGTGGAGGAGCTCAAGTTGTCTTTAAAAATGGTGAAGATTTAGAGTTCTATGGGGGCAAGAACAATAAGGGTGTTGAAAGAAATAAAGTAAAGGCAAGAGTTATTTCTCAAGCACTTGAAAATATAATAAGAGAATCTTCAGAGATTTTTGTAATGGGACATAAGAATCCGGACATGGATTGCTTTGGAGCGGGAATCGGTGTTATGGGAATTTGTAAAGAATTGAAAAAAGACTGTTATATGGTTTTAGAAGATGTCCCTATTACAATAAGAAATGTATATGATAGGATAAGACTTGCAGAACCTGAGTATGTAGAAATGATGATTTCTCCAGAAAAAGCTTATGATATATGTAAGGATACAAGTTTAGTTATATTGGTGGATAATTCGAGAACAGCTTCAACAGAAGCTCCTTATTTGTTAGATGTTACTTCAAAAATTGTTGTAATTGATCATCATAGAATAGGAAAAGATTTTGTTGAAAATCCGATGTTGACTTATCTTGAACCTTATGCGTCTTCTGCATGTGAGCTTGTAACAGAAATTATCTACTATATGTTTGAAAAAATTAATTTGGATAAAGAAGTCGCTGAAGCTCTGCTTGCAGGAATTGTAGTGGATACTAAAAACTTCTATTACCAAACAGGAGTAAGGACTTTTGAAATGGCATCCTATTTGAAACGATTTGGAGCAGATAGTATTGCAGTAAAACATCTTTTCAAAGATAATTTTAATACAATAAAATTAAAATCTAATGTTTTATCTAATGCAATATCATACAAAAATTATATTTGCATTGGGGTATTTCCGGAAGAAATTGAGGAATCTATGTTGATTGCAGCACAGGCGGCAGATGATTTGCTTGGAGTTTTAGATATTGAATGCAGTTTCGTTTTAACTATTGTTTCCGGACAAATTCATATCAGTGGAAGAAGTTTAGGAAAAATTTCAGTTCAATTAATTTTAGAAAAACTCGGTGGTGGAGGACATTATACTTCTGCCGGAGCAAGACTTGATTGTTCAATGGATGAAGCGATAGAAAAATTAAAGAAAGCCATAGATGAGTATTTATTGGAGGAAGATATAGATGAAAGTAATTTTAATTAAAGATGTTAAAAGTTTTGGGAAAGCTGGCGAACTTGTCAATGCAAAGACAGGATATGCCAGAAACTTTTTAATTCCTAATGGATTAGCTAAAGAAGCTACTAAAGAAAATCTTGAAATTTGGGAAAAAGAACAAGCTGAATTAAAGAGAATTGAAGCTGAAAATATAAAAAACGCAAAAGAATTAAAAGAAGTTTTAGAAAAATTAGAAGTAGTTATAAAGACTAAAACAGGAAGTGGGGATAAACTTTTTGGTTCAATAACTTCTCAAGACATCAGCGATGCTTTGAAAAAACAACATAAAATAGAAATTGACAAAAGAAAAATAGAATTAAAGGAAAATATAAAATCACTTTGTGCTTTGACAGTTCCAATCAGGGTTTATCCTGAAATAGTTGCAACTGTTAAGGTTTCTATTGAAAAGGAGTAATTTATGCATAATATTTACGACTTAGAAGCTGAAAAATGCGTCTTGTCGATAATGATTACAGAGCCAAATAAAAGAGAATATGTTTTTGAAAAATTAAAGAGAAAAGATTTTTATTTAGGTTGGCATAAAGATATATTTAGTGCAATCTTGGAATTATCAAGAGAAAATACAAATGTAGATCCTATTACAGTAATTAATAAAATGGAAGCAATGGGTTTTGATACGGAATCTAATAATGGAATTGTTGGAGTTGTTGAAATTGTAAATGCTGTCGCCTTTCCTTCAAATATAGAAAATTATTGTAAGATTGTAAAGGATAAAGCAGATACTAGAAATTTACTTTTTATTCTTGATAATATAAAGGATAGAGCATATAAAAATGAAGATTATGACAAAGTTTTAGAGTCTATAGAAGGACAAATTTTTGAATTGTCTCAAAATGAAAATAGAACAGGGCTTACACATATAAAAGATACTCTTACAGAGCTTATTGAGATACTTGATGATAGAAGTAAAAATAAGGGTTCGGTAACTGGAATTCCTACAGGTTTTGCAGATTTGGACAGAATTTTACTTGGAATGCAAAGAAAAGATTTGATTTTACTTGCTGCAAGACCATCTGTAGGGAAAACGGCATTGGCTGTTAATATCGCTTTAAATGCTGCACAAAAAGATTATAAGGTCGCGATATTTTCTTTGGAAATGAGTAAAACACAATTAGCACAAAGAATGTTAAGTTCGCTTTCTCTTGTTAATTTAAAACAATTAATCAGTGGAGATATAACAGAGTGGCAAGATATTTTTGAGGCCAGTTCGATAATAGCTGGAAATTCAATTTATATGGATGATACTGCAGGAATTTCCATTACTGAGCTTAGGAGTAAATGTAGAAGACTTAAAGCAGATAGTGGACTTGACTTTATAATGATAGACTATTTGCAACTTATGACTTCTGAGGGCAGAAATGAAAATAGACAACAAGAAATATCTACTATTTCAAGAAATTTAAAAGCGTTAGCCAAGGAATTAGATGTTCCTATTTTGGCGTTGAGTCAGCTATCTCGTGATAGTGAGAAAAGTGGAAGGAAACCAAAACTAAGCGATCTTAGGGAATCAGGAGCAATCGAACAAGATGCTGATGTTGTAATTTTACTTTATAGAGAAGATTATCAAAATGAAGAAGCAGAAGTTAAAAACCAAATAGAATTGATTATAGCAAAACATAGAAATGGGGAAACAGGAAGTGTTGAACTTAACTTTATTAAAGAGTGTACAAGATTTATAGATCTTCAAACTGATAGAGATAAGGAGCTTTTCAATGGATAATTTTTTAATTGAAGATGAAGATATTAAGATTAAAAAATTTGAAAAGAGTTATTTTAAAAATTTCAAAAAATTTTCTCCATATGATGATATTTTACTTACTGATTACAATCTTTGCTTTTTGACTGAATCAGAAATTAAAAATTGGGAAAAGAAAGTAAAATCGAAAAGGAATAATTATTTTGCCATTTTTTTAAAGGAGGTTTTGATAGGATATATTTCTATAAGCAGGATAAGTTTTCTAAATAGCAATTTTGAACTTTCTTTATGTTTAGATGAAAAGTTTTGTTCAAAAGGTTATGGTTTTAAATCGCTTAGACTGTTTTTAGAATACTATTTTGAAAATTTTGACAAATATTCTATTTGGCTAAATGTAAATGCTTTTAATCAAAGAGCAATACATTTATACGAAAAAATTGGATTTGAAAAAATAAGTGAATTTCTTGGAGATTTTGAAGTTCAAAAAATGCAAAAATTGAAGAGATATGAAGAAACTAAGGAATATTTTGAAGAAAAAAATGGTGTGATTTATTCCAAAATTTTCACGATGAAATTGGATAGATTAAAATTTTTAGAAAGGTGGGATAGGAGTGGAAATAAGTTTTAAAAAGTCAATAATTCAACCCGGAGTAACTCCTATTGAGAATATGTTTTTGGATAATTACTTGCCAATAGTTGATGAAATTTCATTAAAGGTATATTTATTTTTATATAAAAGACTTTTTGGGTCGTATAAAAGTGAATTGTCGATAAAATGTATAGCAGAAGAGCTAAGATTTTCTGAAGTTCAGATTATGAATGCTCTAAAATATTGGAAAAATAATCAACTTTTAGATTACACTTTGGATGAAAAAGGGAGTGTTGAAAAGATTGAATTCGTAAATAATTTTGCTCTCTATGCAGGTGGGGTCTATGACGGCAATGTAGAAGAAAAAGTTATAGAAAAACCGATGATTGATAATAAGGAATATTTCACTAAAATTGAAAAAATTACAGGCTTAAGCCTAAAACCTCATGAGATAACTAAAATTGTTGAGCATATTGAAGAAACCACACATGGTATGGACTTAGTTTATAGGGCTTATGAATATGCAAAGAGCGAAGGGAAAAGTATGTCAGTAGATTATGTTATTGGCATTTTAAGAGCTTGGAAAAGGGATAATAATATTTTAACAGTTGAAGATTTGAATTATTTCCTTGAAAATAAAGATAAAAATAAAATCAAAAGATATAGTAAAAATACTAAAAAATATATTGAAAAAGAACATATTTTAACAGAAGAAGAAAAAAGAGAAAAACTTAAGAATAATAAAAATTCGGCTACAACAGAATTGCTTGATAGGTATTAATTATGAATTTAGATGAATTAGTTTTAAAAAGTCTTAGCAAAAGACCAATAATAAGAGAAAAAATAAAAGAAGAAAGAAGAAAAAAAGTATATTCCTCTATTGAAAACATTGAAAATTTAATATCGAAGAAAAATAATTTAGCCACAAAAATTATGAAAATGACTCTTTTAAATCAAGATTTTACAGTTGAGAAAAGAGAATTTGAAAAACTAGAAAAAAGTATTGAGGAGATACTTACAATAAATGGCTTTTCAAAAGATTATCTAAACAAAATTTATGTCTGTGAAGAATGTAAAGATACAGGATATCTTAATGGTTCTGTTTGTAATTGTATAATGAATGATTTAGTTGAGGACAGGGTTTTGGAAAGTGGTTTTTCAAATAAAAAAAGGGAACAGAGCTTTTCCAATTTTGAATTTTCTCTTTTTGATGGAAATTTCGAACATGGTAATAGACTTGTAAACTCGAAGGAATATATTGAAAAACTTATATCTTTTTCAAAAGAATATTGTGATAATTTTAAAATTAAGGATTATGGAATATTCTTTTATGGTAAAAGCGGTGCTGGAAAGACTTATTTTGCATCAGCAATGGTAAATTATATGTTGGATAAGGGAAAGCGTGCTTGTTTTGTTACTTCGACGGAATTTTTTGAGCTTATGGCAAATTATAGTTACAGCTTTTACAGAGATAAAAAAGAATTACAAGATAGAATTGATTTTATAAGAAATGTTGATTTTCTAGTGATTGATGATCTTGGAAATGAAATTTCTAATAAAAATAATAATAGTTTTTTAAGTTCACTTTTGGATTATAGACTTGAGAAAGGTTTAAATACAGTAATAACTTCAAACCTTTCGGAATATGACCTAGCCGAATCTTATGATTCAAGAGTGGCGAGCAGAATTAGGGGGAATTTTAAATTTTTCATTTTTCCACCGTTTGATTTAAGAGAAAAAATTGGTAAAAATATAAAATTGTAGGAGGTAGTTATGAAATTTAACTGGGAACAAAAGAATACAGTAAATGTTATAACTGGAGTTTTAATATTTGCTATTTCAATACTTTGTTATTTTATATTTTCTAATATGAAATCCATAGTTTCATATACTTCAAATCTAAAATATGTATTGATGCCTTTTATATTGGGAGGAGCAATAGCTTATATTTTAAACTTTTTTGTAAAGTTTTTTGAAAATAGTTTTTTAAAATTTGAGTTTTTTAGAAAATTAAAAGTTAAACATGTTAGAATGTTTGCAATGATTATAACTTATTTCATATTTTTTGCATTTATAGTTTTACTTTTAAAATACATTATTCCACAATTTTATTCAAATATAAAACTATTTGTGGATAGAACTCCTGCATTTATTGATTTGGGAGTGGAAAAAGCAAAATATATGTTACAAAATGTTGAGATAAGCTCTGAAATTAGAACTTTTATCAATGGTAAATTAACGGAATTTGCGACTTTTTCAACAACATTCTTAACAGATATGATTCCTTTGGTTGCAACATTTGCAACTAGAGTTATATCCTTGTTTTTAAATATAATTTTAGCTATAATAATATCAGTATATTTATTATATGACAAAGAAAATTTTTCAAGAATTTTGAAAAAATTTATGATAGCAGTTTTTCCTGATAATGCAAATAGGGTTACTTTTAAAATAGTAAAGAGATTTGACTATACTCTAAGGTCCTATCTTTTAGCTAAGGGAATCGGAGCAATAATAGTTGGAATTACTTTTTATATAATTTTATTATTTATGAAGATTGATTACGCATTGTTATTTGCTTTTATTCTTGGTTTTACAAACTTAATTCCATGGTTTGGCTGTTATCTTGGAGCTGTCCCAATAGTAATAGTATTGCTGTTTACTTCGACATTAAATACAGTTTTATGGTTTATGGTAATTGTAGTAATTGTTTCGATGATAGATGCAAATGTAATATCACCTAGAGTTTCAGGAAAAAGTTTAGGAATAAGCTCATTTTGGGTTATTTTTGCACTCGTACTTGGAGGCAGTTTGTTTGGGGTAATAGGATTTTTACTATCAGTTCCAATTTTTGTTGTTATCTATACGACATTAAAAGAATATATAGAAGATAGATTGACAAAAAAGGGCTATTCATTAAGAAATCCTGCTGAAGAGTTTGAAAAGAAAGAGGTTTAATTATGCTAGATATAAAGAGAATTAGGATGAACAAAGAAGAAATTATTGAAAGCTTGAATTCTCGTTTTGGAAATTACAATATTGATAAAGTTCTGGAACTTGATGAAAAGAGAAGAGAAATAATTTTTGAAGTTGAAAATAAAAAAGCAAGACAAAATGAAGTTTCAAAACAAGTTCCAAAATTAAAGAAAGATGGAGTAGATGTTTCAGATCTTTTTAAGGAAATGAAAGCACTTTCAGATGAAATAAAAGAACTTGATACTAAAGTTAAAGACTTGGATGAGGAAATTAGAAAAGAACTTTTGAGTATTCCTAATACACCAAATAAAGATATTCCAATTGGAAAAAGTGATGAAGATAATGTTGAAATCAGAAAATTTTTAGAACCTAAAAAATTTGATTTTGAAGTTAAAGCTCATTGGGATTTAGGTGTAGATTTAGATATTTTAGATTTTGAAAGAGCAGTTAAAATATCTGGGTCAAGATTTTCAGTATTTAAAGGTTTGGGTGCAAAACTTGAAAGAGCATTAATAAACTTTATGCTTGATTTACATAGTAATCAAGGCTATGAAGAAGTTGGAGTTCCTGTTTTGATTAATAGAAATTCAATGTATGGAACAGGACAATTACCTAAATTTGAAGATGATATGTTCCATGTTCCTTCAAAGGATATGTTTTTAGCACCAACTGCTGAAGTTCCTGTTACTAATCTTTTAGCAAATGAAATTTTAGAATTTGAAAAACTTCCAACTTACTATACAGCTTTTACTTATTGTTTTAGACAAGAAGCGGGCTCAGCAGGTAGAGATACAAGAGGTTTAATCAGAAATCATCAATTTGATAAAGTTGAAATGGTTAAATTTGTAAATCCTGAAAATAGTTATGATGAATTGGAAAAACTTACAAATGATGCTGAAGAAATTCTAAAACTTTTAGAAATTCCATATAGAGTAGTTTGTTTATGTACTGGAGATATTGGTTTTACAAGTGCAAAGACTTATGATATAGAAGTTTGGATGCCAAGTTATGGAAGATATGTAGAAATTTCTTCTTGCTCAAACTTTGAAGATTTCCAAGCTAGACGTGCAAATATTAGGTATAGAGATACAGATGGTAAAGTTAAATTTGTTCATACTTTGAATGGTTCTGGATTAGCTGTTGGTAGAACTTTTGCTGCTGTATTGGAAAACTATCAAAGAGAAGATGGAAGTATAGAAATTCCATATGTTTTAAGAAAATATATGGGTTTGGATGAAATAAGAAAATAGGGGAGTGTTATGAAATTTAAAAAATCATTACTTAGTTTAATACTTATTTTTTCAATTTGTTTTGTAGGAGCTGGAAAAACTTTTGCAATCTTTGGAATAGAAAAGAAAACTACAGCTTCTTTAATCGGAGATGCAAAGTCAGGAGGTTTATTTGTTGCAGAAAATGTTGATGAATCCTTACCGGTAGCAAGCATTTCAAAACTTATGACTTATTATTTAGTCAAAGAAAAAATAGCAGAGGGAAAACTTAAATTAGAAGATAAAGTTAAAGTGTCTAGGAACGCAAGTAGAGAAGAAGGCTCAAGCTTGAATTTGAAAGCGGGAGAGCAAATTAGCATTAAAGATTTACTTGACGGATTGATGATTGTTTCGGGAAACGACTCAGCTGTTGCACTTGCAGAGGCAGTAGCTGAAAGTGAAAGTAATTTTGTAACAATGATGAATGAAAAAGCAAAGGAACTCGGACTTGAAAATTCAACTTTTACAAATGCATCTGGTCTTACAAAAAATGGTCAAGATAATAAAATGTCAACAAGAGATATCTTTACTCTTTCAAAGGCAATAATTGAAAAATATCCTGAAGTTTTAGAATATGCAAAAACTACAGTTCTAGAACAACCTGCAAGAAATTTTAAAAAAGAGAGCACAATTCCTCTAGTTGGACAAGTTGAAGGAGTTGACGGTTTAAAGACAGGACATACTGATGAAGCAGGATACTGTTTAGTTTCCACTATGAAAATCAAAAAAGGAGATTCTGAATTTAGAGTAATTTCTGTATTAATGGGAGCAAAAACAAAAGCTGATAGAGCTCAATATATGAAAGATATGCTAAATTATGTAAAACAAAATATAGAAACTAGAAAACTTGTGGATGCAGAAAAATTTACTAGAAGAGTTGAAGTAAAATCAGCAAATCAAGGTTATATTGAATTAGTTCCTAAAGAAGATCTTGAAAGAGTTTCAATGAAAGGTATAAATTATGATACAGAAGTAACTGTTGATGATGTAAAATTACCTTTAAAAAAAGGTGATAAAGTTGGCGAAATTAAAGTTAAAAATTCAAAAGAAGTTATTGCAACTGTTGATTTAGTTGCTAAAGAAGACTATTCAAAAGCAGGAATTGTTAAAAGAATTGGAAGATTTTTCAAAACAGTTTTTGAAGTAGTTGAAACAATTTTACCATAAAAATTTTAAGACAAATCCGACTTTTGAGTCGGATTTTTTTGTGAAAAATCTTGCAATAATATCTAAATTAAGTTTTAGTTATTATTCCCAGTTATTTATTAATTTTCCACTTTTTATTATCTCGATAAAGTTGTGTATTGTATGTTTACAGTATTAAATGATATAATAGTATAGTAACGATTTTATACCATATTATTGGAGGATTTATGGAAACAGTTTTAGTAAATATGTGTATGATTTATGATAGAAATAATGATAAGATTTTAATTTTAGATAAAGTAAAAAAATATGGTTGGGAAGGAC
This sequence comes from Parvimonas sp. C2, assembly GCF_035282405.1. Taxonomy (NCBI): domain Bacteria; kingdom Bacillati; phylum Bacillota; class Tissierellia; order Tissierellales; family Peptoniphilaceae; genus Parvimonas; species Parvimonas sp. C2. Next base: position 111,224 of record NZ_JAYKBP010000003.1, read on the forward strand.
TTACTTTTGTTGGTGGACATGTTGAAAAAGGAGAAGTTCTATATGATTCATGTGTAAGAGAAGTTTTTGAAGAGACGGGATTAAATGTAAAAAATTTAAAATTAAAGGGAACTGTCAGTTGGATTGATGAAATTAACGATATAAGAGAATTGGGATTTTTATATTATACAGAAGATTTTTCAGGAGAATTAATAGAAAATAATATTGAAGGAAAACTATTTTGGATGGGAATGGAAGAATTTAAAAATGCTGATGGAAAGAGCTATAGCATAGATAAGATTTTTGATTTGTATTTAAGTGATAATTATACTGAATTGATGATAAAATGGGGTCAGAATGACGAAATTGTATCTGAAATATTTTTTTAAGAAAATATAAATATTATGAAGTTAGGAGGTAGTTATGAATTTTATTAAAGGTATTATTTTTACAATTATTTCTGCATTTGTTTTCGGCTTTACACCAATTCTTGCAAAACTTACCTATGATGGTGGGAACAATGCTATCACTCTTACATTTTTAAGGGCATTGTTGGGACTACCGTTTTTATATGTAGGAATGAGAAAAAACCATACTCCTATGAAGATTACAAAAAAAGAGTTTCTTCATTTTATTGTGCTTTCTTTTTTAGGTATAGGAATAACTACAACAGCACTCTATGCTTCATATAATTATATTTCTGTTGGAATGGCAACTACTATACATTTTATTTATCCTTGTGTTGTTTATTTTATTTGTATTTTATTTTTTAAAGAAAAAGTTACTTTAAAAAAATTATCTGCACTTATTTTTTCAATGATAGGAATTGTAATGTTGGTTGATGAGATTACAGGAGGAAGTGCACTAGGGATATTTCTAGCTGCACTATCAGGTGTAACATATAGTTTGTTCTTAGTATATCTGGATAAAAGTGGTTTTAAACATATGGATCCTTTCAAATGTACTTTATACATCAGTTTATTCAATATTGTAGGACTTTTTGCACTTGGTAAAGTTAGTGGACAGCTTACTTTTGCACTTACACCAATGGCTTGGGGACTTACAATCTTAATTTCATTTTTAACTTCAATTTTTGGTAATGCATTTTTGCAACTTGGGGTTAAATATTGTGGAGCGACAACGGCATCAATTTTATGTACATTTGAACCGATAACAAGCGTAATTTTGGGTATATTCTTCCTTAATGAATCTATGACTATTTTTAAAGTTATAGGTTGTGGGTTGATTGTTTTAGCAGTATTGCTACTATCTTTAAATAATGATTTGAGAAGGAGAAAAAAATAATGAGCGCATTTTTGGCACCAATACATTTCTGGATGTATGATAAGATTTTAATTGCACAAAAATTAACTTTTGCAGTAGAAGAAAAATTTTTAAATAAGGAAGAAAAAGATGAAGTAGAAAGTCTATTTCCTGCTTTAATTTCTGAAGATTTAGAAGAAGTAATAGACCAAAGTAATATTCATGGATGGTTACATATGGCAGTTTCAAATGTTGAAATAAGATTTGCATATGTTGTAAAAAAACTTTTAGATAAGGGAGTTTCTCTTGAAGAAATTAAAAAAGTTGCTTTTGAATATGGAACAAGTTTTCCAGAATATGAAATTTCATCCTTACAAGATGCTTATGAATTACTAATGGACACTTTACTTGACGGACTACCTTGTGATGTTTCAATTTCTGTAATTAGGGAAGAAGAAAATGAGTTGGAATTTGTACTTTATAATGACATTCATAAACAATATTTTAATGAATTTGATATGGAAGTTTCTGTATATCACGAACTTAGAGAGGCTTTTGTAAATGGACTTTTCGAAAAATATTCATTAAAATATAAAAATATTACTGATAGCAATAAGTTAATTACAAGATAAAATGAAGATTAGAATTGATAGATTTCTTTGCCATATGGGAATTGGCTCAAGAAGTGAAGTTAAAAAGTTTTTAAAAACTTGTAGAGTTAAGCTGAATGAAAAATTTGAAAAAAATCCAAATACACAGGTTGACATTGAAAAAGATGAGATTTCTTTTGATGATGAAATTGTAATTTATAAAGAATTTACTTATTTGATGTTGAATAAGCCAAAGGACTATATCAGTGCAACCTTTGATACAAAACTTCCTACAGTTTTAGACTTGCTTGAATTTCCATACTCTAATATGGAATTATTTCCAGTTGGACGACTTGATATAGATACAACAGGATTTTTGATTTTAACAAATGACGGAAAATTTTCCTATAATGTAACAAATCCAAAGAAAAAAGTAAATAAAAAATATTTTGTTACTTTAAGAAATGAGATTACAGAGAAACAAATTGAAAGTCTTGAAAATGGAATTTACTTTGAAAAAGAAGATTTTACAACAGAAAATGCAAAGGTTGAAAAAATTTCAGAAAAAGAAATTAACCTTACTATTTCCGAAGGAAAATTCCATCAAGTAAAAAGAATGTTGGAATATGTGGAAAACGAAGTTGTAGAACTAAAAAGAGTATGCATCGGAAATTTGAATTTAGACGATAGTCTTAAACTTGGAGAGTATCGAGAAATTACAAGTAATGAATTAAAAGAAATATTTAAATAAAGTTTTGATTATTGTCAAAACTTTTTTTATTGCTCTTTTTATGATAAAATAATTGTAAGATATTTATTTTTAGGAGTTTTTATGAAAAATTTAGAAAATGTTAGTAATAATCAGAGAGAGGAAGATTTAAAATTACTTTTTTATGGAATCTTGATTGGGATAGTTGCAGGGGGATTTTCAAGTTTCTATCGTTATATTATTCATGGAATAGAAGGTATTTTAGGAGCAATCATAAATTTCAGTAAAGGTCATTTTTATATTTATCCAATTATTTTTTTTGCACTTGTTTTTATTTCTTTTTTAGTTACAAAAATTAAGAGAATGTCAAGATTTTGTGGAGGATCAGGAATACCACAAGTTGAAGCAGAAATAAAGGGATATATCAATCCAAATCCTGCAAAAGTTTTATTTGCAAAAATTTTTGGTGGAGCTTTAACTGCTTTGGCAGGTTTTTCAGTTGGTCGAGAAGGTCCATCAATTCAAATAGGGGCAATGAGTGGAAAATTAGTTTCAAGAAAATTAAAGAAAAACAAAACAGTTGAAAAGTTTTTAATAACTTGCGGTGCAAGTGCAGGACTTGCAGCTGCATTTAATGCACCTGTTGCAGGGATTTTATTTGCGGTTGAAGAAGTACATCGCCATATTAGTAAAAAACTTTTGGTAGTTTGTATGGCAGCTACAATAACTGCAGATTTAGTTTCAAAAATACTATATGGAACAGAAACAGTATTTAATTTTAGTTTAGCTGAAAAATTACCATTGATAAATTATTGGACTTTAATTTTATTTGCAGTTGTGTTATCTGTTTTGGGAGTTCTTTATATATTTTTAATGGAATTTTTTATGAAAATTCAAGATGGATTAAAACTAAAAAAAGAATTTAAACTGATTCCGTATTTTCTACTACCTATAGTAATTTTAATATTTACACCTAATTTGTTAGGTGGTGGCGGTTTCTTGATGAAAGAGTTACAAACTGTTGATTTTCCAATTTATATGTTGATTTTACTTTTTGTAGTAAAATTACTATTCTCAATAATTTGTTTTAGTTCAGGAGTTCCTGGTGGAATTTTCTTCCCTATATTAGTTTTGGGAGCAACTATCGGAACAATTTTTGGGAAAATCATAGATCCTATTTATATAAATAGTTTTATAATTCTTGGAATGGCAGGATATTTGACTGCAATAGTTAGAGCACCACTTACTTCAATAATTTTAATTTTTGAAATGACTGGTAATCTTTCCTATTTATTACCACTTTCAATAATTTGCCTTATAACTTATTCCATACCAAATTATTTAAAATCACTACCTATTTACGAATATCTTTTAGAGAGATTAATGGAAAAAGAACATATTGCAAGCTCAAAAGATGGAGAAAAAATGACTATGAGTATAGTTGTTGAAATTGGAAGTGAGATAGAAAATAAGAAAATAAAAGAAGTAGAATTTCCAAGGGGAATGTTAATTATAAATATTGATAGAGGAGTCGAAGAAATAATACCAAATGGCGAAACTACAATAATAAATGGAGATGTTATAAATATACTTGTAAGTGAAAATAAATTATTTGATACATTTAATGAATTACAAAAGATTTGTCAAAATAATTAAAAAATAAGAAATGATTTTAGAATTGTTGATTAATAAATTGGAGGGCTATTATGATTAAATTATTAACTTTAGAAGAAATTGAAAAGTATAAAAAGCAAATTTCAGATATATACAAAGAGGTTTTTAAGGCTGATGATTTTTCTGCTAATTTTTTAATTACCAGAATAGATGACAGTTTGAAAAATAATATAAAAATTGTTGGAGCTTTTGAAAATGAAAAGTTAATTGGATTTGTATATGGCTTTGACTTTTTAAAAGAAAATTGGTGGGCAATGCAAGTAGATTCACAGTTGCCAAGTGGAATTGATTGGTATAAAGGCACTTTTGAGCTTAATGAATTGGCAGTTATTGAAAAATATCAAGGTAGGGGATATGGAAAAAAATTGATGAAATGTCTAATTGAAAATTTTGAAGGGGATAAAATTTTATTATCCACTAAGAAATTTAATAATGATAAAATAATCAATTTTTATCATAAACTAGGATTTAAAGATTTGGTAAATCCATTTGAATACCCAAATGGAGATTATGAAACGTCAATTATATTATGTTTAAATAAATAGTTTTTTAAAATGGTTAGATTAAAGTCTAATCATTTTTTGTGTAATAAAGCAATGCAAATATAGATATTTATTATCAAATATTTGACAACGATTGCCTATAGTGGTAAAATGAAGTGGATAAGAAAAATTTATCAATACATTTTTTTGATTTTTTTCTTGTTGAAAATTTATTTTAGGAGGATTTTTTATGATTACAGATGGATTTCAATTTGTTGCTCTGTTATTTTTTGTTTCAGGTATAGTAATTTACTTGGAAAAGAAGTTTAAAAATGGAATATTTTTTAAATATGTTCCAGCATTGGTTATAATCTATTTTGGTGCTATGATTTTATCAACACTAGGTGTTTGGGATATGAGTGTTGAAGGTGTATCAAAAGCTAGAAGCGTTTTAAAAGATGCGATATTACCATCAATGATATTTTTAATGTTGTTAAGAGCGGACCTTAGAGATATAGCAAAATTAGGTCCTAGAATGATAATTTCATTCTTTACTGCAACATTTACTATAATGATTGGTTTTGTTGTGGCATTTCTTATCTTCAAAGGAAATCTTGCATCTAATGCACCTTTAACTTTTGGAGCTTTAGCAGGAAGTTGGGTTGGCGGAACACAAAATATGGTTGCGGTACAACAAGCAGTAGGACTTGAAGGTTCAGGAATGGGTTATACATTATTGATTGACTCAATAGATTATTCAATATGGATAATGTTCTTATTATTCTTAGTTCCATTTGCAAATAAATTTAATAAGTGGACAAAGGCTGATACTTCAAAAATTGATAATATAAACGAACATCTAACTGCAAAATTTTCAACAATAAGTAAAGAGATAACTTTCCAAGATATATTTTTCTTATTGAGTGTTGCACTTGGAGTTACAGCAGTTACAACAATAATAGGAAATGAAATGGTAAAAGTTCCTGCACTTGCATTTATGGGAGCAACAGGTTGGACTATAATCATAACAACAATCCTAGGAGTTATTTTTGCAATGACACCACTTGCAAGAATTCCAGGATCTCCTGAAGTTTCAAATGTACTATTATATATGCTAATAGGATTAATTGCATCAAATGCAAATTTCTTGGAACTTACTCAAGCTCCGGCATATATTTTAGCAGGTTTTGTAATTCTTGCAATTCATGGAATTTTAATGGCTATAATTGGAAAAGTATTCAAACTTGATTTATTCACTTGTGGTATAGCTTCTCTTTCAAATATAGGTGGAGTAGCTTCTTCACCTGTACTTGCAGCGGCGTATTCACAATCATTGGTACCAATAGCTGTACTAATGGCATTAATCGGAGTTATTACTGGAACATTTTTCGGAATTGGAGTTGCAAAATTCTTAACGATGTTAGCTTAAAAATTTTTTTAATGGAATGGTCTATTTTGTAGACCATTCTTTTTTATGAAAATATACAAATATAAAACTTGTAAAAAAAGTTCTTTTGGTATATACTATTTTGGGAATGTTTTAAAAGGAGTTTTATATATGAAAAAAGCAATACAAATGTCCGAATCCATTGAAGTTGCATTATTTTTAGCGTTAAGTGGTGGACTTATGGATGCATATTCGTACCTTTTAAGAGGACAAGTTTTTGCAAATGCACAAACTGGAAATATGTTGTTATTGGGTGTTCATGCTTCTCAAGGAAATTGGGCAATGTGCTTAAAATATGCTTTTCCAATATCGTTTTTTACTCTTGGAATTTTTTTAGCTGATTTATTTAGAAAAAAAGGGAATTATAAATTACATTGGCGACAAAATGCCGTTATTTTTGAGATATTTTTACTTATTTGTGTGGCTTTTATTCCGGAAAATATGAACGAAACAGCAAATGCAATGACATCTTTTGCCTGTGGGATACAAGTTCAAAGTTTTAAAAAAGTATGTGGAATAGATTTTTCTACAACAATGTGTATTGGAAATTTAAGAGGTGGAACTCACAATCTAGCTGAGTATTTTTATACTAAAAATAAAAAGTTTTTAGAATATAGTTTAATGTATTTTGGAGTTATACTATGTTTTATTATTGGAGCGATTATAGGTAGTAAATTTAGTAATTTTTTAGGAATAAAGACAATTTTAATAAGTGCTATTTCACTTGTTATTTGTGTTTTTATTATGTTTATAGATAGAGAAAAATAAAGGAGGAGATTTTGTTTAATATAGTTTTATTAGAACCCGAGATTCCTTTTAATACGGGAGCTATTGGTAGAACATGTGTCGCAACCGACACTAGATTACATTTGATAAAACCTTTAGGTTTTTCACTTGATGATAAAATGGTAAAGAGATCAGGTCTTGACTATTGGGATAAGTTAAAACTTTTTGTCTATGAAAATATTGAAGATTTTTACGAAAAAAATCCGAATGCAAATATCTATTTTTCAACTACAAAGGCAAAAAGAACCTACGATAAGGTAGAGTATTCTCCAAATGATTACATAATGTTCGGAAAAGAGAGTAAGGGAATACCTGAAGAAATTCTAGTTAAAAATGAAGAACATTGTGTAAGAATACCGATGTGGGGAGAAATTCGTTCTCTTAATCTTTCAAATTCGGTATCAATAGTATTATATGAAGCACTAAGACAACAAGATTTTTCAGAACTTGAAAAGTTTGGGAATTTACATAGATTACATTGGAGTGAATAATGGACGAAGAATTATATGAATTATTAAAACAAAAAAGAAAAATAGAAGCTGTAAAGTACGTTAGAAACAAATACGATATAGATTTTAAAAGAGCAAAAGAAACAGTTGATAATTTAACTGAAAAAGTGGAATATTTTGAAGGAAAAAATCTTGGCTTATTTGAAGAAGATTTTTCTGACAATAAAAATTTAGATACTTCTGAAATATCTGATGACAATTTATATGCTTTGATAAAAGAAAATAGAAAAATTGAGGCTGTAAAATATGTAAAGGATAAGTATAATTTTGATTTAAAAACATCTAAGAAAATAGTTGATAGTTTAGATATAAATAATCTAATGGCATTTACAGAAAAAAATATTGTTTCTGCATCAAAAACTGATTTTTCTAAATATGGAAGTGGTTATAGTAACGAAAGTTATTCCTATGAAATGATTGATGGAAAACAACATTACTATGCATATAGTAAAGACGGAGAAAAAAGAGAAGTCAATAGGTTCTCCATTCCTAGTGAAATATTGAAATATTTTGATAAAGCTGCAGAAAAAAAGGCAGATGAAAATGAAGATAAAGAATATAGGAAAAAAAATATCTTTTGGGGAATTTTGTTGGTAGCATTAATAGTTGGAATTTATTTCTACTTTAATTAAAATTTGACATTTTAAAGAAATCGAATTTTTTACTGTTGGGATAAATTAAAACTGTTTGTCTATGAAAATATAGAAGATTTTTCAAAACTAGAAAAATTGAAATCTACATATTATATTGGAGTGAACAATGGACGAAGAATTGTATGATTTATTAAAACAGAAAAGAAAAGAAGAAGCTATAAAATATATCAGAAATAAATATGATATGGATTTTAAAAGTGCAAAAGAAACAATTGATAAGATGACAAAAACCTTGGAATTTTTTGACGGTAAAAATCATGGTTTATCAAAAACTGATTTTTCCGATATGTTTAAAAATTCAATAATATCCAGGATATATGATAATGATTTATATGCACTGATAAGAGAAAATAGAAAAATAGAAGCTGTAAAATATGTAAAAGACAAATATAATTTTGATTTAGAAAAGGCAAAAGCTATGGTTGATACTTTAGAGCCGGAGATGTTTACAGAAAAAAGCATTATTTCCACATCAAATTCTAATTCATCTAATTTTGAAAGTGGTTATAGTATTGGAAACTATTCCTATAAAATGATTGATGGAGAACAACTTTACTATACTTATAAAGACGGAGAAAAAAAAGAAGTAAATAGGGTTTCAATTCCAAAAGATATACTTAAAGATTTTGAAGAATCTGCAGATGAATACGAAGATAAAAGAATAAAAAGAAAAAATATTCTTTTAGGAATACTTTTAGTGATTATAATAACTGGAATACTTATTTACTTTAATTAAAATTTGACACTTTAATTTGTTTGTGTTAAAATTTAAATGATGTAGAGATATATCAAAAATTAATAAAAAATTCAGGAGGAAGGAATGTTAATTAGATAACTATTATGAAACAGAAATTTAATAGCTTTTTAGAGCTTAGTTTTTTGTTGCCATTTTAGTTATGCATTCCTTTTTGTGTTCTTTTTAGAACTCCTTTTTGAGTTGCAAAATGAATGTTGAAATGGCAATAAGTGAATTGCCATTTTTTTGTGGCTTAATTTAGGAGGATATATGCTTAGTATAAAAAATTTAACGATATATTTAGTGAATGATTTAAGAACTGTAATTGAAAATTTTAGTTTTTCTTTAGAAAACAAAATGAAAGTTTGTATAATTGGAGAAGAGGGAAACGGAAAATCCAGCATTTTAAAGGCTATAGTTGATGATGAGGGCATAAAAAAATATGCTGAAATAAGTGGAGAGATAAATAAGAAAAATGAAGTTATAGGCTATTTACCGCAGATTTTGGAAGCAAAGATTTTAAATTTTTCAACAAAGGAATATTTTGAAAATAAAATTAAAGAGGAATTTTTTGACTACAATTTATTTTACAAATTATTAAAAGAGTTAAATTTTGATGAAAATTTAATAAATGAAAAGCAAAGGATAAGTGAATTATCAGGTGGAGAAAGAATCAAATTTATTTTACTTTGTGAACTAATGAAAGAGCCGACTTGTCTTTTATTGGATGAGCCTAGTAATGATTTGGATATAAATTCTATTGAATGGCTTAAGAATTTTATAAAGAATATTGATATTCCAATAATATTTATTTCTCACGATGAGGATTTAATTGAAAATTGTGCAAATGTAATTATTCATATTGAACAGCTTATGAGAAAACAAAAGCCAAAGATTTCAATTGAAAAGTTGGATTATGAAAATTATGTTGAGAATAGAGGAAATACTATTGAAAGACAGGAAAGAATTGCAAAAAAACAAAGAGAAGAATTTGATAGGAAGGTAAAGAGATATCAAAAAGTTTATGAGAGAGTACAACATGAGATAAGGAGTACTAAAGACGATTTAATAGGAAGAAATCTTAAAGATAAAATGCATACTGTAAAGTCTATCGGGAGAAGACTTGAAAAAGAAAAGGAGAATTTACTTGATTTTCCCGATTATGAAGAATCTATTTTTGTAAAATTTGATGAAGCTGTTAATTATTCTTCAAAAAAGGAAATTTTAGATTTGAATTTGCAAAAACTTGTCATCGGCTCTAAAATTTTGAGTGAAAATATAGAATTAAAGGTATTTGGTACTGATAAAATCTGTATAATCGGAGAAAATGGAATAGGAAAGACAACTCTTTTAAAGATAATTTTGGAAAATATAAAGAAAAATGTAAAGATTGCTTATATGCCACAGAATTATGATGATAAGATGAATGTTGATATGAGTATTATAGATTATTTGAGTAAGACTTACAAAAAGGAAGAGACTACAAAGATTAGAACATTTTTAGGGTCAATGAAGTTTACTGCAGATGAGATGTTTCATAATTTAAAATCACTTTCCGGAGGACAAAAGGCGAAAATTTACTTTTTAAAAATGATTTTAGAAAATCCCGAAGTTTTAATTTTAGATGAGCCTACTAGAAATTTATCTCCTTTTTCGTCAGTTGAAATTAGAAAATTATTAAAATCATATAAAGGAGCAATAATTTCAGTTTCTCACGATAAAAAATATATTTATGAAGTTTGTGATAAAGTATATATACTTAATAAAAATGGACTTGAACTTGTAATTTAAAAGGGAGAAGGCATATAAGCAAAATTTTTAATATAAATCACACAAAAGAATTACGTAGATAAAGATAATAAAAAAACTATTTGACAAAAAAAAATATTTACGGTATACTAAAACTGTGATTAGAAATATTTAATATTTATATTATTTTAGGAGCGTGTTATGGTAGAAAAGAAGTATGTCATTGACAAATATACAGAGTTTAGATTTGTTAATAAAGATACTACGATAATAAAAACCTGTAAAGGAAGGTTTATTTTAAAGGGAGAAAATATTTCTTATGGGGTTCAGGATATATCAGAGTCATTCAATTCTCCAAAAAGCTTGACAGATATTTTAAAATTGAAGAATAAAAAATATTCAGAAGATTCGCTGAAAGATTTATTGGAATACTTTGTAGATAAGAGAGTGGTAATAGACTGTGAATATTTACATGAAGTCACAAGTTATGATAGAGATTTCTATGAAAAGGTAAGATATTATGAATTGTATGGAAGAAATTTTAAAGAAATAGTTGACATTGTTAATTCTAAAAAAATTGGAATAATAGGAAATAAGGAATTTGTTGATTGCCTATTAAATGAATTTATTCAGGCACAATTATTTATAAATTTTAATATCTTACATACAGATTCAAATGAGGTAATAAAAAAAGAAAATTTGAATATAGAAAATTATGTGAATACTTTAGAAAACGATTTAGAAAAATTTATAAAATGTAGCGATTTTGTTGTAGTTTCAAGCGACTACAATGACCATTATTTATTTAATGAAGTTAATAGTGCATGCATTAACTTTGAGAGAGAATGGATTAGAGTGATGATTGATGAGGATTATGCCGAAATTGGACCTTTATTTATACCAAATAAAACTTGTTGTTACGGTTGCTTGAATTATAGGGCTGAATCTAATATGACTGAAAAAGAATATATATTTAATAGTTTTTATAAGGAAAAACATAATGGTAAAAGACCTAAAGGACTGTATTATTCTTATTTTCTGAATAATTTTATTTCTTCAATTACGAATATGGAAATTCTAAGATATTTACTTGCAAATGATAGTAGTATAATAAATGGAGTTTTTAGAATAGATGCTATAAACTATAAAGTTGAAAGAGAACAAGTATTCAAGTTTTCTAAATGTAGTAGTTGTTCAAATAGAGAGGTTTGATTTATGAAAATGTCAAATAGTGAATTAGAAAGTGTTTTAAAGTCTATGAAAAAGATATTTGGAGGGAAATATGGATTAGCCAACAAAGAATATACAAGCAAAAAAATAGAATATCAAATTTATTCAGACGATAACAACAGTTACTGTATTGGAAATACAATACCTGTATATTATTCCAGTGTGTCAAGTAATGATAAAAGGCAATATTCTGGGTCTGGATGTTCATTAGATTATAGAAGAAGTTTGGTTAAAGCTTATGGTGAGTTTATTGAAAGGTATTCAGCTACCAATTTAGATAATATCAATGATAAAAACGTTATTTTTGATTCTTTTAATAACTTAAGTAAGAATTATAATTGCTTAAGTTTAAAAAAATTAATTCATTTTGATGAAAAAATATATGATAATTTAGAAACACTTTATAAAAAATATTCTGATGATAATCTTGTTACATGGGTTAAAGGAAAAGACATTGTCAAAAATGAAAACATATTGTTACCAGCACAAAAGGTGTTTTTAGGAATGTCTTTAAGAAAAGAAGAATTTCCTTATATTCAGTGGTTATCTACTGGACTTGCTTGTGGTTCCAGTAAGGAAAGTGCAATTTTGGGAGCTGTTTATGAAGTGATTGAAAGAGATTCTTTTGTATTGACTTGGAAGTTAAAATTGCCTGGCAAAAAGATTATTATGGATAAAATAAAAAATAAAGATTTGATTAAATTGTATAACCATATCGTTAAGAATTTAACTGGGGAAGATAACTTATATATATATGATATAAGCAGAACAGAAGGAGTTTATACAGTGCTAACTTTTATTAAAAATTGCAATAAAAGTTCATTTGGACTTGTTACTGCTGCAGCATCAAGTATCGATATTGAGAAAGCACTACTAAAATCACTTGAAGAACTATGTTTGACATATAAATTTTGTTATAGATTATTGTTTGAAAATATGGATTATAAAAAACTGAAAAAAGAGGAGGTGGATGATTTAGATAAACATTTATTGTATTATTCAACAGGAGACAGAAGTAATAGATTCGATTTCATTTTTAGTTCAAATGAAGAGATAAAGTTAAGTGAAATGAATAACTTCAATAATAGTTTATTTGAAAGCGATTTAGAGTATATAATTTCTTTGTTTAAGGAAAATGAAAAATCAATATATATTGCTGATACAACTAAATCTGAAATAAAAGAAATAGGTCTTAGTGTTTTTAGAGTTATTATACCTGACTACAATGACTTAGAAGTTAATCATATGTATAAGTTGAATAATAATCCGAGATTATTGGATTACAAGAATATTTACAATAGGGAAATAAATGATGAACCACATCCATTTCCTTAAGATAGGAGTAGTATGAACGGTTATAAAGATAAAAAAGATTTAGCATTTGAATATCATATAAATTCACAGAAAATTGGAGATATTCTTCCTTATGATAAAAGAATGCAGTATAAAATCTATCCAAGTGCTAAAAAGATAATGTTGGATAAATTTTGTAAAAAAAACAAATTTGAAAAAAGTGAATTTATAAAGATATTACTGTCAAGAAAAAGTATCAGAACTTGGGAAAATACAGGAATTAATTTAGAAAAATTATCAAAACTTTTAAGATATAGTTTTGGGAATAGAGATAATGAATTTGAGGATATACAATTTAGGACTTATGCTAGTGCTGGAGCAAGATATCCAATAGAAGTTTATGTTTTAATTTTAAATTCTGAAAATTTAGTAAATGGAATTTTTCATTATAATGTATATGATAATTCTTTGGAGCTTATAAAAAAGGGAAATTTTAAAAAAGAAGTAGATGATTTATATAAAAATCAACCATTTGAAGTTAATTGTCCTTGTGTAATATTCTTTTCTATGATTTTCGAAAGGACTATGGAGAAATATGGAGATAGAGGTTATAGGTTTATACTTTTAGATGCAGGACATATGAGTCAGAATTTATATCTTGTATCAGAATTTCTTGGCTTGGGAGTGGTAGAACTTGGTGCGAGTTCAGTAAATGATGAAGTTATAGATAATTTAATAGGTCTTAATAGTGAAGAGGAGAATACGTTTTTGGCATTTTTTGTTGGGAATGTAGATTAAATTGTTTTTTTGTTAAGGCTTGTTTATTATGATAGTTTTAGTAAGGAGGTGAAAAAAATGAAAAACAAGGAACTTATCAATTTAAATTGGACTTCAGAAAAAGATTTATCTTCTAAAGCTGCTACTGCAATGTTTGGTAAGGATAAATCAAAGGATAGAGATCATCCTGGATGTTATGCTTGTTGTTGCTGTTGTTGTTGGAGTTCAAATAAAAAAAAGTAGTTAAATATAGACAAAAATAAGCTATATTTAGAAAGAGAAGATTAAATTTTAGTAATACAGTTTTTCATTTTGTAGAAAAAAATTTAATTTGTTAAAAATATTGAAATAAGGTGATACTATATGTTATCACCTTATTTCCAATGTTATTTTTATAAAAAAAGGATTATTATGGATATATTATTTTTATTATTAAAGGGATTAATTATGCTACCGGTTGTTTGGTTATTAATGTTTATTACTATATTCTTTCATGAGATGGGACATGTGGTTATGTATGTTTTATTCTATAGAGAAAATAATTGGACTGTCGATTTAGGAATAGGAAACTTTAAACTCATAAGAATTGGAAGATTTACTATTTATCTAAATATGCTTTGTGGTTATGCTCGTTGTAATATTACAAAAGGATACAATAAACTAAGTTCTATAATGCTATGTAGTGGTGGATTTTTTGTGAATTTATTTTTTGTAATATTACTTTGGATATGTTTACAAAATATTGATTTTGGAACAAATAATTTTCTTCGATGGTGTGTTAATTTCTTGTTTTATTCTAACTTATTTCAATTTTTAGGAACAATTATACCGATGACAATTGGAAATTATTCAAGTGATGGGATGTGGGTTCTTCGTAATTTAAGAGGAGAATTTGATGAAGATTAAAAGTTTTGATGATTTGTATTTTTTATTTATTATATAATTATAGAAATTATTAGGAGAAGATATGAGAATATTTAAGTTTTGTAAAAAATATATAGTATCTGACAAGTACAGAGTTACTTTATATATATTTTTAGCTTTATTAGCAGTATCTATAAAAATTTTATCTCCATATATTTTAGGGAATTTTGTGGATTATTTAATAAAAGGTGCGAACTTAGGAATTATATTTAAATTTTGTATTATTTTTGGAAGTTTAAATTTAATAAGAATGTTGAGAGATTATATTTCTTCAATGATATATGTAAAGATGCAAACAAAAATGGGATATCATTTAAATATTAATATAATTAAACATATTCAGAGACTATCGTTATCATTTATTAATCATAAAAATGGAATATATCTTAATCAAAGAGTTAATGAAGATTCTTCTGCTGTTATTTCTTTTTGTTTGGATACTATTGAAGGATTTGTTACAAACTTAATAATGTTGATACTTCCTTTTATTTTGTTGTTAAGGATGAATGCTTTGATTACTTATATGATGTTAGGATTCATATTAGCTTACATCATAATTTATTTTAAAATAAAAGATTATCTTTACAAAGCTGGATATGCTTTTAGGGAGAGTCAAGCTAATTTTTTTAATAATTTATACGAACAATTAAAGTATATTAAACTCATTAAATTAGATTCTGTTCAAAGGGAGATAAATAATAGAGCTGATGATAGTTTTTTTGATTATAGAAAAGTAGCTATTAATAGTCAAAGAGCTAATTATATATATAATAGTTTGGATAGTATTGTTTCTACGTTTGCTCAAATTACATTATTTGTAGTAGGGGGGATTCAAGTTATTGACGGGAAGTTTACTGTAGGAATGTTTACTATTTTTAGTAGTTATTTTAACATGATATTAGACTCTAGTGGTTATTTTTTTTCTTTAGGAGCAGGATATCAATATGTACTTAGCTCATACAATAGAATAAATAATATTTTACAATTTGATGAAGAAAGAAATGGAAATATGAAACTTGACGATATCTATAGTATAGATATTAAAGATTTGTCCTTTAGTTATGATAATTATAAATGCAAAAATGCAAAACTGCTTGAAGAATTCGTAGATATAGAAAAGAACATATCTGAATATATATTTACTAATTTTAATTATAAATTTGAAAAGGGAAATATATATTCTATAATTGGAGAAAACGGTTCAGGAAAATCTACTATCATTAATTTGATTATTGGACTTTTTACAGATGAGTATAAAGGCAAAATATATTATAATGAGATAGACATAAGTGAAATTGATATGATTGATGTAAGAAGAAATTTAATTGGTATTGCAGAACAAGAACCTTTGTTATTAAATAATAGTATTTTATATAATATTACATTTAATGAAAATATGAGTGTTGATAATAAATCTTTGTATAAGTATTTACAGGTGTTAAATATGTATAAATTTATTGAAGAAAATACATTATCTTTTATTATAGATGAGAAGAATACTAATTTATCAGGAGGAGAAAAACAAAAGATAGCAATTTTAAAAGTTCTTTATAAAAATCCTAAAGTTATGGTGTTTGACGAACCAACATCTGCACTAGATTTTAAAACAAGAAAGAAATTCATTGAATATTTGAATGAAATTAAAGAAGATAAAATAATAATAATTATAACTCATGATAGCGTTATTTCAGATAATACAGATAAAGTTTTAGATTTATCAAATAAATTAAGATAAATTTAGACTTTAGGAGAGTAATCGTTTAGCAATAATAGGTTGAGAAGAGATAATCTTCTCAATTTTTTTATATAATAATTGTATCTTTTAAATTATGATAGATGAGTTTTAGAAAATTTTTGACTACTTTTTGTATTTATGGTAAAATAAAAACTAGTTAATTAGGATTTTAACATAAAAAGCGGAGGATATATGGATAAAATTTTTGATATTTTAGAGGGTATTTTTTCGGTTGAAACCTTTGGAAATTTAAAGCTATATGATTTAATGGCAATTATTTTTAAATATATTTTTGTAATTATTATCTATTATTTTATATATAATATAATAAAAATGATATATTTTGATATTAGCACAACAAGTGAAATGAGTGAAATTTCTAATACCTATTTAAAACTTATAAACAGAAAGGAAAGTCTGCCTTTTAAAGTTCACGAACATTATTATATAAATAATGAGACAACTTTGGGTCGTGGAGATTCTAATGATATTGTAATAAATGATAAATTTATTTCTAAAAAACATATGAGAATTATTAAAGAAGATGGAATTTATTATATTGAAGATTTAGGTTCTGCAAATGGAACTTTGCTTAATGGGGAAGCAATTACAGAGGCCATTGAACTTAAAGATAAGGATTTGATTGATGTTGGTCGAATTGAGTTCTTATTTGTAGATGAGGAAGTTGATGATGATTAGTAAAAAATTAATGTCAAGATTTAGAACTTTAACTGTAAATTCCCATGTAAGCACAAAGAGTATTCAAGGACTTTTGTTATTCTTTCAAATTTTAGGATTATTTCTAATCATGGCTAGGGATTTTGCAAATTTTGACAAAACTAAGTTGTATTTTATGATTGCTTTGATTGGTTTTGTATATATTTCAGGGAAATTGGTACAAAAGTTTACTAGGGGCGATTATTATATAATGCTTATTGCAAATATGCTTTTTTCTATTGGAATTTTAGAAATTTACAGGCTGAATAATAAATTGGCATATAGACAAATTATTTGGTTTTGTATTGGAATTGTAGCCTTTTGGGTTATATATTTAATTTTAAAATATATAAGAATCTGGAGCAAAATGTATTATTTTTATGCTGGAATTTCATATCTTTTATTTATTGCAACATTCCTGTTGGGCAGTAGAATTAATGGGGCAAAAAACTGGATAAGATTGGGGAAAAATTTTGCTTTCCAACCATCTGAGCTTATAAAGATTGCTTTTGTTTTCCTTATTGCTGCTTTTTATAAAAATAGAGAAAAGTTTGAAAGAGATGTTTTTAAAAAATATAGTTTACATTTCTTTTTCTACACATTTTTAGGCTTTCTATTTTTACAAAAAGACTTAGGTACAGTACTTGTGTTTTCAGGAGTTTTTATCTTTGCACAATATATGTACGAACCTCATAGAAAATATATTTTAATTAATCTTTTAGTTCTTTCTTTTGGAGCTATTTTGGGATATATTTTGTTTAAGCATGTTAAGGTCAGAGTAAAAATTTGGCTTGATCCTTTTAAATATGCAGATGGAATGGGCTATCAAATAATTCAAGGTTTCTATGCAATTGCAAGTGGTGGATTTTTCGGTAGAGGTCTCGGACTTGGAAGACCGGATTATATTCCTTTTGCAGAAAGTGATTATATATTTGCAAGTATTTGTGAAGAAATGGGAATTTTAATGGGAATGGGAGTAGTTATGTTGTTCTTAATCTTAACATACAGAGGCTTAAAAACATCTATGGCACAACATAATAAATTCTACAAATATGTAGCTTTTTGTCTTTCATTAATTTTCGCTTTTCAGTCATTGATAATGTTCGGAGGAATTTTAAAACTTATTCCACTAACAGGAATTACAATTCCTTTTGTCAGTTATGGAGGTTCTTCAATTCTTTCAAGTTTTATTGCTTTGGGAATTTTACAGTATGCCTCTGAAGAAAATATATAGGAGGATAATATGATTGAAACAAAAAGATATAAAAGAGTTTTAACATTTATAAGTTTATTGTTTATTTTAATTCTTGGATATATGACTTATTTTCAAGTTGCAAAAGCGGATAAACTTAAAAACTCTGAAGATAATAAAAGAAATTGGGTTGATGATAATAAATTAAAAAGAGGAAATATTTTAGATTCTGAAGGAAATATTTTAGCGGAAACTAAAACCGATGAAAAGGGAGATAAATTTAGATATTTTCCTTATGGGGAAGCCTATGCTCATATTGTCGGATATAATAGTAAAAAATACGGAAAGACTGGAATTGAGAAGAAATTTAATACAACCCTTTTAAATAAACAGGATAAAACTCCTATTGCAGAGTTAAAGAAAATCTTAGTTGACCAAAAAGAGGGAAATTCAGTAAAATTGACTACAAATACTGAATTACAAAAATATGCACTTTCTCTTTTAGAAGGACATAAGGGGTCAATGATTTTGATGAATCCACAAACTGGTTCAATAATAGCAATGGCTGATAGACCAACTTTTGATCCAAATACAATAGAATCCAATTGGTCAAATATTATTGCAGATGAAGAAAATGCACCACTTTTAGCGAGAAGTACATCCGGACTTTTCACACCCGGGTCTGTTTATAAATTAATAACAGGAACAGCATTACTTGAAAAACTCAGTGGAAAAGATTTGAATTACAATGATAAGGGGTCAACAACTATTGACCATTACAAAATAAATAACTATGCTAAGGAAGCTAATGGAAATATAGATTTGAGAAAAGCTTTGGTAAAATCATCAAACACTTATTTTGCTGATCAAGTACAAAAAATTGGTGTTGATTCAATGATTGATATAAGTAAAAGATTTATGTTTGGTCAAGAAATTCCTTTTGAGTTAAAAACTGCCATTTCTCCAATTCCATATAATGAAAAAACTACTGCTTTGGAACTTGGAACTGCAGCATTTGGACAAGGTAAAGACTTGGTTACTCCATTGCATGTCGCAATGTATACAAGTGCAATTGCTAATGGTGGAAATATGATGAAACCTCATATTGTAAGTGAAATTTTAGATCCTAATGGGAAAGTAATCGAAAAGACTACACCTGAAGTTTTATCAAAAGTTGCTGATAAAAAAATAATGGATGCTATGAAAGATTATTTGAAATCCTCAGGAGATAAGAATTTCGTTGGATTTGTAAAAGGAAAAAAAGTTGCTGGTAAGACAGGAACTGCCGAAAAAACAAAGGATAAAATTCACTCTTGGGTAACAGTTTTTTATCCAGCAGATAATCCTAAAATTGTTTGTACAGCATTTTTTGAAGAGGAAAATAAATTAGCACTTGAAATGATTCCTCTTGTAAAAAAACTTGTAAATAAAGCAATAGAACTTGGATATTAGGAGTAGGTATGAATTATAAAGTACTATTTAGAATTGAAAGATTAAAACTTATAGATAAATTAAAAGCAAAAATTATAAATTACAGAAAATATTGTGAAGAAATGGGTGATACTTGCGAAATAGAAATTGTTTGTGCAGGTAATGTTGTTACACATTTTTTAGAAGAAGATGAGTTTTTTAAAGACGAAAGTTTACAAGTTAAACTCTGTAAAAATGCTCTAAACGGATTAAAACCAAATTATGCGCAAAAAAATATTCAAATAGTGTCAGCAGGAATTGGAGAAGTAATTAA
Source organism: Parvimonas sp. C2 (assembly GCF_035282405.1). Taxonomy (NCBI): domain Bacteria; kingdom Bacillati; phylum Bacillota; class Tissierellia; order Tissierellales; family Peptoniphilaceae; genus Parvimonas; species Parvimonas sp. C2. The sequence continues at coordinate 131,413 of NZ_JAYKBP010000003.1, forward strand.
GAGGAAATCTGAGGGTTGGATTGAATATACAATAGAATAAAATTTATTTGAAAAAGAATGTGCAAACATTCTTTTTTTATAATAATATTGATAAAAAGTGAAAAAAATGGTAAAATTAATGTGTGAAATTTTAATTTTTTTATTTGGAGGGCATGATGGGAAAATATAATTGGTCTTTGGAAAAGATTTACAAGAATTCTGATGAAGCTAGAGCAGAGATAAAACTTTGTGATGAATTTATTGAAAAACTTGTAAAAGAAGAAAAATCTATTAAAAACTTAAAAAATATTATGGATTTATCTGAAAATGCAAATAGACTTTTGGAAAAATTATTTACTTATTCATATATGAAAAGGGATGAGGACAGTAGGGTTCCCGAATCTCAAAAACTAGCTTTGGAAGTAAATTCTTTGGGAACAAGAGCAGGTTCTGCTATGGCATTTTTCGATCCTTTCTTAATGAATTTATCCGATGAAGAATTAGAAAACTTTTACAAAGAGGAAGATAACGAAAAATATAGAGTACATTTTGAAAATATTTTAAGACTAAAACCTCACACTTTAAGTGCAGATGAAGAAAAACTTCTTGCAAATTGTAGTGAAATGATGGGAACAGGTCAAAATTCATTTTATATGTTAAGTTTTGCTGATATGGATTATGGTAAAATTGAGAGCAAAGATGAGGAAAAATTGACTCCTGCAAATTTCAATACTTTTCTTTTAGATGAAAATGAAGAAGTAAGAAAAGAAGCATTTGATAAAATGTATGGAACTATTTCAAAGTTTAAAAATACTTATGCTACAACTTTATATAGTGCGATTAAGAACTTAACAATACTTGCTAAGGTTAAGAATTATCCTTCAGCTAGATATATGGAATTATTCCAAGATTGTGTACCTGAAACAGTTTATGACTCATTGATAGAAAGTATAGAAGAATATTTGCCGTCTCTTCATAAATATTATGGATTGAGAAAGAAAGCGTTAAAGAAAGATAAACAATATATGTGGGATGTTTCTATCAATTTAGAAAAAGAATTTAATCAAAAATATCCTTATGAAAAAGCTAGAGAATTAATAACTGAAGGTCTTAAACCTTTGGGAGAAGATTATATTGAAGTTTTAAATAGAGGTTTTGATGATTGTTGGGTTGACGTTTATCCAAGAGAGGGAAAAGCTGGTGGAGCATATTCATGGGGAAGTTATGATACAGACCCATATATCTTGATGAATTATACTGATACTTTAGACAGTATGTTTACATTAGCTCATGAATTTGGACATTCAATGCATAGTTATTATTCAAAATCAGATAACGACTATTTATATGCACAATATAAGATTTTTGTTGCAGAAGTTGCATCAACTTTTAATGAATTAACTCTATTAGACTATATGTTGAAAAATGTTAAAGATAAACAAGAAAAGATTTATATTTTAAACTATTATATCAATATGTTTATCGGAACGGTATTTAGACAAACTATGTTTGCTGAATTTGAAAAGAATACACATTTAGAAGTTGAAGCTGGGAACGCTTTAACTGCCGATGATTTCACAAGTATTATGAGCAAATTAAATGACAAATATTACGGAGAAAATGTTGAAAAGAGTGATTTAGCTAGTTATTTATGGGCAAGAATTCCTCATTTCTACACTAATTTCTACGTATATAAATATGCAACAAGTTTCTGTGCTGCAAGTTTCTTATCAAGCAGAGTTATTAAAGGAGATAAGGAAGCATTAAAGAGCTATAGAAACTTTTTGAAGGACGGATGTAGGCATCAACCGATAGAACAATTAAGATCAGCAGGAATAGATATGGAAGATAAAAATTCTATAAATAAAGCTCTTGATGTTTTCAAAGGCTTGGTTGATGAACTTGAAAAAGAATTAGAAGCGTAGAAAGATTTAAGGAGGGTTTTTTTCGTGTCTAAGAAAAAGAAAAAAAAGAATAAAATTGAAAAAAATTCTTCAAATTTTTCAGAGGGAGGATTTGATAAGTCTATTTTATCCGACTATTCTCAATGGAGAGAAGATTATTCCGAAAAAGAAATTTCTGAAGAAGTTGTTCTCGAATCCACTAAAGAAAAAGAGGCTGATAAAATTCAAGAAGCCGATAAAGTTGAAGACTTAGATTTCAAATCAAATCTTATCAATTCAGAAGTGGAAGACCATACTTTTTCAACTGATGAAGAAAAATCAAAAACAAATTCAGAGGCTGAAAAAGAAAAAGAGAATAAAGAAGAAAATAACGAAGAAAATAAAGACAAAGACAAAGAACAAAATAAAGACGATGACGAAGAAGATGAAATTTTAACTGAAACACAAAGACTTCAACTTATTTATGGAAATGTTGTTCCTCTACATGAAAGACGTCGTAGAGGAAGCAAATCCTCTAAACATAAAAATAAGGGGAAAAATAAAGAAAAAAAACTAGAAGTTTTAGAAAATACTGAGAGTGAAGAGAAAGAAATTCCAGAAAAAGAAATTTCTCAAAATTCAGTAGAAAGTACTGAACAAAAAGAAGCCAAAAAGCCAAAAGAAACTGAGAAGGCTGACGAAACCTTAAAATCAAAGGAAGACTCTAAGCCCAAGGAAAATCCTAAAACTAAGGAAAGTTCAAAACCAAAAGAAAATAAAGATAAAAAAGAAGTAAATAAATATGATATGCCAAAAGTTCCAAAGATTTTAAAGATACTTTTTACATTTACAATGCTTTTGGCAATGTCAGTAGTTGGTTTCTTTGGACTTAAAGCATATCACTCTCTTGGAGTTAAACTTCCAAGTATTCTATCAGGAGTTGAGTCTAAAAAAATCGGATTTTATACTTCAAACTTTGTTTTCAACGGAAAAGTTATAGATAAAGAACAGGCAGAATATCTTATATCTATGTTTGAAGAAGACGAAACAAAGTTAGCTACAATTAAAAAGTGGCTTAAAGAAGATGCTGAAAATTTGAAAAAGGATGAAAACTATAAGAGCGATAGACCTGTTAGACTTCAAAAAAGTGGAAAAGTTTTAGGGCTTTTTGATGATTATAAAATTCATTTAGATCCGATAAAGTTGAAAGTAGAAAAAAATGAAGAGGTACAAACTTCTATTTTGTTAAATGGTAAAGAAGAGGCCGTTTCAGATAAAGAATATGAGCTATTTCCAGGAAAGTATACAGTTTTTTATTATGATAACAATGTAAAATTAAAAGAAGAATTTTCTCTTTTCTATGATGAAAAGTCAACTGTTAAAACTGTTTCTTATGGAGCTGGAACTGACTACCAATTAGCCAACGAAGTTGAAAAACTTGATACGAATTCAAAAGAAAGTTCATTTAAAATTGTAACAAGAGATGAAAATAGTATTTTGTTTGTAAATGATAAAAATACAGAATTAACTGTAAAAGAATTTAACAAATTATCAGGAACAAATATAAAGAAAGGGGACATTTTAAAAGTTGTAACTAAAATGCCTTGGGGATATACAATTTCTGAAGGAGTTACTTATCAGGGAGAAAGAAAAATAAATGTAAGTACACCTCTTGCAGATAAAAGACTTTTGAATGTTGCAATCGCCAGAACTATTGAATTATTAAGAGAAGATGTTCAATCAAGAGGGAAAAAAGATGCAAGTTTATTAACTACAATGATAGATCCATCTTTACAAGTTGAAAAAAGAAGAGTGGAATCATTGATAAATAGTGGAAGAGAATATGTTGGAGGTTATCCTTCAATGGAATTTGATCTTAATTCTTTCGATATAAGAGAATATGGGGATACTTATGAAATGTATATAGGTGGACATTTATTAGTTCAAGAAACAACTTATCCTAAAAACGGTAAACCACCACAACTGTCATCAATAACTCCTGTAGAATCTAGAGTAGGATTCCATTTTATCTATGATAAACAAAAGAAAAATTGGTACAGTAACATTTGGGGTTTTACCACAAGAACAATTACGAGAAATAATATAAAAAGTGTTGATATATCAAAAGATATGATTGCAAGATAAAAATACAAATCAAGTTGATACAATTTCAGAAGTAAGCAAAAAGCTCATCTAAGTAAAATTAGATGAGCTTTAATTTATTAATTGTCTGTGATTTTTATTTAATTAATTCTCAATTGGAATTTAAATCTTGTTTATCAGATTCTTTATATTCAAGATTGTTTTTTGTATCTTTTATTATTTTGTCATTTATTATTTCCAAATCCATATCCAAATTATCAGCTGTAATAAATTCTTTTTCATCTTTTTTAGATATTTTTGCATTTTCATATATCATATAACCAGCACCAGAGTTTATTTTCTCATACATAACTAAGTGATATTTTTTTGAATCTGATGAACTTTCACCATCCTTAGTTTTTTCAATGGTAAATGCCTTTTCTTTTGAGACGAAAGATTTACCGCTTAGCTGTTCTATTTTTACTCCTTTTGCTGAACAAGAGCAAAAAATTAAAGTAACTAAAGTAATAATAAAACATCTTTTTAAAAATTTTTTCATGTTATTGAACACCTTCAATATTATATTTAGTGCTTTTGTACTATAAACTAATTATATCATAAAAAATAATAAATAAAAGACTAATAATTTTTGTGAAAATATGATATAATTATAAGATAATAGTATATTAGTTTAATAATGAAAAGAGAATTTTTTAGTAGAATATATAGTTAAATTAGTAAAACTCAGTTAGGAGAATTATATGAATATTGATATGGGAATAATTTATCAAAATTTAGAATTTTTGATAAAAATGATTCTTGCAACCTCTATGGGAGCAATAATCGGTTTTGAAAGAAAGAGTAGAAATAAAGAAGCGGGTATTAGAACTCATGCAATAGTTGCATTGGCATCTGCACTTATGATTATAGTTTCTAAATATGGATTTTTTGATGTAGATGAATACGATGCGGCTCGTGTTGCAGCTCAAGTTGTCTCTGGGATTGGATTTTTAGGAGCAGGACTTATTTTTATAAAAAATAATGCTGTAAATGGACTTACGACTGCTGCAGGAGTTTGGGCTACTGCCGGAATTGGACTTGCCATGGGAGCAGGACTTTATGCAGTTGCGGTTTTTGGAACTCTTTTAATTGTAATTGTTCAAATTTTAATGCATAAAGATACTTTTCTAAATAAGGATCATTTGACTATAACATTTGAGATAGGTTTAGAAGATAGTTTTAATACCATTAGAGAAATTAGAAATTGTTTAGAAAGATTTAAACTTGAAATTCAAAATGTAGAAATCCTAAAGAAAAGTAAATCTGTGATAGTTAAATTTCATACTGTTGTTCCTTTAGATTTTGAAAGAGAACATTTAGAAGATTTAATTTTTGATGATGAGAGAGTTAAGAAGATAGAAATGTAGTTGACTTTTTTGACTATTTTTTATATAATTATTTCAATATTTAATACTGGGCGTTGATTGTGCTTACAACACAGGAGCTCAAAAGTAATTGTGCTTAAACAATATGAGGCCTATGCGAAGAAAGGTGGTACCACGATAAGTCGTCCTTTCACAGTTTTAGGTCTTTTTTTATAGGAGGTTTTATGGAATACAAGAATATTTTTGAAGAGCTTGTCGATAGAGGATATTTTGAACAAGCTACTTATGAAGAAGAATTAAAAGAGTTATTGTCTAAGGAAAGAGTAAAGTTTTATGTAGGTTTTGATGCAACAGCAGATAGCTTGACAATCGGACATTTTATTCAAATTATGGTTATGAAGAGAATGCAAAACTATGGTCATATTCCAATTGCACTTTTGGGTGGTGGAACTACAATGATAGGAGACCCTTCAGGAAGAAGTGATATGAGAATGGTAATGACTGAAGAACAAATTAATTATAACGCACAAAGATTTTTTGAACAACTTTCAAGATTTGTAGATTTTTCAGATGGTAATGCTATAATAGAAAACAATAAGGATTGGCTTTTAGACTTAAATTTTATAAAATTTATGAAAGAAGTTGGAGTGCATTTTAGTGTAAATAAAATGTTAACTTGTGATGCTTATAAAAATAGAATGGAAAAGGGTCTTACATTCTTTGAATTTTCATATATGTTAATGCAAAGTTATGATTTCTTGTACCTTTACAGAAAACATGGTTGTAAATTACAATTAGGTGGTTCTGATCAATGGAGTAATATTCTCGGTGGATATGACCTTGTTAGAAAACTTGAACAAGATAAAGTTTATGCGATGACTTTTAAACTTTTAACAACTGCTGATGGTGTTAAAATGGGCAAATCCCAAAAGGGAGCTGTTTGGTTAGATGAAGAAAAAACTTCTCCTTATGAACTTTTCCAATATATGAGAAATGTTGATGATAGAGATGTTGAAAAATTCTTACTAATGCTAACTTTCTTACCAACTGAAAAATGTAGAGAATTAGGGAAATATAAGGATGAAAAAATTAATGAAGCTAAAGAAATTTTAGCTTTTGAAGTAACTAAGATTATTCACGGAGAAGAAAAGGCACAAAAAGCATTGGAAACAGCTAGAGCATTATTTAGTGGAGAACTTTTAGATGAAAATATGCCTTCAACTGAAATAAAAAAATCAGATTTTGAAAATGAAGAAATAGGAATTTTAGATTTAATCAGAACTTGTAAACTTTCAAAGTCTAATGGAGAAGCTAGAAGACTTATAGAACAAGGCGGAATTTCTTTAAATGGAGAAAAAATTACAGATACAAATACAAAAGTTTCTCTTAATTTAGAAGAAATTGTTATTAAAAAAGGTAAAAAAATATATCATAGAGTAATTGCTTTATAGGAGTTTTTGATGAAAAAAGAAGATATTTATGTTGTAGGGATTGCAGGAGGCTCTGCCTCTGGCAAGACCACTATTGTTGAAAAGTTGAAAGAACAATTTAAAGACGAAATAGTTATGATTAGCCATGATTTTTATTATTGGGCAAATGATGACAAGACTTTAGAAGAAAGGGCAAAGTTAAACTATGACCATCCGAAGTCTTTTGAAACTTCTAAACTTATTGAGGATATAAAGATTTTAAAATCTGGTAAAGCTGTAGATTTACCGATTTATGATTATACAATGCATACTAGAAGCAAAGAAACTTTAAGAGTATATCCAAAGCCTGTAATAATAATTGAAGGTATTTTAATTTTGGAAGATCCAAAACTTAGAGAGCTTATGGACTTAAAGGTTTATGTAGATGCCGATGCCGATGAAAGACTTATTAGAAGAATTTTAAGAGATACAAAAAAGAGAGGAAGAAGTCTTGAAAGTATTTTAACTCAATATCAAAATACGGTTAAACCAATGCATGAAGAATTTATTGAGCCGAGCAAAAAACATGCTGATATAATTATTCCTCGTGGGGGAGAAAATACTCCAGCAATACAGATGTTGGTTCAACATTTAAAGACTTTTTTGGATAAAAATGAAAAAAAATAGTAAGACAAATGTATGTAGAATTTTAGATAGTAAAAAAATAAAATATGAATTTGTAGTTAGAGAAGAAGACAAAGAATTTGAAGAAATTGGAATTGACAGAAATATTTGTTTTAAAACACTTGTTCTAGAAGGAAGCGATAAAAATCATTATGTCTGTGTTATTCCGATTGATGCTCATTTGGATTTAAAAAAGGCAAGTAAATTTTTAAAACTAAAGAGTATTAGAATGATTTTACAAAAAGACTTAGAGCCTTTAACGGGTTATGTTCATGGTGGATGTAGTCCTGTTGGCATGAAGACAAAATTTAAAACTGTTTTTGATGAAACTGCAAAGAATATGGAAAAATTTCTTGTAAGTGCAGGTAAGGTTAGAAATTCAATTATAGTAAATCCTGTTGAATTTGCAAACTTTTGTGATGTGGATTTTACTGATTTGGTGGCAGAACAATGATAAATTGTATTATACTTGCAGGTGGAAATTCCACAAGAATGACTTTTCCTAAAGAATATATAGATATAGAAGAAAAATATTTAATTCACAATTCAATAGAAGTCCTGAAAAATATTTTTGATGATATAGTTGTCATTTCAAATAATAAAGAGCATTACAAAGATTTAAAAGTTAGAGTTGTTAGGGATATTTTTTACAAGAAAGGTCCAATGGCTGGACTTCATAGTGGACTTTGTTATTCTAATAGTGAATTTTCTTTTTTGACAGCATGTGATATGCCTAATATGGATGAAAAATTCATTAAATTTTTGATTTCAAAATTGGATGTAAATTTTGACGGATTAGTTTGTCTTTCGGAAGAAGGAAAAATATTACCAATGAATGGAATTTACAAAAATTCTTTAAAAGAAAATTTAAGAGAAGAATTGATAAAAGATAATAGAAAATTTGTAAGATTTATTGAAGATAGTAATTTTAAATTTTTAAAATATGAAAATTGGAAAATTTTTGATAAGAAAAATATATTTGAAAACTTAAATACTATAAAGGAATTGGAAGAATTTAAAAAGAAATTATTGGTCATAAAAAAAGATTAATGACGGTTTATGCCGTCATTTTTTGATTTAATGAAAATATATTATTAAAATTAATACATTTTTAATACAATTTGTTAAATTGACAAAATACTAAAAAAGTTGTAAAATATTAATTGTGAGAAATCACTTTTAATTTTAAGGAATAATAATTTGATAATTGTAACTTGAAAATTTAATAAAAGGAGGTGTGAAACTAATGCCAATGGAATTTTTATTAATGCCTGTTTTTTTAATCGTAGGAGTGGTTGTTGGATATGTTTTTAGAAGATTTACTTCTGAAAAACTTATAAATGGTGCCGAAAATCATGCTAAAAAAATTGTTGAAGATGCTATTAAAGAGGCTGAAACTAAGAAAAAAGAAAAATTAGTTGAAGCTAAAGAAGAAGCTCATAGAATTAAGCAAGAAAGCGATAAGGAAAACAGAGAGAGAAGAAATGAAATTCAAAAATTGGAACGTCGTTTGATTACTAAAGAAGAAAATTTAGATAAGAAAAATGAGAATTTAGATAAGAAAAATGAACGTTTAAATAAAGAATTAAAGGCTTTAGAAGTTAAAGAAACTGAAATTGAAAAATTAGTTGAAAAGCAAAAAGAAGAACTTGAAAGAGTTGCCAATATATCATCTGAAGAAGCTAAAGAAATTATACTTGAAGAAGTTAGACAGGAAAGTATAAAAGATGCTGCAAATATCATAAGAGAAATAGAACAGAATGCGAAAGATAATGCAGAAAAAAATGCCAGATATATTATTGGAACAGCTATTCAAAGATACGCAGCAGATCATGTTGCAGAATCTACAGTTAGTGTTGTAACTTTACCTAATGATGAAATGAAGGGTAGAATTATAGGTAGAGAAGGAAGAAATATAAGAACATTTGAAAGTTTGACAGGAGTAGATTTAATTATTGACGATACTCCGGAAGCTGTTGTTTTATCTTCTTTTGATCCGGTTAGAAGAGAGATTGCAAGACTTTCTCTTGAAAAATTGATTAACGACGGAAGAATTCATCCAACAAGAATTGAAGAAATGATTGAAAAATCAAGACAGGAAGTTGAAAATAGTATTAGAATTGCAGGAGAAGATGCTTGTGATCAAACTAATATTCATGGATTACATCCTGAACTTGTAAAACTTTTAGGAAGATTAAAGTACAGAACTTCTTATGGACAAAATGTTTTAAAACATTCAATAGAAGTTGCACATATGGCAGGGATGATAGCTGCTGATATTGGAGCTGATGTTAAGATTGCCAAAAGAGGTGGTCTATTACATGATATAGGTAAGGCTATAGATCACGAAATGGAAGGAAATCACGTTGAGTTAGGCGTTCAAATGGCTAAAAAATATAAAGAAAAACGTGAAGTTATCCATTGTATTGAAGCACATCACAATGATGTTGAACCTTCAACTGTTGAAGCACTTTTGGTTCAAGCAGGAGATGCTATTTCAGCTGCAAAACCTGGTGCAAGACGCGAATCTGTTGAAAATTATATTAAGCGTTTGGAAAATCTGGAAGCAATTGCAAATTCATTTGACGGAATTGAAAAATCTTTTGCAATTCAAGCAGGACGTGAAATAAGAGTATTGGTTAAACCGGAAGTTATTGACGAAGATAAAATGTTATTAACTTCAAAAGAAATTATTAAGAAAATACAAGAAGAACTTGAGTATCCTGGAACAATTAAAGTTAATTTAATTAGGGAAACAAGAATTGTTGACTACGCTAAATAGTTTTTAAATTTGAAAACAAGAATGTTTATAGAAATATAGGCATTCTTTTTTTATGCAAAAAAATTGAAAGTTTTTACATTTATTTATGTATCTACGATACATTTAGTTATTAATTTAATATTGATATAGTTTTGCAATTGTGATATATTTATATTGATTTATAATCAATTTTTAGTTTTCATAAATAATATAATCAAGGAGTTAATTATGATAAAAGAAAATATAAATATTGAGTATGTAAGTGAAGATAATTCACGATTTTTAAAAAATATTTTAAGAGATGATATTAGTGAAGATTTTGTAGATTCGTTAGATGTAATTTTGGAAATAACGAAATATGGAATAGAACATAATTGTATAGGTCATACTTATGCAATTAAATATAATGAAAAATATATAGGTATTATATTGTTATGGGAAGCTATTGAATGGAGTACAGACCCTGAAATAATGAAAAAAGAGCCTTTCTATAGACTTATGGGATTTATTATCGATAAAAGATATAGAGGTCGTGGGATAGGTTCCTATATTTTAGAAAAAGTCATTTCTAAATGTTATGAAGAATATGGAATAAGACCTATTGCATTAGGGGTTCATAAAGATAATTACAGAGCTGAAAAGTTTTATGTTAATAGAAGTTTTATAAAAACTGATTTTATGGAAGGAAATGATTACTATTATTTTAGATTTCCTAAATTTTAAGGAGTAAATTATGAAAAGAGAAAAGTTATCAGTTTTAGGAATTGGACCAATATATGTGGGTATTATACTGATTGTAACAAGTATTTTAATATTTTTACAAAATAAGGGTTATTTTAAAAATGGAGAAATTTCTTTTTTAAAAACTCCTTTTATAATTATAGGTATTTTATGTATAATTATAGGTATTGGACTGTGGGTTTCTGCAGTTATTAATTCAAGAATTTCTACGAATATAAAGGAACTAAAATTGGTAACTACGGGAGTTTTTTCGGTTGTAAGAAATCCGATTTATTCAGCTTTTATGTTTCTTTGTTGGGGAATTTGTTTTCTTTTCAATAATTTATATTTTTTAATTACAATTCCACTTTATTGGATTCTTTTAACTTTTTTAGTGAAAAAGACAGAAGAAAGATGGCTTAAAGATATTTTTGGAGAGGAGTATCTTGAATATTGTAAAAGGACAAATAGATGTATCCCATGGTTTTCTAGGAAATCTTAATTAACTTATCATATAAATTTAGGGGGTAGTATGAGTAATTATTTTGATGAGGTTGCTAAAGTTTGGAATACGAAAGAGAGAAAAAATAGAACTTTTACCATATACGAAAAAATGTTTAAGTATTTGGGAGAAAATCTAAAAGAGAAAAAAGCTCTTGAAATTGGTTCAGGAGATGGACTTCTTGCAACTTTGCTTTCAAAGGATTTAAAACATATTGATTGTATAGATTCATCTCTAAGGATGAGAGAAGAGTCTTTGAAGAGAATAAATGAGATGAAAATAGAAAATATCAGTATAAATGATGAAAAATTTTTAGAAAATTCAAATGAAAAATACGATATAATTTACAGTTTAACTGCTTTTCATCATATTGTAGATGTGGATGCAGAGCTTAAATTGTTAAGAGAGCATTTGAAAGAGAATGGGAAAATAATTATAATGGATTTAGATACTGTTTCTCCTGACTTCCATAAAGATTTTCCAAATTTCGACGGGCATGATGGTTTTTCAAGAGAAGAAATGGAAAATCATTTTATTAGAGCTGGATTCATTCCGAAAAATTATGAGATTTTATGGAATGGAAGAAGCAAGGAAATTGATTTTAGAATTTTCTTAATGGAAGGAATATGTGAAAAATAAAGTAAGCATAAAAAAGTCGAGTTGTATTTGCAACTCGGCTTTTTGGATTTAAAAGGAGTTGTTGTAAAATAGTTAATGTACCACTCCAAAATCTTTAATAGGTTGAAAAAATATTTCATCGTTATATATAATTTTAATAAAATTTATTTAATTTGTAAATTTTTTCATAAAAACTATTGACATACAAAAAAAGTGGTAGTATAATAAAGTTATAACAGATAGCTGTATATGACATATTTAGTCTATATTTTAAGGAGGTTGAATAGATGGATTTAAAATATAAAGTTAAAGTGTTTTTTTTGATTGTTAATGTGGTTGTTTTAATTTCAAGTATATTTTTGAAAGATATTAAAGTTAAAAATGCTGTCAGAACAGGTGTAGTAATAGCTTTGATTATGTTTTCAATATTTAGTTTGCTTAAGATTATATAGAAAATAAAATTTAATAAGTAAGGTAAAAAGATAATAAGAACCCCACCCATCCACGATGCTATGCATCGGGCGGGTGCCCGGGAACCTTGTTGCTTCGCAATAAGAACCCTATCCGTTCACAAAGCTATGCATCGGGCGGGTACCCGGGAACCTTGTTGCTTCGCAATAAGAACCCTATCCATTCACAAAGCTATGCATCGGGCGGGTACCCGGGAACCTTGTTGCTTCGCAATAAGAACCCTATCCGTTCACAAAGCTATGCATCGGGCGTGTGCCCGGGAACCTTGTTGCTTCGCAATAAGAACCCTATCCGTTCACAAAGCTATGCATAGGGAGGGTGCCTGGGAACCTTGTTGTTTCACAATTAAAAATCCAAGTTGAATTGACAACTTGGATTTTTAAATTTCATCTAATTTAGTTTTTTTCTTTAATATCATTTAAGATATTCTTAATGTCTGTTAAGATTTCTTCTTGAGTTGGACCAGCTGGAGCTTCTTCAACTACTTCTTCTTTCTTTCTGCTTAACTTATTCATAGCTTTTACCATCATAAATATACAGAATGCGATAATTAAAAAATCAATAACATTTTGAATAAATGCACCATATTTAAAAGCAACTTCTGCAATTTCTTTAGACTTATCTGCCGCTTTTAAGACAATTTTTAGATCTGAAAAATTAATTCCACCTGTTAAAATTGAAATTAATGGCATTAAAACGTCATTTACTAAGGATGTAACGATTTTTCCAAATGCTCCACCTATAATTACACCGACTGCCAAGTCCATTACATTACCTTTCATGGCAAATTCTTTAAATTCTTTTAACATAAACTTCCTCCTATAAATAAAATATGATAAAATGTGTTATAATAAAATATAAGTACATTAAAATCATTCAGTTTGTTAGTACCCAATTTTAAGTATTTTAATCATTTAGGAGATTAATATGTTACAAAAAATTATAGTTAGTAACTGCGCTAGTGCAAAATTTCTAGAACTGTTAGAAAATGAAAATATTAAATATATAAAAAGTTTAAATAATGAAAAATTTAATAGAAATTATAATGACCATGTTGATTTAAGTATTTTAAAAATCGATGATGATATTTATATAGAAAAATCTGTTTATAACTATTACAGAGAGTATTTGAGTGAATTTAATTTAAAAAAGATAGATGTATCATACTTTAAAAACGGAGAAACAGTTTTAAACATAGCAAAAAATAGTAAATATTTTTTTCATAACGAAAAATTTACCACAAAAGAAATTTTTGAAAATCTTAAATTAAAAAGAAAATATATAAAAATAAATCAAGGGTATTCAAATTGTAGTATGATTTGTTTTGAAAATCATATAATAACAAGCGATGAGGGTGTATATAAGACTTTAAAAGCTCAAAATATCAATGTTGAACTCGTTACAACTGAGGGAATTGTTTTAAATGGATATAAAAAAGGATTTATTGGAGGAACTTGTGGTTTCATTTTTGATGATATTTTATTATTTTATGGTGATGTGACAAAATATAGAGATTATGATATAATTAAACGCATAGCTGATGAAGAAAATGTGAAAATACTCTATCCTAAAGATGAAACTTTTGTTGATTTAGGTGGAATTATTTCACTCTGGAGGTAATTATGGGATTTATTAAACCGAGCAATGTTGTTGGTACAATGGAACTTTTACCAAATGAACAAATTTTGTTTGACAATGTTAAAAATATAATTGAAGATACTTTTAAAAAACGTGGTTTTTTACCAATAGATACGCCAATTTTTGAAAAGAATGAAATTCTTTTGGCTAAGGGTGGCGGAGAAACTACAAAACAAATTTTTAAAATCGACTCCGAAAGCAAGGACATTTCTTTAAGATTTGATCTTACTGTGCCTTTGGCAAGATATGTTGCTCAATATTTTAGCGACTTAAATTTTCCTTTTAGAAGATATCATATAGGTAAAGTTTATCGTGGAGAAAGAAATCAAAAGGGAAGATATAAGGAATTTTATCAATGCGATATTGACGTTATTGGGAATGGAAAACTTGATATCAAAAATGATGCAGAGCTTCCTTATATTATTTATGAAATTTTTTCAAAAATTATTAATGAAAAATTTGCGATTAATTTTAGTAATTTAAAAATTATTAATGGACTTTTTGAAAATCTGGGTATAGACAATAAAGCTGATATGCTTCGAATAATCGACAAGATTGAAAAAATCGGTTTTGAAAAAGTTGTAGAAGAACTTAAAAATACAGGACTTGATGATAATAGTTTAGAAAAAATCATTGAATTTATAAAGATTTCAGGAAGTAATGAGAAAATTATAGAAAAACTAAATTCATTAGGAATTTCTAATGAACTTTTTGAAAAGGGTGTTGAAGAACTTAAAGAAGTTTATGATTGTATGAAACTTTTTGGAATTCCAGAGGATTGTATAAAGATTAATCTGACTATTACAAGAGGTCTTGATTATTATACCGGAACTGTTTACGAAACATTTTTAGAAAATTATAGACAACTTGGAAGTGTTTGTTCAGGTGGAAGATATGACGATTTGGCAAGTAATTATACAAGTCAGATTTTACCGGGAGTTGGTATTTCTATCGGACTTACAAGATTATTTTATCAACTACTTGATAAAAATTTATTTAAAGAAATTAAGACTAATAGCATTGATGCTTTAATTATTCCAATGGAAAATTGTTATGATTATGCTATAAAACTATTGAATAAATTTGAAAATAGTGGTAAAATAATACAAATATATTTTGAAGACGCAAAGATGAAGAAAAAAATATCTTATGCGGACAAATTAAATATTCCTTATATAATCATAGTCGGTGAGGACGAAAAAGAAAATAATACTTACACTGTCAAAGATTTAAAGACTGGAGAACAATCAACTGTTGATTTTGAAGGATTGTTAAAGTTAATATAGACGTTGAAGTAACGAGTAGGACTTAAGCGCTTTAAGAGAGGATGAAACGTGGCTGGAATTTCATTTAAGAATGCTATTTACCGAAAACTATTACGGAGTCTTTTATTTAATTAAGAAGTAATTAGGGTGGAACCACGAGTCATCGTCCCTACAGTTTTGTAGGGATGAGGCTCTTTTTTTATAGGAGGATAATATAGAAATGATTAAAGTTACATTCCCTGACGGGTCTATTCATGAATTTGAAAAAGGGGTAAAGATTTTAGATGTTGCAATTAGCATTTCAGAGGGTTTTGCAAGAAATGTTTTAGGTGCTGTTGTTAATGATGATATTATAAAAGGTTTAAGCGAAACATTAAAAGAAAATTGTACAGTTAAATTTGTAAAATTTGAAGATAAAGAGGGAAAAGAAATTTTTTGGCATACATCAAGTCACGTTATGGCTCTTGCTATTCAAAGACTATTTCCGGATACAAAATTTGGAATAGGCCCTGCAATAGACAACGGATTTTATTATGACTTAGACTCAGAACACAAATTCACACCAGAAGATTTAGAGAAAATTGAAGCAGAAATGAAGAAAATAATTAAGGAAGGCTTCTCTGTTGATAGAAAAGAAGTTGATAGAGACTTTGCTTTAAAATATTTTGCTGAAAAAGGACAAGACTATAAAATTGACTTAATTGAAGGATTTGACAAAGATGCTGAACTTTCTTTCTACGAATTAGGAGATTTTACTGACCTTTGTAGAGGACCACATCTTGTTGATGTTAAAAAGATAAAAGCTGTTAAGCTTTTAAGCATTGCAGGGGCTTATTGGAGAGGTAGCGAAAAAAATAAAATGCTACAAAGAATTTATGGTATCAGTTTTGAAAAGAAAAAAGATTTGGATGAATATCTTGAATTTTTAGAAGACGCAAAGCAAAGAGATCATAGAAAAATTGGTAAAGAATTGGGAATATTTATGATTAGCCAAAATGTAGGTTCAGGTCTTCCATTCTGGTTACCGAAAGGAGCTACAATTAGACGTGTAGTTGAAAGATATATAGTTGATAAAGAAATCGAATGTGGATATGAACATGTTTACACTCCAATTCTTGCAAATGTTGACTTGTATAAAACTTCAGGCCACTGGGATCACTATCAAGATAGTATGTTTCCACCAATGGACTTAGGAAATGGAGAAATGTTGGTTTTAAGACCGATGAACTGTCCACATCATATGGAAATTTACAATAATGATGTTCATAGTTATAAAGAATTTCCTATAAGAATTGCTGAACTCGGAATGATGCACCGTTATGAAATGAGTGGAACACTTTCAGGATTACAAAGAGTTAGAGAGATGACTTTAAATGATGCTCATATCTTTGTTCGTCCGGATCAAATTAAAGATGAATTTACAAGAGTTGTAAATTTGATGAAATCAGTTTATGAAGATTTTGATATAAAGAACTATAAATTTAGATTAAGTTACAGAGATCCTGAAAATAAAGAAAAATACTTTGATGATGATGAAATGTGGAATAATGCTGAAGCAATGCTTAAGAGTGCAATGGATGACTTAGGATATGAATACTTTGAAGCAAAGGGAGAAGCTGCTTTCTATGGTCCTAAACTTGACGTTCAAGTTAAAACTGCAATCGGATTAGAAGAAACTCTTTCTACAATTCAGCTTGATTTCTTATTACCACAAAGATTTGACTTAACTTATGTTGGAGAAGATGGAAAGAACACTCATAGACCTGTTGTAATTCACAGAGGAATTGTTTCTACAATGGAAAGATTTGTAGCTTACTTGATTGAAGAATATAAAGGAGCATTCCCAACTTGGTTAGCTCCTGAACAAGTAAAGATTTTACCTATTTCGGATAAATTTAATAGCTATGCAAATGAATTACAAAAAGAATTTGCTAAAAAAGATATAAGGGCAGTTGTGGATGACAGAGCAGAAAAAATCGGATTAAAAATTAGAGAAGCACAGCTTGCAAAAATTCCATATAGTTTAATCGTTGGAGAAAATGAAGTAAACGAAAGAACTGTTTCAGTTAGAAAACGTGGAGAAGGGGACAAAGGATCAATGAAATTTGAAGCTTTCCTTGAAATGATTTTGGAAGAAGTAAATTCAAAAATTGTAAAATAATTAAAATACAATATTAAACAAAAAAGCTATTGAAGCAAAACTTCAATAGCTTTTTAATTGTGAAACAACAAGGTTCCCAGGAACCCACCCGATGCGAAACATCGTGGAAGGGTGGGGTTCTTATTTTACCAAAACATTATTATTAACGCAATTAGATTATTTAAAAAGTGTCCGAAAACACAAGGTAATAAAGATCTAGTTTTTTTGTATATTAAACAACCAATAAAGCTTGGTACTATATACAAAGGAACTAAATACAATCCGTCGTGAATTAGAGCAAATATAAATGCTGAAATAAACGATGGAATGATGACTTTCAAAAAAATTCCTTTATCTTGAAAAATTTCATGGAAAAATGTAAATATACCATATTTAAAAGCAATTTCTTCTCCAATTGGAGCTGATAATAACATATTTACTATTAATATCTTATTATATTGTAAAGATTTGAAAATACCTTGAGTATTTTCACTTCTAAAATTTAGTCCTAATAACTGATATGAATATGAAACTATGATATTCCATAAAATCATAAATATACCAAGTCCAACTCCAAATAATAGTAACTTTATTAAAGTTCTCTCAGATTTTCTTATTGAAATACTATCACTTCTATTTCTACTTAAGAAAACTCCTATTATAAATGTAATAAGTATTGCAATAGAACTCACTACACTTATAATGAAATTCTTAAATGCTTCTTCGTCTTTCAATAAATATGGATTGTCTTGAAAGAATTTTGATACTGACGGCAAATTCATCAAATTTTCAAAAATGGTCTGATTATTTAAAGCTAAAAAAAGTACCACTGAAATCAAAATTGGAGTTACAAAATAATTTAAAATTAAAAATAAAGATTTTTTATTAAATTTTTTTGTTTTAATTTCAGGACTTGATAAATTTACATTTTCTATTGAATCATCCATTATTTTCACCTATTATTCGCTATCAACACCTTTTTCTTTTGAATATTCAACTAAATTATCATAATTTTCTTTAGAAATTATAATCTTACCAGTTTTTCTTGAAATACAATTTCTATCAAGTAATTCATTTAAATATCTGTACATTGTTCTTTCATTAATCCTCAAGTAGTCTGAAATAACTTTTTTAGTCAAAGTAATTCTAACAGGGAATTCTACATCAACACATTTTGATAAGAAAAACTCAATTAAGTTTTTCTTTCTACCATAATTCTTTGTTAAATCAAATGTAGCAATTGAGTGTTTTGCAAAATCCAACAAGAAGTGATTGTAAATTTTTAAAAGTTCAATACTCTCAGCTTCTTTTTCAAATCTTTCAACAGGAATTCTAATAAGTCTTGTATCTTTAAAAAATGCAACACTCTTGTAGAAATCATGTTTGTCATCCATAAATTCGAGTAATCCAAATATGGAAGTATTAGTTATGTGATTAAAGACGATTAACTCTCCAACAGGTGTGAAGTGAACAACATTGGCACTTCCTCTAACTAACAAATATAAATAATCTAATTTGTCATTTTCTTTGATTATAACAGTTTTTTTCTTAACTTTAAGAACAGTGAATTCTGAATATAATCTTCTATCAGTTTTTAAATCAAATGTCTTATCGATTAAAACTTTTCTTAATAATGTAACTAATTTACTCTCCATTAACATTCCTCCTTAAATATTATTGTACAATAATATTATAATATAAAAATGACAAAAAATAAATAGTAAATTATAAAGTTTGTGAAAAAAATTTAGTTAATAATGGTTTAATTTGAAAGTTTTTACCATAAAAATTTTTAGAAAAACGATTGACAATCGATTGCTATTTATGCTATTATAATAGTACAGATAGAGTTTTTATGAAATTTAATTATACTGAGAACGCTATCAAAAAAGTATATTATTTTAAATGACTTTATTTTATTGAATTTTCGTTGAAATAAGGTTAAATTTTTTAGAGGAGGCTATTATGAGTAAAAAAAATCTGGTACTTCAAGTATTTATAGCTTTTATTGCAGGTTTGATACTTGGAGTTGTGTTGTGGTTAACGAAAGTTGATATTACAAAATATACAAAAATCGTTTCCCCATTTGGTCAAGTTTTGGTTGCAATGTTAAAAATGATTGTAATACCTGTAATATTTTTGTCCTTAATTGATGGAGCAGCTTCTGTTCCTACAAAGGAATTTGGGAAAATTGGGATAAAAGTAATAGTTTGGTACTTTTTAACTTCACTTTTTGCAGCAGTTTTAGGTTCAGTACTTGCGATAGGATTTAACCCTGGATCAGGAGAAGCGCAACAAGCTGCGTGGAAAACTCTTATAAATCCACAAAATACTTCTGAAATTGCTAGTAAAGCTAACAGTTCATTAACAGATGTATTTATCAGTATGTTCCAAAATCCGTTCAAAGCTTTGGCAGAAGGTAACTTCTTAGCTATTATAGTATTTTCTATAGCTTTTGGACTTGCACTAAAGATGATTTCCGAAAGAGCTGAATATTCAGGAAAAGTTAAGACTTTACTTGAAATAATCGACGTTGCAAAAGAAGCTATATTCAAAATTGTAGATTGGATTTTAGCATATTCTCCAATTGGGGTATTTGCTCTTACTTCAGTAAACTTTGCAAGTTATGGTTCATCATTATTTGGACCTTATATTAAACTTACAATTGGTGTTGTACTTGGAATTTTTGCCATGGTAGTAATAGTTTATCCTTTAATGATGGCTATCACATTAAAAGTAAATCCTTTCAAGGTTTTGGTGAAAATAAAAGAACCAATGCTAACTGCATTTGTAACAAGAAGTTCTGCTGCAGCACTTCCAGTATCTCTTAGAGTTGCAAAAGAAGATTTAAAAATAAGCGAAAATATTTCTTCATTCGCATTACCTTTAGGTTCTACAATCAACATGGATGGAGTTTGTATCCACTTACCAATGTTCGCAATTTTAGCAGCTAATATGTTTGGTGTTGAAGTTACATTTGTTTCACTATCAGTTTTAGTATTAACAACTGTACTTGCATCAGTAGGAGCGGGTGGAGTTCCAGGGGGAAGTTTAATGTTACTATTTATAATCTTACAAAATATGAAACTTTCTCCAGATCAAATAGCTATCATAGTTGGTCTTGCATTAGGAATTAACCCAATACTTGATATGTTTGAAACTATGAATAATGTTACAGGTGATATAGTTTGTACTTACAGTGTTGCAAAACTTTCAGGCTTGGTAGATGAAGATAAATAATTATATAAAAAAGTTAAAAAAGTAAGTAAATAAATAAAAAGGTCGATGTTTTTTACATTGACCTTTTTTGTGAATTAAGATATTATATTGTTGATAAGTAAATTATATCATTAGAATTAATCATTTAAAAGACTCAATTTAAGTTTGGAGGTAATTCAATGGAATATAGAATAATAAATATTAAAGACAATATAAATGTTGTAAAAATTGAAGATGAAAAAATACTAATATTCGATGAACAATCAGCTTTAGATGTGTTTATGAGTTTAGCTTATGAAACGGGAGAAAATAAATTTATAATTAGCAAAGATAATTTAATAGAAGATTTTTTTGATTTAAGAACTAAAATAGCTGGAGAAATTCTACAAAAGATAATAAATTATAAAATGAAATTGGCTATTATAGGAGATTTTTCAAAATATAAAAGTAAATCTTTAAGAGATTTTATATATGAATGTAATAGTGGAAGAGATATATTTTTCGTTGAAAATGAATTTGAAGCTTTAAATTTATTAAGTTACAATTAAAGATAAAAATATAAAAATTTGGTTAATAATTTTTTAGTATTGGGTATATATTTTGCAAATACATATTGTTTTCAATAATAGAGGAGGTGCAGTTTGAAAGAACAAGTTGGGAAAGTATTCTCCATAGCTAAAGATAATAAAGCACTAGAAGGATGTACAATATCAAAAGAGGTACATGGAGGAGAAAATTACATAGCATATTTTTCTATGGCAGAAGATACAGATATAAGTGCAGAATTATTCCCTTATTATAAGCTGTTGATTGTAGCAGAGGGAGAGCTTGAAGTATATGGATTTTCTGAAAATATTAAAAAAGTAAAAGTAGGTGAATGTATTGTAACACCAATTGAAGTTCCAGTTGGTATGAGAACTAAATCAGGAGCAATATTCACTGAAATTGCAATAAAAAAGGAGGACTTTATGAATAAGTTAGTAAAAGCGGGAGAGGTTTTTAAATTAGGTGAATTATTACAATACCAAGAAGGTAAAATCGTAAATATGGACGTAGTTCACAATGATAAAATGAAGTTTGTATTAATGGCATTTGATGCGGGAACAGGTCTATCAGAACATTCAGCACCGGGAGAAGCAATAGTATTTGCATTAGATGGCGAAGGAATAATCGGATACGAAGGAACAGACCATGTAATAAAAGCAGGAGAATGCTTCCACTTTGCAAAAGCTGGAAGACATTATGTAAAGGCTGAAAAGAATTTTAAAATGGCATTACTTTTAACTTTGGAATAAAAAGAGAAAATTTATATAAGAATTAAATATAGGATGAAACGACCATATTTTGGTCGTTTTTTTGTGAAAAAATAATCATTTTTTGAAGTTGTTTTAGGATTAACGTTAAGCTAAAAAGTAAAGGATTATCTCTAACACGTCATCTCGAGTGTAGCGTGCCCTAACTTTGTTTGTTTACTTGTAAATAAAAGTAGAATTTACAGAAATAATCACATCTTATGATACAATTCTTATTAAGATTTCATAAAGCTCTGTAACTTGAAATTTTTATAGTTTTATATAAATACTATTATTCAAAAATTAAATAGTTTATTTAGGGTATAATAAAAACATATAATTTTAAATCATTTTTGAATTAGTATAAAAAGTGGTTATATTAAATGTATCAATACCTTGGATACCTTGAAAGATGGTGCTAATATGAGTAACAAAAATATAAAAAAAGAATGTGAAGAACTATGGGCGAAAAATAAATATTATGTACTAAGCAAATCTCATAAAACATATTTAGAGATAAGAGAGTATTTGAAAGAAAAAGAAGTAGATATTTTAGTTCTAAATGAAAAAATACAAAAAGTAAGAGATATGAAAGAAAGCAAAAAAGATTTTAGAAATGCTATTCTTCATGTATGGGGATATTTTAAAGAAAAATCAAGTGAAATTGAAAAACAAGAATTATTTAATATATTAGAAGAATATATGGAAGGAAAAAATAATCAGGAATATGTAATTGAATATATCAATATTTTACTAACTAGATATCCAAATAAATATTTACAAGAATCAACTTTATTAATAGGAGAACAGTATGAGACTTTGGCATGAAAAAATTATTCATCTATTGCCTAAAAATCAGCTTCTTGGACAACATAGAGAATGTTGTGCACTTAGGGGAAATGGATGGAAAAAGAAACATAAAACTGTAGATTATGTATTTTTATATTCTCCATATCACTTATTTATGTATCATTCATTAGTTATGGATGAAATGGAAAAAAGAGGGTTTAAAGTATCTATAGAATGGAAAGATAAGAATTATAGAGGAAAGAAAGCAGAAAGTTATAATAATCTTGAAGAAAAAATTACAGATACTCCAATTTACAAAGAACATAATAATGAATATTTGATTGAGTGTTTAGAAAACTTAAGAAAAAAAGGTATAAAATTAAAACTATAAAAGATTGATTATATAATATGACCCCCTAAATCCTATGTCTTGGTTTAGGGGGTCATACAATATAAAAAACAAAAAAAATTCATGTCATAGCAACTTAAAGAAAAACCACAAACACGTCATTTTGACTAAATCGAAGCTGAGTGAAGTGAATCTTACCCTAACTTTGCTTGTTTACAAACAATAGTAGGTCTGACGAGAGCAATTGTACCTTCTGATGCAATTGCGCTGGAGATCTCACATAATTTAACTTCCTTAAATGTAAATAAATCATTATCTTAAACAATTATTTATGTTATAATAAATATATGAAAATTGTATATAAAATGAGAGGGAGAATAGATGTCATTAAATAATAAAACTATTGAAACGTTATCAGTTAGTGCTGTAAAAAATAGTATAATCACATCTGAATTGTTAGAACCATTTATTTCAGATAATGATAAAGAACCGTCTTGGGATGGAAATGTTTATATTTATAAAGATAAGTCTAAAAAGAAAGAAAGCTTACAGGGAAGAATGCCAGTTCAAGTGAAAGGAAAAGAATCAAATGTTCTATCAGAAAGTGAAATTTCATATTCAATGAAAATAGTCGATTTAAGAAATTATTTAAATGATGGAGGATGTGTGCTTTTTGTTGTATATATTGATAATAAGGGGGAAAGTACAAAGATTTATTATAATGAACTTACACCTATTAAATTAAGGAAAATCTTGAAAGAGAAGAAAAAGAAAAAAAGTAAAACCATTCACTTAAAAGAGTTTCCAAATAATAGTAATGAAAAAGCAACTATTTTCTTAAATTGTCTTCAAAATTGTAAAAAACAAGTTAGTTTTAATGAACAAGAATTATTAAATCTAGAAGATTTACAAAAGTCAGATGTACTTGAAGAAATTGTTATCCCTTTTTCAGGTGTAGGATATAATGATGCGTTAGAAGCGCTTATAAGTAATGAAAATTATATTTATGCAAAAATAAAGAATAGTTCATTTTTACATCCTATTGATATTATTCCTAAAAACTTACAAACAAGCAAAGTTATAGATATAGAAATTACGATAAATGATAAATTTTTTTATAAACAATGTAACATAATAAAAAGTTCTGAAAAAACTATACTTTGTTTTGGCGGTAGTTTTAAGATTACACTTAATGAAAATGGAGAACCCTATAAATTTAATTATAGTAATTCTGATAAAATTAGAATATTAGCAAAAGACCTTGATTTTGTGCTGAGATGTATAGATACAGGCTATTTTAAAGTTAATGGAAATAAACTTCCTTTTAATTTTGATAAAGAATATAAAAATTTTGAAAAAGAAAAACAAAAAGAAAATTTGACATTTGTAAAAAATGTTGTAGAAGTGCTTGATATGCTAAATTGTTCGGAAGATATAAGCATTAAAGATATGGAAAAGGAAGATTGGGATAACCTTAAATATTTAATGATAGCATTTTTTGAGAAAAAACCTATAACTGGACTTAAAGAGGATTTACCAAAAATTGGAGAAATAAAAGTAGGAAAACTTAGATTTATAGTTTATCTAAAACAATGTCAAGAAAAAGGAACATATGAAATCTTTGATTATTTTAATATTGATTTATCTGTGCCGTTTAAAAATTACGAACAATCAGAGGAAGTAATAGATATTTCGCAATATATCTTTCTTAATGAAAATGACTTTCTTACATTAAGTAATATAGATTTTAATAAATTGCTTCCATCATTTAAAAATAGTGAGAGTAATGAGGGAGCTTTTAGTGGTGGGAATTATTTTCTACTTGAACTTTTAAAAGCATATGATAAAGCTAAAGGAAATAGAAAAGAAAAACTTTTGGAAACTTGTAAAAATTTTAGCACATGGATTTTAGAAGCACCTGAAGAAGAAGTAGAATATCAAGTTAAGATTTTAAATTCGCTTCAAACTATAAAAAGATATAGAAAGTTTAGTAATGAAGAAATTGAAAAGTTATATTCAATTGTAGAAAATAAAGATTCAGATGAGTCTTGTGTTGTCGGGGCATACTTATTATTAGACCAACAGCTAGCAGCAGAAATACATTTTGCAAGGTTAAATGATGAAGAACAGAAAATTTTTAAAGAATATCCAATATATACATTTTGGAAAAATTTAAAAGAGTAAAATTTATAGCTAATAAAACTAAATAAACTATGAATAGGACAATAGAAATTAAAATAACTATTGTCTTTTTTATATATTTTAACTAAGGCTACACTTAATAGATGAACTAAAAATTTATGAGATTTCTTCACTACACTCAGCTTCGCTTCTTTTCGGTCGAAATGACGTGTTGGATGTAATGATTTGAAAAGAATTGTGACGTAAAGTTTTTTTACTAAATATAAATTTTAAATATCTACTTAAAAAAGACAATTTACAGTATCATTTTGGGGATTATTCATATATAATATGGGTAAATAGTAAATGACTTTTTGACATAAAATTGGAGGTATTTATGATTTCTAAAATAAAAACATTGGAAGAAGCTAGAGAATTATCAATGAATATTATTAAGGCTAAGGATTTAACTTATGAGCAAAAGACTTCTCAACTTGCAAAGCTTGCAGAGAATTTGAATGATTTTCCTGTAAGTTCAGTTAATGATAGAATTTTTGAAATTTCTGAAAATGGAGGTTTCTGCGATTTGTGGGAAGGTCATGCGCCTTATGCACCGAGATATATTTGCCCTAATTATCAAAAACTTTTGGATGAGGGTTGTAAGTTTTTACGTCTTGAGAAGGCTGAAACTTTGCTTGATGCGATTAATAATTTATTGATTTTTTATCATCATGTTCCTTCTATAACAAGATATCCGGTTTATATTGGGAAAATTGATAAGCTTTTAGATCCATTTATTACAGATAGAGAGGAAGCTAAAAAGTTAATTAAGTGGTTTTTAGTTTCTTTGGATAGAACAATTAATGACAGTTTTTGCCATGCAAATATCGGACCTGAAAAGACTGTTGCAGGAGAAATTATTTTAGAATTACTTCCAATTTTAAATAATGTTACTCCAAATATGACAATTCTTTATGATGAAGATATTACACCGGATGATTTTGGAGAAAAGGCAGTTTATGCATCTCTTTTAACTGCAAATCCTGCTTTTGCTAATGATAAATACTATAGAAAAGATTTTAATGGAGATTATGCGATAGCAAGTTGCTATAATGGACTTCCAATTTCAGGTGGGGCATTTACTTTAAGTAGATTAAGACTTGGTTCTCTTGCGAGAAGTTCAAGTTCAAAACAAGATTTCTTTGATAGAGTTTTGCCTGAAGCGATAGATTTAATGTGCAATTTTATGGAAGGAAAAATCAGATTTATAGTTGAAGAAACTCCTTTCTTTGAGGAAAACTTCTTAGTTAAAGAAGGTTTTATCGAGCTAGATAGATTTGTTGGACTTTTTGGAGTTGTAGGACTTCATGAGTGTGTTCAAAAACTTTTAGAGTTTGAAAGTAAAGATTTAGTGTATGGAAAAGACGATTATGCCAACAATTTAGGGCTAGAAGTAATGGATTTTGTAGAAAATAGAGTTAATTCATTTGAAAGTAAGTATTCAACTTTCTGGAACCATAGATTTATGCTTCATTCACAAGTTGGGGCTCAAGATGATATGGAAGATAGTGCAGGAGTTAGAATTAGAATTGGTAAGGAAATACCGATGTATGACCACATTAAACATTCAGCTTTATTCCATAAGTATTTTCCGTCAGGAATTGGCGACCATTTTCCGTTTGATGAAACTGCTGAAAAGAATCCTGCTGCTGTTTTAGATATTTTTAAGGCTGCATTTAGATTAAATATGAGATATATTTCATGTTATGGAGAAAATGGCGATTTGATTCGTGTAACAGGATATTTAGTAAAGAAATCTGATATGCAAAAATTTATTGACGGAGAAAGTATCAGCTATGATACTGTTCAATATGCAAGAGAGGCTTTTGAAAAATATCATTTATTAGAACGTAAGGTTAGAGATGTCAAATAAAGGAATTATAAATAAAATAATAGATATGTCGGTGGTAGACGGACCTGGAAACAGGACGTCTATTTTCCTACAGGGTTGTAATTTTAACTGTTTTTATTGTCATAATCCTGAAACTATTAGACATTGTATAAATTGTATGGAATGTATTCCGTCTTGTCCGACTAAGAGTTTGAAGAATGTAAATGGAAAAATAGTTTGGAATGATAAAACCTGTATAAATTGTGATGAATGTATCAGGGTTTGTAAGCATCTCTCAAGTCCAAAGATTTACAATTGGACAGTTGAAGAAACGGTCGAAAGAATAAAAAAGAATATACCTTTTATAAGGGGGATTACAGTTAGTGGTGGAGAATGTACTTTGCAACATACTTTTTTAACTTCTCTTTTTACAGAGGTTAGAAAGCTTGGTCTTACTTGTTTTGTTGATACAAATGGTGGAATACCTTTAAAGAGACTTCCTGATTTTGTTGAAGTTTCAGATGCTTTTATGCTTGATATAAAGGCTTTTGATAATGAGGAACATCTTTTTATAACTAAAAGTAAGGTTGATGTAGTTTTAGAAAATGCTGAATATCTTGCAAGTATAAATAAACTTTTTGAGATAAGGACTGTAACGATTGCTGGAATGGACAATAGAACTACAGTTGATAAAATTACAAGGATGCTTTCCAAATACATAAAAAAGGGACATAACATTAGATATAAAATTATAAAATACAGAAAATATGGAGTTAGAGAAGAATACAGCATGTTTTCAGCTCCAACGGATGATGAAATGGAAGAATTAAAACAAATAGCAATCAGAAATGGATTTGAAGATGTTATTATCGTTTAATTTGTATTAGAAAATTTTTTAAGGGACTATGTGGTGCATAGTTCTTTTTTTATAGAAAAAAATTATATATACAAACTTGTGCATAAGAAAAAATTATTATACTTATATGACATAATATGATAAAATATTAGTATATATTTATTTTTAACGGAGGATAATTATGAAAAATAAAAACATATTAGCTTTAGCGCTACTTTGTGGATTTTCTTTTTCACAAGTGAGTTTTGCTGATAGTGAAACTGTGATTTACAACAAAGAAGGAATCACAGTAAATTTAATCGCAGATGGCGAAGGAACTTTTAAGATTTCTGTTGAAAACAAGAGCTCAAAAGATATGGTAGGAGTTAAAGTAAAGACAGAAGATATAAAAGGTCTTAAAATTGTTAAAGGTAAAGAACTTGAAATCGGTGATGTAAAGGTCGGAGAAAAGAAAGTTTTAGAAAATGAAAAAATACAATTTGAAGTTGTAGAAGCTATTAAGGATGGAATTAAAAAAGGAAAACTTTCTAAAACAGGTATTGCAGGAGTTTACAAAATCAATGTAACAATTGCGGTAGCGGGAATTGTTGGAGTTATTTGTGTTTTAGTTTCTAAAAAGAGAAATGCAAAAAAACTTTTATCTGTTGCAGTTGGTACAGGAATTTTGATGTCTTCAGTTT
The DNA here is from genome assembly GCF_035282405.1 of Parvimonas sp. C2. Taxonomy (NCBI): domain Bacteria; kingdom Bacillati; phylum Bacillota; class Tissierellia; order Tissierellales; family Peptoniphilaceae; genus Parvimonas; species Parvimonas sp. C2. The sequence goes on from NZ_JAYKBP010000003.1 coordinate 160,147, forward strand.
TGGCTTATAACTCAAATGCAGAAGGTACTTATAAAAATTCTGCCAATTTATCCGGAAATATAGAAATAAAAGGCAAAACTTACGACTATGTCGGAGTTTTGATGTGGAATGATGCAAATTCAAAAGTAGATGAAAACAAACCTGACGAAAACAAGCCAGATGATAATAAGCCTGATGAAGAAAAAGATAAGGTTGTAGAGTTTGAAGATAAAAATTTGAAAAAGTTCATTTTGGATAAGTTACATGCCTATGAAGGCAAAGATAGCTTTGAAGCAGAAATGAATGAATACAATTTTAAACTTAATGATAAATCATATAGAAAAGATAAGAATTCCAATGAAATTTATAAGAGCGATTTGGAAAAAATTGAATCTATTGGAATCAGAGGAATGGATGCTGCTGAAGAAAATCTTATAGAAGTTAGCAGTATCAAAGGGCTTGAATATTGTAAAAATTTAAAAACTCTTACAATTTCTTCCGGAGAAATTCCTGATGATAATGAAGAAATAAGATATTCAGAGGGAGCTATTAAGGATTTAACACCTCTTGCAGGTCTTAAAAATCTTGAATTATTAAGACTTTCTCATAATGAAATATCTGATGTTTCTCCACTAAAAGATTTAACACAATTGAAATTTTTATATATTTCACATAATAATATTTCTGATATTAGCTCATTAAAAAATCTTTCAAATTTAGAAAATTTTGATTTTGCAGTGAATAAAGTTTTTGATATGAGCATTGTTAAAAACTTTAAAAAATTAACTCTTTTAGATATCTATTCAAATAAAATTTCTGATATAAGTTATGTTAAAGAGCTTGAAAAATTGACTTATTTTAGAGCGGATAACAATAATATTGAGAATATTAGTGTTTTAAAAAATTTGAAATTATTGGAAAATCTAGATTTAGGAAATAATAAAATAAAAGATATTTCTGTAATAAATGGTTTGACAAAGCTAAATAAATTGAGTTTAAAGGGAAATAATCTTGACAGTTTTAAATTAAATAAACTTACAAAACTTGAAGATTTGAATCTCGAAAATAACAAAATTTCAGATGTTACTTCCTTGAAAAATCTGAATAAACTTACAAGCTTAAATTTGAATAAAAATAATGTAGAAAATATTGATGCTGTGGGCAATTTAAAAGATTTAATTTACTTGTATTTAGACAAGAATAATGTAGAAAATATAAGTGTTTTAAAATCTTTAAATAAACTTTCAAATTTAATTTTATCTAATAATAATGTTTCTGACATTTCTGCACTTAAAGATTTGAATGAGCTTTCAAGTCTTAAACTTGATGGAAATAAAATAAAAGATTTTTCACCAATAAATGATAAGAAGGGAATATTCGAAAAAGTTATTCACAATCAAAATGTTGATTTAGAAAATGTGGAAGTTAGCGAAAAAACTTTTGAGATTGAAAATCCTTTTGTTGGACTTGAAAAGATTGCCAAAGGTGGAAATATTAAAGTTAGCACTGATAATGAAAATATATCAGTAACTTTGGAAAACGGAAAGCTAAAATTCAATTTAACATCTGACATTTTCAACAATATTACAGATAGCGGTTTAGAAGTAAAAGTTAAATATGAATGTGAAAACGAAATGGACTATGCGAACAATCCTACTGTACTGAATTTGAAAGTAAAATTAGTTAAATCAGCTAAAAAATATGTTGAAATTGAAGATGCAAAACTTTTAAAGGTAATAAATAAGAATTTAGATAAAAATAGAGCTGATAATCAAAAAGTTACAGTCGAAGAAATGGAAAGTTTAACAGAATTATCAATCTTTTTAAAAGAAGATGGAAGTGCTGATTTTAGTGAAAATGCAAAATATTCAATTCTTGGAGTTCCTCAAAGTTTAGCTGGAACAAAAGATTTTAAATTTGCTGTTACTAGGGGTATGAAGAGTATTAAAGGTTTGGAATATGCAAAAAATTTGAAGAAATTGAAATTAAATGAAAATGAGATTTCAGATATTTCTCCTCTTAAAAATTTAACTAAATTGGAATACTTAGAAATTCAAAGAAATAGAATTGTTGATTTAAAACCACTTTCAAATTTAACAAAGCTTACTTTCTTGAAATTATATAACAATTTAATTGAAGATATAACACCCCTTTCTAATCTTACAAATCTTAAAGGATTGGATTTGCATTATAATGTAACTGTTGAGGGAGATGAACTTCACAAGAAAATTTCTAAGGGAATTACAGACATTTCTCCTTTAAAAAACTTGAAAAAGCTTACGTTTTTAGATATTTCAGCTAATAGAATAGAAGATGTTTCAATTATTAAGGGTTTAGATAAAATTGAAGATTTAGATTTTTCAGGAAATAGAGTTAAAAATTATGAAGGATTAGGAGATTATATTGCTGAAAGATTGGAAAAAGCATTAAATGAAGGAATTGGAAGCATGCAATTTTCTGGTCAAGGAGTAGATTTTGGAAAAACTGTTGAAGTAAAAGGGAAGGAAGTTTCTTTTACAACGCCTTTTAAAGGAACTAAAGAACTTGGAAATTCATTGGCACAAGTTTTCGGAGCGGAGGAAGCTTTGAATCCATTTGGTGAAATAAGTACCGGAGTCGAAGGAATAGAAGCCAGTTATGATTTAAATACAAACAAGATAAAGCTAACTTTTTCAGATGAAGTTATCGCTAAATATAAAGAAAAAGAGTTAGACCTAAATTTAAAAATGTCATTAGAAGAATATACTTGGACATTGAAGAATGTAAAACTTAAATTTACAGAATAATTTATATAGTGAAAAAGGAGGTTGGATTAATCTCCTTTTTCTGCTTTTACTGTTATAAAAATATTTTTTGTGATATAATAATTATAGATTTATGCCTTATGATAAAGCTGTAATTATTTTATCATAATAACCAAAATTTAATTGTCAAAAAGAAATTATGATATAATAAAATGTAATTTATATTTAGAATTTAGGAGGGGAAATTTGTTAGAGATTATTTTAAATTCTTTAGAAGAATGTGATAATTTTTCTAAAAGATTTTCGAAAACTTTAAAAAATGGTGATGTGATTTCTTTGGTTGGAGATCTTGGGGCTGGGAAAACTACTTTTACTAAATTTTTGGGAAAAAATTTAGGGATAAATGAAGATATTACCTCTCCAACTTTTAATTTAGTTAATTTATATTCTGGAAAGTTTGAGTTTAATCATATGGACTTATATAGAATTGACTCTCCGGAAGAACTTTATCAAATAGATTATGAAAATTACTTTTATCCTGATGGTATAACAGTGATAGAATGGGCGGAAAATGCCGATTATTTATTATCTAAAAATTTAATCGAGCTTGAGATTTTAAAAATTTCTGAAAATTCAAGAAAGATTGTAATTAGAGGAAATAATAAAAGAGAAATTGAAATTATAGAGGAATTACAATGAAAATTTTAGCAATAGACACTTCAACAACTCATAGTTCTTGTGCCATAATGGAAGATAATAATATTGTTGGGGATTTTAGTATTAATCAAAGTATGAGCCATAATGAAATTTTGCTTGTTATGGTTGATGAAATGCTTAAAAAATTAAATATTGATATAGAAGATATTGATTTATTTGTTGCAGTTACTGGTCCGGGCTCTTTTACGGGAATAAGAATAGGAGTTACGATTGTAAAGGCTTTGGCAATGGCTTTAAATAAGCCAATGGTTGCCGTAAACACATTGGAGGCTCTTTCTTTTGGAGTGTTTTCCGACAAAAAGAAAATTCCTTTAATTGACGCCAGAGGTGAAAGAGTTTATTATGGAGTATATGAAGGATTAAACAACGAAAATATTGTATCTCCTGCACTTTTAACTATTGATGAGCTTTTGGAAGAATTTTCAGATAAAGGAGAATTTGTTTTTGTAGGAGATTGCGTTAATTTATATAAAGATCGAATTTTAAAAAATAAAAATTTTGAGATTGCCCCTGCTTGTTTGAACAGTTGTGTTTCAAGAAATGCTTGTGTGATAGGCAAAAGAAAATTTGAAAGTGGAGATATTTCAGACTGTTTTAACTTAAGTCCAGAATATGTAAGACTTTCACAAGCACAAAGAGATATGGAAAATAAAGGAAAATAGATGATTTTATATAGATATGCGAAAAATGAGGATGTCTTTGATATTCTTTCTATGGATGAGAAATATTTTTCAAATAATTTTGATGAAAAATTCTACTTGGAATATATAAAAAATCAAAGAGTCATAGTTGCAGAAAATGAAAAACATATTGTAGGATATATCTTATTTAATCAAATTTTAGATGAAGCTGAAATCTACAAAATAGTTGTTTTGAAAGATTTTAGAAAAAAACAGATTGCTTTTAAAATTTTCGAATTTTTACTAAATGAATTAAAGAAAAATAATGTTAAAAAGATATTTTTAGAAGTTAGAAAAAGCAATATTCCTGCAATTAATCTATATATAAAATGTGGATTTATAGAAATTAGGGAGATTGTTGACTACTATAGCAATCCGAAAGAAAATGGAATTATGATGTTAAAAGAGGTAATTTGATGGATGATATTAAAATAATGGCGATAGAGAGCAGTTGTGATGAAACAAGTGTTGCTGTTGTAAAAAACGGTAGAGAAATTATTTCAAATATAATTTCTTCTCAAATAGATATGCATAAAAAGTTTGGTGGGGTAGTCCCTGAGGTTGCAAGTAGAATGCATTTGGAGGTAATCAATAATATAGTAAGAGAGGCTTTGGAAGAAGCAAAAATTACTTTAGATGATATCGATGCAATAGCTGTAACTAAAGGGCCTGGTCTTGTAGGGGCTTTGCTTGTTGGAATTTCAGAAGCAAAGGCGTTATCCTATGCTTGTAAAAAGCCACTAGTTGGAGTTAATCACATGAAAGGCCATATATGTGCAACTTTTATAACTCATAAAGAATTAGAACCTCCGTTTATCTGCCTTTTAGTTTCTGGAGGACATACTTATCTAGTTCATGTAAAAGACTATAATAATATGGAAGTAATTGGAAAGACTATTGATGATGCCTGTGGAGAGGCTTATGATAAAGTTGCAAGATGTTTAGAAATGAATTACCCTGGTGGTCCTGAAGTTGAAAGACTTGCAAAACTTGGAAATGATGAGGCGATAGATTTTCCAAGAGTAATGCTTGATAAAAATAGTTATAATTTTAGTTTTAGTGGACTTAAAACAGCTGTGCTTAATTATTTAAACAGTAAAAAGCAAAAAAACGAAGAAATATCAAAGGCAGATGTTTGTGCAAGTTTTCAAAGGGCTGTTTTTGATGTGTTGATTTATAAAACTGAAAAGCTAATGAAAGAGAAAAACTTAGATACTCTTGTCGTGTCAGGTGGGGTATCTGCAAATAATACATTAAGAGAAGAAATAAATAAAATGTGTGAAAGTAATAATTTTAAATCATATTTTCCGGATAAAGTACTTTGCACAGATAATGCAGCTATGATTGCGTCATCAGGATATTATGAGTATATTTTTGGAGTAAGAAGTGATTTAACACTAAATGTTGAGCCGAATTTGGAGCTATAAAATTATCAAAAAATTTTGTGAAAAAGTGTTGACAATGAAAAAAATAAAGTGTATAATATTCGGGTAACTGTTTGACAAGTATGTTTTAAAGAAAGATTTAATCGTATTAAAACTTTAAAAAAAGTATTGACAAATTACAAGTTATGATATATAATTATTAGGCAGTCAATTTTAGAATAAGGATTGATTGATGAGGCCCCATGGTCAAGCGGTTAAGACATCGCCCTTTCACGGCGGTAACCCGGGTTCGAATCCCGGTGGGGTCACCACTTTATTTTTAATTGGTTTGTTGGTTATATTTGGGCGCATAGCTCAGTTGGGAGAGCATCTGCCTTACAAGCAGGGGGTCATAGGTTCGAGCCCTATT
>NZ_JAYKBP010000004.1:0-164696 GCF_035282405.1 Parvimonas sp. C2
CAATCCTGTTGTAATTTCATACTTATTAATTTCTGAAAAAGCATGTAATTTATATATTGATAAATCAAAATTATCTGAAGAAGTTTCAAATTATTTGAAGGAAAATAATGTTTCTATTAAAGCTTATGAAGTTATGGCAAGAGATATTTCTGATATTGAAGCTAAGAAGAATTTATACTTAGAACCTAAAAAGACAAATGTAGCTGTTTACTCAGCGATTGGAAGAGGAGTTAATGTTGTTACTGGCTTAAATCTTACTTCTATTATGAAATGTCATAAAAATGAAATAGAAATTAAAAATACTAAGAATGCATTTATTAAAGATGGAGTTGCATTAGTTAGATATCTAAATTGGTTGGAAACTGGTGTTTCAACTGGAACTATAACAGAAATGATAGCTTCTGAAAAGTTATTAGAATTTAGAAAACAACAAGATTTATTTATTGAAGATAGCTTCGAATCTATTTCTGCTTATGGTGCAAATGCCTCAATGCCACATTATAAACCAAGTCATGAACATCCTGTAAAAGTTGAACCAAGAGGATTATATTTAATTGATAGTGGTGGACATTATTTAGACGGAACAACTGATATTACAAGAACAGTTGCACTTGGAGAATTAAAAAAAGAAGAAATTTATCACTATACATTAGTTTTAAAGGCACATATTGCTTTAATGGAAGCTAAGTTCTTAGAAGGAACTAATGGTGGATATTTAGATGCTTTCACAAGATATAATCTATGGAAGAATAGAATTAACTTCAATCATGGTACAGGACATGGAGTTGGTCATGTACTAAATGTTCATGAAGGTCCTCAAAGAATAGGTACTGGAGGAAACGAATATCCAATGGAAGTTGGAATGGTAACTTCTGATGAACCTGGTATCTATATTAGTGGTAGTCATGGAATTAGAATTGAAAGTATTATGGTTTGTGTTAAAGATGAAATGACTGAATTTGGTCAATTCTTAAAATTTGACAATTTAACAGTTGTTCCTATTGATACAAGACCAGTTGATAAATCATTAATGAGTGAAGAAGAAATTACTTGGTTAAATGATTATAATAAGATGTGTTATGAAAAATTATCTCCATATTTAAGTGGACATGATTTAGAATATTTAAGAGAACAATGCAAGGAAATTTAAGAGAATTTGATATAAATTATGAATTAAAAAAACTACCTGATTTACCAGGAGTTTATATAATGTATGATAAGGATGATAACATTATCTATGTTGGAAAGTCTGTCTCTTTAAAGAATAGAGTTAGGTCATATTTTACTACTAATCACAAATACAAAAAAGTTCAAGCTATGGTAGAACATATTCATAGATTTGAATATATAATTGTAAATAACGAAACTGAAAGTTTAGTTTTGGAAGCAAATCTGATTAAGAAAAATAGACCTAAATATAATATAAATTTAAAGGACGACAAGCAGTATCCTTATATAAAAATTACAAATGAAAAATTTCCTAAAATTTTAAAAGTTAGAGATGTAAAAAATGATAAGGCTCAATATTTTGGGCCTTTTCCTACAATTTCAGACTTGGAAAAATTGATGGAATTATCAATATTGATTTACAATATAAGAGATTGTAAGTTGAACTTTGATAAAGGAAAGTTTTTACAAAGATCTTGTATGAGCTATTATTTGGGAAGATGCTCAGCACCATGTACTCAAAATATAGATAAAGAAGCTTATAATAATGATGTTAAAAGAGTTATTAAGTTTCTTTCAGGAGAAACAACTGAGATAAAAGAAATTTTACTAAATAGAATGAAACAGGCATCAGCAAAAGAAGAATATGAACTTGCGATGAAATATAGAGATTTCTTAAGTGAAATTGATTATTTATTTACTAAGCAGATTTTTAATATCAAGAAATTTAAGGAATATCATTTGATTTCATATGCTTATGCAGAAAATATTTTGGTTGTTGCAATTTTTATTGTAAATGATGGACTCGTAGTTGACAGAAAACATTTCATCATTGAAAATATTTTGGACTTGGAAATCGAAGAGCTATTTTCCAATGTTATAAGACAATTTTACATAAGTCATCATAATAAGGTTAAGGAAATATATATTGATTATTCAGAGGAGAGATTTTTAAATGAAATTTCATTATTTTTATCAAATATTTTCTCTGAAAATTCCATTTCTGTAAAAAATCCTAAAAAAGGTGTAAAATTCGACCAAATGAAGATTTTGCAAAAAAATGCAAATGAAATTTTAACAAAACATATTTTTGACAGTAAAAATATTAATGTAAAATACCTACAAGCTATTAATTATCTAAAAAATATTTTAGATATTGACAATCTAAATAGAATAGAATGTTATGATATTTCAAATATTTCAGGAGATTTCAATGTTGGAAGTATGGTAGTTTACAAAAATGGTTTTAAAAGTTCAAAAGATTATAGAAAGTTTAAGATTAAGACGGTTGTAGGTCAAGATGACTATTCAAGTCATAGAGAGATGCTTACAAGAAGATTTAATAGATTTTTAGATGAAAAAATAAATTCTATTGGAAGTAGTTTTTCTGAAATGCCGGACTTAATTTTAATGGATGGTGGAAAGGGACATGTTAATGTAGCAAAAGAAGTTCTTTTAGAGAAAAATTTGAATGTTCCGGTTATTGGCCTTGTTAAAAACGATAAACATAGAACTAAAGGAATAATTTTTGAAGATAATTATATCGAATTAGATATAAATACTAATATATATAGATTTTTATTTGATATACAAGAAGAAGTGCATAGATTTGCTATTAATTATCATAGAAGTTTACAGAATAAAAAATTGCAAAATTCTGTGCTTGATGAGATAAAAGGAGTTGGAGAAATTAAAAAGATTAAACTATTATCTCATTTTGGGAGTATTTCTGCGATAAAAAAAGCGAGTGTTGAAGAGCTTCTTATGGTTGATAAGATGGATAAGAAAACAGCAAAAAATATTTTTGAATTTTTTAATAATGAGGGATAATATGAAAAAAAGTGTTTTATTAAAAGACTTAGTTGAAAAACTTGGATTTGAGATTGTTTATAAAAGTGATGATTACGATAAAATAGAAATAGATTTTAATGAAGTTAATAGACCTGGTCTTCAGCTATGTGGTTTTTTTGATACTTTTTCATATAAAAGAATTCAAATAATTGGACTTCCAGAGCATGAATACTATGATAAATATTTACCATTTGATGAAAGAAGAAATATTTTTGATAAGTTCTTTTCATATCCTATTCCTGCTTTGATTTACAGTTATGGAATTAACATACCTTATGAAGTTTATTCTTTGGCGAAAAAACATAATAGGACAATCTTAAGAGTAGATTATGGAACTACAAAACTTATTTCTAAGTTGAATGTATTTTTGGAATTTGCTCTAAGCGAAGAAATTAGAATACATGGCGGATTGCTTGAAGTATTCGGTATGGGAATTTTAATAATTGGAAAAAGTAGTATAGGAAAAAGTGAAACTGCTTTGGAACTTATTGCTCGTGGGCATAGACTGGTAGCAGATGATGCTGTCGATATAAGAAAAATAGATAATAAACTCTATGGAGAGTCGCCTGAAAATATTAGACATTTTCTAGAGATAAGAGGACTTGGAATTTTAGATATCCAAAGATTATATGGTGTCGGAGCAGTAAAAAAATCTACTGAAATAGATTTTGTTATTGAACTTGAAAATTGGATAGATAACAAAGAATATGATAGATTAGGTCTTGATGATAAATACAAAAGTATCCTAGGTCTTGAACTTCCATATATTGTAATTCCTGTAAAACCGGGTAGAAATATAGCGTTGATTGTTGAAGTTGCAGCAAGAAATATGCGCCAAAAAATGTATGGATATAATGCTGCAGAGGAATTAAATAAAAGAATAATGGAAGAAATAAAAAATAAATCAAATTAGGTGGTAAATATGTTATTTAGTAAATTGAATTGTATTGTAAGATATGACGAACCTTTAAAAAATCATACTACATTCAAAATTGGTGGAAATTGTATAGCTTTAATTGAACCAAGAGAAGTTTTCGATATAGTTGAAACTATAAAAATATGTAGAGAAAATAGTATTAAATTTTTTGTAATTGGAAATGGATCAAATTTACTTGTTCCAGATGAAGGCTATAATGGAGTTATAATAAAATTAAAGAGTGAATTTTCAAAAATAGAAGTTGAAGGAGACTATTTAATAGTAAATTCTGGTGCAAAATTATCAGAAGTTTATACTGTAGCTTATGAAAATTCTTTAACAGGATTTGAATTCGCTTCAGGAATTCCCGGAACAATAGGTGGAGCAATCTTTATGAATGCCGGAGCCTATGGTGGTGAAATGAAAGATATAGTGGAATCCGTTGAAGTTTTGGACTTAGATAATTTCGAATTAAGAGAATTAAAAAATGAAGAGCTTGAATTTTCTTATAGAAAAAGCATAATTCAAAGAAAAAATTATATAGTTACAACTATAAAATTAAAATTAAAAAAAGGAAACAAAGAAGAAATTAATTCTGTCTATGAAGATTTAAGAGATAGAAGAAATTCAAAACAACCTTTAAACTTTGGCTCAGCAGGAAGTACATTTAAAAGGCCTGAAGGGCATTTTGCATCAAAATTAATTGAAGATGCTGGACTTAAGGGATATCATATAAATGATGCTTGGGTTTCAGAAAAACATTCGGGTTTTATAGTTAATAAGGGAAATGCAAGTTATAAAGAAGTTATGGAACTTATAGAATATGTTCAAAAAGTTGTTTTTGAAAAATTTGGAGTTAAATTGGAAACGGAAGTAAGAATTTTAAAGGATTAGGTTATGGAAGCAGTTATAATTACAGGAATGAGTGGAGCAGGAAAGACATTGGCATTAAACCATTTTGAAGATATGGGTTATTATTGCATGGAAAATCTCCCTCCAAAATTTATTGTAGATTTTGTTGAATTAATAAATAATTCTACAAAGTCTATTGAAAAGTTGGCTATAGTTATTGACGTTAGAGCTAGGTTTTTTGAAGACTTATCAGAAACAATTCAAAATTTGAAAAAAATGGATTGTGAACTTAAAGTCTTATTTTTAGATGCAAGTAATAGAACTCTTATTAATAGATACAAGGAATTAAGACGTCCTCATCCTGTAAACCCGAATGGTGCACTTTCAGATTCCATAGAGCTAGAAAGGGAATTGCTTAATGATATAAAAGATAAATCCGATATTATCATAGATACTACAAGACTTTCTGCTATAAGTTTTAAAAATAAATTGAATTCAATTTTTTTCAATGGTAATAAAAAAGATTTAGTTATAAATATAGAATCATTTGGATTTAAAAATGGAATTTTGGTTGAAGCTGATTTAGTTTTTGACGTTAGATTTTTACCTAATCCATATTATATTGAAGAACTAAAAGAACTTAACGGAAAAGATGATGAAATCCAAAATTATGTTATGGATTTTGATGACTCAAAGATATTCTTAAATAAAGTAGTTGATTTATTGGAGTTCTTAATACCTAAATATAAGGCTGAAGGGAAAAATATGTTAACTATTGGTGTTGGATGTACTGGTGGGAAGCATCGCTCTGTTTGTTTGGCTGAAAAAATATACTCTGAACTTAAAAAAGAACATTCTAATGTTAATATTTCTCATAGGGATGAAAGACTATGGTAGATGATACAAGAATTGTAACCATTGGAGGTGGAACAGGAAGTTCAGCCATCCTTAAAGGTTTGAAAAAGTATTTTAAAGATATTACTGCAATTGTAACCGTCGCTGATGACGGTGGAAGTTCCGGAATGCTTAGAGATGATTTAGGAATTATTCCACCGGGAGATATTAGAGCTTGTTTGATTTCTCTGGCAAATACTGAAAAATCAATGGAAAGATTGATGAAATATAGATTTAAAGAGGGAAATCTTAAGGGACAAAGTTTTGGAAATTTATTCTTAGTAGCGATGGCTGATATATATAAGGATTTTATGCTTGGAATACAAGAAACTTCAAATATTTTAGCAATAACCGGTAAAGTTTTACCTGTTACTTTGGATAATATAAAATTATTTGCAGAACTTGAAAACGGAGAAATAATTGAGGGTGAAAGTAATATAACAGCCTTAAATTTGGAAGATGAAAATAGCAGTAGAATAAATAGAGTTTTCATTTCTCCAAAATATGCTAAACCTCTTAATGAAGTTGTACACGAAATTTATAATTCAGATGTAATCTTAATAGGTCCCGGAAGTTTATACACTTCTGTAATTCCTAATTTGTTAATTTCTGAAATAAGTGAAGCATTAACTAATACAAAGGCAAAAATCTGCTTTATTTTAAATGTTGTTAATCAGTCAACAGAAACATTCGATTATAAGGTTACTGATCATTTAAATGCAATTTATAAACATTGTGAGGGAATTAAAATTGACACTATTATAGTAAATAATGAAATAATTCCTGAAGAAGTCGATTTGAAATATAAAAGAAAAAGTGCAAGTCAATTATTATTAAGTGATGAAGAAAGAAAGTATTTAAAAAAATTAAAAATAAGAGTTTTAGAAGATAACTTGATTAGTAAATCTTCAGGCTATTCAAGACATAACGAAGATAGACTTGCAAGATTAATTTTAGAAAATTTTTAAATAATAATTATGTTTTTAACATTTAGATTGGGGATTTCCCAATCTTTTTTTGTGTATTTAGATTGTTTAAATTTCAATTAAATTGTATCATAACATAAACAAAAATAGGAAAAAAATTTTATTTGACAAACTTATAGCACTGTGATATAATGATAAAAATAATACTTTAGGAAGTTTTTTATCATAAAAAAATTTAAGAAAATTGTAAGTTTTATGTTATTAGTTAGCATGTTATCTTCGATATTCTTGCCGATTTTTTGTAAAGAAAAAACGATTTTTGCTGAAGAGAAAAATAATCAAAGAGTTATAAGAGAAGATAAAGACTTTGTTTTGAAAGAAGATACATCCAATGGAATTAGATATTTGTATCTTAAAACACTTAATATTTCAAATGAACGATTAGAAGAAATTTTTAAAATTTCTGACGAAGGAAAGATTACAACTAGAAGTGGTATAGTAGTTGCAATTACTATTATTGCATTTTTATACCAAATATATACTACAGAGATGAAACCTCATTTTGACTTGGAAAGAGAACATAAAATAAAGTTACAAGCCACAGCTAATGGATGGATAGATATAACTAAGTATGGATTAACTATGTGGTACTATAAAACATATGGTCAATTTAAAACAGGTTGGCACTATGATAATTACTATGAAGGTTGGTACTATTTTTCTCCAGAACATAATTTTATGTTTGACCCAAGGTATAGTAAGTCAGAATGGTTATCAATAAATAATAAATGGTACTGGTTTAATATTGGAGGAAATTTAAAAGAGTTAAGTGGTTGGCAAAGATATGGAGATAAATGGATGTATCATGTTCCGGGAGATTATGGAGCTTTAGCAGGATGTCTTTGTAAGATAGGAAGTAAATATTATATTTTTAATTATAATGGGTTCATGACTTATGAAGGTAATACAGCTCCAGATTTAAGTAAATTAGGATATTCGAGGTGATTTTATGGATACAGTTATAGTATTTTGTTTATTTTCGATATTATGTATACTTGAATATAAATTAGATAAAGTTCAAAAAAATCAAAAAGAAATTAAAGAAGAGATTGAGAAGATTAGGTCAAAATTGTAAATTTTATTTTTAAGGAGCGAATGCTCCTTTTTGTTTTTGTTAATTTTGAAATTTGTATATTTGTAAATGATGTGAGAGCAAAAATTATAAAAAAATATAACCTGTATGATAGAATTAAAGGAGAATTAATTCTCCTTTAATTCTAATAATTCTTTACGTTTTTCAATAGGTGAAAGCCAATTTAAAGTTTGCATAGGTAATCTATTAGATTTATATAGATATTTTTTCATTTGTACAACCAAATCTTCATAAGAATAAAAAGATAAATTACTGTAAAATCTTTCATTGTCATTTCTATAACTTCTTTCAACCTTTCCATTGTGTCTAGGAGTTCTAGGTCTGATTAATTGATGTTTAATACCCAATTCATTACATAGTTTTTCAAAAGGATGAACTCTTTTAGTATCTTTAAAATGTGTAAATTCAAAACCATTATCGGTTTAAATAATTTCAGGAGCATAACCAAAGTATTTAATAGCTATTTTAACAAAAGTAACAGGACTATAAGAAGATTGTACCTTAAAAGGATAAATAAACCTTTCACGAGTTGCCTCATTAATAATCGTATATTGGTAGAATTTATCTGGTTTTTTACCAACATAACAAGAATTAGGAACATATTTAACATCAAGTTGCATTTTAACACCAATTTTAGTAGGAGTATGATAAGGTTTAGAAGCTTGTTTAACGTCTTTAAAAAAGCCAAGTTTTCTAAGAAATCTAAAAAGAGAGCAAAGATGTCTAGAATAACCTTTATTAAGTTTAAGTTTAGCAAAAAGTTCGATTAAATAAATATTAGGATTTCTTCTAATAAGATTTTTAATCCAATAAATTTCAGTATCGGTATGAGAATTAGGATGTTTAGATAAAGGTCTATGAGATTTATCCTTAAGGGATTCAATAGAACCATCAAATCTTTTATTCCAACGCATAAGGGAGGATTTAGATATTTTATATCTTCTACAAACAAAGCTAACAGAATTACCATTTCTTTAAGTTTTAACGACATAGAATCTTGTTTGAAGTAAATGAGGGATATAACGTTGGTTGTGTTTTATATCTTCTTGATTTTGTGGTATATTATTATTCACAAAAAGGGAGTTCCTTTCTAGTTAATTTGTTGGTAATTTTAATTATACAGGATATTCTCTTTTTTTTGTATTCTTGGTCTCACATCAATTGTATCATAACAATATCATAACATTATTTATTATAAAAATAGTAGAAAGAAAGTTCATTTTATGGTAAAATAATATATTGAGTAATTATAAATTATATGTTTTTAGGAGAGAGTATGAGAGATTTATATGAGATTTTAGGAGTGGATAAAAATTGTAATAAGGCAGAATTAAAATCTGCTTATAGAAAACTTGCAAAAAAATATCATCCGGATGTTAATCCTGATAATAAAGAAGCAGAAGAAAATTTTAAAGAAGTAAATTTCGCTTATGAAATTTTAAGTGATGATAATAGAAGACAAAAATATGATACTTATGGCGAAGCAAGCTTTAATGCAAATGCAGCAGGAGGCGGAGGCTTTGGAGGCTTCTCTGATATGGAAGATATTTTTGAAAGTATTTTTGGAGGGTTTAAAGGTTTTGGAGGATTTGGAGGATTTGGTTCTAACAGAAATTCCAATCGTCCAAGAAAAGGAGAAGATACTGAAGTTTATTTAGATTTGGATTTTTTCGAAGCTGTTAATGGTGTTGAAAAAGAAATTTTTGTAAATGTAAAAACTGTTTGTAATGTATGTTCAGGTAGCGGTGCAAAACCAGGAACAAATAAAGTTACTTGTAAAAAATGCAATGGACGCGGAAGTATTAGAGTTCAAAGACAAAGTTTTTTTGGAACAGTTGTTTCTGAAGAATTATGTAATGAATGTAATGGTACTGGTGAAATTGTAGAAGAAAAATGTGAAAAATGTAAAGGCAAAAAATTTGTTCTTGTAAGAAAGAAGTTTACTATTAAAGCTCCAAAAGGTGTGAATACAAATAATATTATGACTTTAAAAGAACAAGGAAATTGTGGAGAAAATGGTGGACCTAATGGAGATGTATATGTTATTTTCAAAGTAAAATCTCATGAATTATTTGTAAGAAATGGAAATGATGTTTTCTATGAATTACCAATTTCCTTTACAGAAGCAACTTTAGGGGCAGAAGTAGAAATCCCAACTTTAGATGGAAAAGAAAAATATACAATTCCTGAAGGAACAGAGACTGGTACAGAATTTATCCTTAAAGATAGGGGAATTTCTGATGTAAATGGATATGGTAAGGGTAATTTAACTTTTAGAGTTAAAATTATTACTCCAAAGAATTTAACTGATAGACAAAAGGAACTTTTAAGAGAGTTTTCTAATGAGAGAGAAGAACATTTGACAGAGCATAAGAAAAACTTTTTTGAAAAGGTAAAGGAGCTATTTGAATAATGGACTGGACTGAAATTGAGGTTGTAGTAAAAAATCAATTTGAAGACAATATAGTTGGAATACTTTATTTATTTGATATTGATGGAATAAATATAAAAGATTCAAGAGATTATGAAGAGTTTGCAAAAGAAAAGCCTTATTGGGTAGTTTTAGATGAGGATGATTTTGAAAAAAGTGATTTTATTACTGTTAAGACTTATTTAAAAAATGACGATGAAATTGAAGAAAATTTGCAAATTTTACAAGAGAGAATTTCAAAATTTGAAAGAGAATACAACGAAAAAGTCATTTTAAAAATAGATTCTAAAATAAAAACGGAAGATTGGGCAAATGAGTGGAAAAAATATTATAAACCTACAAAAGTTGGAAAAAATTTTATTATAAAACCTACTTGGGAAGATTATAATTTATCTGAAAATGAAATTATGATCGAATTAGATCCTGGGATGGCTTTTGGAACTGGAACTCATGAAACTACAGCCTTATGTTTAGAAGCTATCGAAAAGATAGATTTAAAAGATAAAACTGTTTTTGATATAGGTTCAGGAAGTGGAATTTTATCTGTTGGAGCTTTGAAACTAGGAGCAAAAAAAGTAGAAGCCGTTGACATCGACATCTTAGGTGTTGAGGCAACTTTAGAAAATGCTAAGCTAAATAAAGTTGAGGATAGAATCATTGTTCATCATGGAGATTTATGTGAAAAATTAAATTCAAAAGCAGATGTAGTTGTTGCTAATATTCTTGCACATATTTTAGTAAAATTATTGGATGATATAAGTAAATTTATAAAAGATGAAGGAATTTTCATTGGCTCCGGAATAATAGAAGAAAAGTATTTAGATGTTGAAAATGCCTTAATTAAAAATAATTTTGAAATTTTGGAAGTGAATAAAAACAAAGATTGGGTTTGTGTAATTGCAAGGAGAAAAAATGCATAGATTTTTTACAGATGAGTCAATCTTAGATGGAAAAGTTAAAATTTATGGAGATGACTATAATCATATAAAAAAAGTTCTTAGAATTACGGAAGATGAAAAAATTGAGGTAGTAGTTTTAGGAGAGCTTTATATTGGGAATATAGAGATTTGTGATAAATATATTTCTGTTTATAATTTGGAAAAAATTTCAGAAAATACTGAATCAAAAATTAAAATTCATCTATTGCAATGTTTGGCAAAGGGTGAAAAAATGGATTTAATAGTTCAAAAAGCAGTTGAACTAGGAGTTTATGATATAACTTTGGTGAATTCTAAAAGATGTATCGTAAAAATTGATGAAAAAAAAGAAAATAAAAAAATTGAAAGATTGCAAAAAATTTCTTATGAGGCTTCAAAGCAATCAAAGAGATTAATTGTTCCTAAAATCAATGAATTAATACAAATTAAGGATATTATAAATTTTGTAGGAGATAATTACTTACTTGTAGCTTATGAAGAGGATAAAAATATTTCTTTAAGGGATGTAATTATGAAAATAAAAACAGAAGAATCCTGCAAAGATATTTATATATTAATAGGTTCAGAAGGTGGCTTTGAAAGAGAAGAAATCGAATTTTTAACAAATAATGGAGCTTTCAGCATTGGCCTTGGAGCTAGAATTTTGAGAACGGAGACTGCAGGCATAAATTTACTTTCAATTTTGCAATATGAATTTATGTAGGAGGTTTATGAATAAAGTTAGTTTTTTAACTCTGGGTTGTAAAGTTAATCAGTATGAAACTGAAGCTATGCAGGAGTTATTTAAGAAACGAGGGTATGAGATTTGTAATGAAAATGACATATGTGATGTCTATGTTATAAATACTTGTACAGTTACAAATTTGAGTGATAGGAAATCAAGACAATTTATTTCCAGAGCGAAAAAATTAAATAAGGATGCTATTTTAGCTGTAGTAGGTTGTTACTCTCAGGTTGCACCTGATGAAATTTCTGCAATTGAGGATGTAGATGTAATTATTGGAACTAAAAATAGAGCTAGAATAGTTGAATTATGTGAAGAATCAAAGAAGTCGAATTTAAAGTTTAATATCGTTTCAGAACTTACAAAGGATTGTGGTTTTGACGTATTGTCAATAGAAAATCAAGAAAGTAAAACAAGAGCATATATAAAAATTCAAGAAGGCTGTAATATGTTTTGTACATACTGCATAATTCCTTATGCAAGAGGACCGATTAAGTCAAGACCAATTGAAGATATATATGAAGAAGCTGTAAAACTTGCGAATAATGGATATAAGGAAGTCATAATAACAGGGATTCATGTTGGTTCTTATGGACTTGATTTAGGAAATGATACTAGACTTATTGATGTTATAGAAAAATTATCTACTATCGAAAATCTTGACAGAATAAGACTTAGCTCCATAGAAGCGGGAATTATTTCTGAAGATTTCTTAATTAGATTAAAAAATTGTAAAAAAGTTTGTGAGCATTTTCATTTGTCTTTACAAAGCGGTTGCGATAAAATTTTAAAACTTATGAATAGAAGATATACAACTGATATGTATAGAAAAAAAGTTAGAATGATAAAAGAAATTTTTCCAAATGTTGCTCTTACAACTGATATTATTGTTGGATTTCCAGGAGAAAATGACGAGGATTTTCAAGAGACATTAAATTTTGTAAAAGAAATAGGATTTTCTAAAATTCATGTTTTTAAATATTCAAAGAGAAAGGGAACTCCTGCTTTTGATTTTAAGGAACAGGTTGATGGAAACGTAAAGAAATTTAGAAGTAATGAATTAATCCTATTAGCAAAGGATATGACGACAGAATTTTTGAAAAAAGAACTTTCAGAAAAACATGAAGTTTTATTTGAAGAAAATATTAATGGAAATAGACTTGTAGGTTATACAAGAAATTATATAAGATTTTCTGCTCCTTATAATGAAGATATGAAAAACAAAGTTGTTTATTGTAATGGTATTTCGGTTGAAGGAGAAGAAATATTTGGATTAGCAAGTAAAATAAAGATTTAAAAATTAGGAGGCTTATTTTGGAAAAGAAAAACTTTTATTTGACAACACCTATTTATTATCCAAATAGTAATTTACATTTGGGTCATACTTATACTACTATAGTTGCAGATGTTTTGAAAAAATACAAACAAGCTCAAGGTTTTGATGTGTTCTTTACAACAGGAACTGACGAACATGGTCAAAAATTAGAAGAGTCTGCTATAAAAGCTGGTAAAGCTCCATTGGAATATATTGATCCCATTGTTGAAAGTGCAAAGGAACTTTGGAGAACTTTAGATATAGATTTTGATGCTTTTGTTAGAAGTACAGATAAAATTCACGAAAAAAATGTAAGTGAAATTTTTACTAAGCTTTATGAAAAGGGAGAAATTTATAAAGGAAGTTATAAAGGAATGTATTGTGTTCCTTGTGAAGCTTTTTGGACTGAAAGCCAACTTGTTGAAGGAAATAAATGTCCCGACTGTGGTAGAGAAGTTTCTCCAAGTGAAGAGGAAACATATTTCTTTAGACTTTCTAAATATCAAAATAGACTTTTGAAATTATATGAAGAAAATCCTGATTTCATTCAACCGGAATCAAGAAAAAATGAAATGATAAGTTTCATTAATGAAGGTTTAACAGATTTGTCAGTTACACGTTCAAGTTTTGACTGGGGTGTTAAAGTACCATTTGATGAAAAGCATGTTGTTTACGTTTGGATAGATGCCTTAAGTTGTTATTTAACAGGTATAGGTTATGGAACAGATGAAGAAAAGTTCAATAAATTTTGGCCTTGTGATGTTCATTTAATTGGCAAGGAGATTATGCGTTTCCACGCAATTATTTGGCCTGCAATTTTAATGGCTTTAGATTTACCATTGCCAAAGAAAATTTTTGGACATGGATGGATTTTATTTGATGATGATAAGATGAGTAAAAGCAAGGGAAATATAGTTTATGCTGAACCAATTATAGAAAGATATGGAATGGACGCATTAAGATACTTTATGCTTAGAGAATTTACTTTTGGACAAGATGGTAATTTCACTTATACTAAAATGTTAAATAGAATTAACTCAGACCTTGTAAATGACTTAGGAAATTTGGTTTCAAGATCTGTAGCAATGTGTGAAAAGTATTTTGGTGGTATAGTTCCTGCTCAAACAGAATTAACAGAACTTGATAATGATTTAATTGAAACTGCTACAACAACAAGAGATAGAGTTGCTGAGTTGATGGATAAACTTAATTTCTCAATGGCTCTTGAAGAAATATGGAAATTAGTAAGAAGAACAAATAAATATATTGATGAAACAACTCCTTGGACTTTGATTAAAGAACAAAAAGAAGAAAGATTAAAAACTGTAATTTATAATTTACTTGAAAGTATAAGAATTATTTCAGGATTAATTAAACCTTTTATGAAAGAAACTTCATTAAGAATAAATGAACAAATAGGTTATTCTGATTATTCTTATGAAGATTTAACTAAATTTGGACTACTTAAAGTTGGAACAAAAGTTTGTAAAGGTAAAAATTTATTTGACAGACTTGATGTTGATAAAGAATTAGAAATCATAATTCAAAAGAATTCAGAATTAATTGAATTGAGAAAAAAGAAAAATTCAGGAGCTGACGACGTGAAAGAAGAAGTTAAAGAAAGTGAACTTATAACAATTGATGACTTTGCAAAAGTTGAACTTAAGGTTGGAAAAATCTTAGAATGTCAACCTCATCCAAAGGCAGACAGACTTTTAGTTTTTAAAATTGATATAGGAGATGAAGTTAGAACTATAGTTTCAGGAATAAGAAAATACTATTCTGAAACAGATCTTATAGGTAAAAAAGTTATTGTTGTTACAAATTTAAAACCTGTTAATTTAAGAGGCGTGGAAAGTAATGGAATGATACTTGCTGCATCTGATGATGAGAATTTAAGTGTATTGACTGTTTTAAATGATGTTAAAGAAGGATCAAAGGTATCATAATGAAAATAGTAGATAGTCACTGTCATATTGATGATGAAAAATTTGATCAAGATAGAGAAATGGTGATTTCAAATTTTGAAGATGATGGAATAGATTTTATAGTCGATCCTGCTTCTGATATATCATCAAGTGAAAAAATAATTGAAATTGTAAAAAAATATGATAGAGTATATGGAGCAGTAGGAATTCATCCACACGAAGTTGAAGATGTAACTGATGAAGATTTAAAAAAAGTTTATGAAATGTCTTTTAGTGAAAAAATAGTTGCTATTGGAGAAATCGGACTTGATTATTACTATGATAATTCTCCAAGAGAAAAACAAAAAGAAATCTTTAGAAAACAACTTGAAATCGCTGAGAAAAGAAATCTACCAGTTATAATCCATACAAGAGATGCAATGGGAGATACTTATGATATTCTATCCGAATTTAAAGGTAAAGTAAAAGGCGTAATGCATTGTTATACAGGTTCAAGCGAAATGGCAAAAAGATTTATGGAGCTTGGTTACTATATTTCTATTTCAGGAACGGTAACTTTTAAAAATGCAGTTAATGTTAGAGAAATGGTAAAGACTATTCCACTAGATAATTTGCTTGTGGAAACGGATAGTCCATATTTAACTCCAGAGCCAAATCGTGGAAAGCGAAACGAACCTAAATATGTAAGATTTACAGCTGAAAAAGTTGCTGAACTTAAAGAAATGGAATTAAATGATTTAATCTATAATACGAATAGTAATGTGAGGAATCTTTTTTCAATAGAGGATTAATATGAAAAAAATCAAAGAAATAATAGTAGTTGAGGGAAAAGATGATATTTCAAAAGTGAAATCCGCCTTTGATTGTGATGTTATTGCAACAAATGGAACACATTTTTCTAAAAATTTGCTTAAAAAATTAAAAGAGGCAAATGAAAAATGTGGAATAATAGTTTTTACCGATCCCGACTATGCAGGAGAAAAGATTAGAAAAAATATAAATAGAGTAATACCAAACTGTAAAAATGCATTTTTAAGTAGGAGTCTTGCACTTAAAGGAGATAATGTTGGAGTTGAAAATGCAAAAGTTGAAGATATTATTGAAGCTATTGAAAACGCAAAAGTAACAGTTTTGGAAAGAAAAGATGAAATAGACTTAAGCCTTCTAACTACTTTAGGAATTAGTGGAATGGGAAATAGTAAAGAGCTTAGAGAAAAACTTTGTGATTATTTTAAAATTGGATATTGTAATTCAAAACAATTTGTAAAGAGATTAAATAGTTTTGGAATAACTGAAAGCGAATTAGTTTTAGCTGTTGAAAAAATTTTAGGAGAGGAAGTTTAAAATGGATTTATATAAATTGTCAGTAATAAAGGAAATTTGTGATAAATTCGGATTTTCATTTTCTAAAAATTTTGGACAAAACTTTTTAACAGATAGAAATATCTTAGAAAAGATAGTTGAAGTTTCAGCTGTTGACAAAGAGTATGGAGTAATCGAAATAGGTCCAGGTTTTGGAGTTCTTGCTAAGTTTTTACTTGAAAAAGCTGGGAAAGTTGTTTCAATAGAGATTGACACAAGATTGAAAGAAGTTTTAGACTATACACTTAGTGAATATGATAATTTTGAATTTGTTCAATCTGACGCTCTAAAAATTGATTTGAAGAAACTTATTGAAGAAAAATTTACGCAAAAAAAAATAGTTGTGGTTGCGAACTTACCATATTATGTAACAACGCCAATAATAACAAAACTTTTAGAGAGTGATTTAGACTTGGAATCCATAACTATAATGGTTCAAAAAGAAGTTGCTCAAAGACTTGTTGCAGATGAAAATAGTAAAGATAATTCAAGCATAAGTTTATTCGTAAAATATTATGCAGATGCAAATATAGCTTTCAATGTCTCTAGAAATGTTTTTGTTCCTGCACCGAATGTAGATAGTGCAGTTGTCAATATGAGACTTAAAAAGGAAAGATTTGAGTATGAAAAAACAATGTTCAAACTTATAAAAAATGGCTTTGAAAATAGAAGAAAAACAATTTTAAATTCATTTTGCAAGTCTGGAATTGAAAAAGAAAAAATTATTAAGGTTTTAGAAAAACTCAATATAGATACTAGAACTAGGGCTGAAAAATTATCACTCGAAGATTTTAAAAATATTGCAAGAGAATATGAAAATTTATAAATTGTTGAAAAACTAAAAAATCCTTTGTTTAAATAAAAAATCAAGGGGTATAAAATTACTGAATAAATATTGAAAATATTTAAATTATCAAAAAAAATTATTAGGGGGCAAAAAATGGCTAAAGTAGTAGTATATTCAAGCGAGTCTTGTACTTATTGTAAACAAGCAAAAGAATTCTTAAAGGCAAATAACATCGAATATGTTGAAAAAAATGTTTCAACTGATTTAGAAGCTAGAAAAGAATTAATGGCAAAAGGACATATGGGTGTTCCTGTAATCTGTGTTGATGATGTAGAAATGGTTGGCTTTGACAAAGCTGAATTATCAAAAGCATTAGGATTATAATATTAAAATAGTAAATTTTAGGGTTCAGTGATTATTGCTGAACCTTTTTTGTGCATCTTTTTAAGATGTTTAAAAATAATGAAAATACTAATTTACTATACTATTATATTACCTGAAAATAAAAAAATTTCAAAAAACTACTATTAAATTTTTGTAATTTTATGGTAGTTTTTTTGTTAAAAGATATGTATTTTTTTGATTAATAATCCAATTTATGATATAATTATTTTGGTTTAGGAGGAAAAATGGAAAAATTAAAATTAAGACAATTTATTGTTTTATTTTTTATAGTTTTATTTTGTAGCATTATTTTTGGTTTCTATCTAAAGAGTATTGAACTGACTAATAGTGTTGACTATAAAATTATGACTTTAATTCAAAATAATAATATTTTTACAAAAAATACTGTTCTCCTGAATTTTATTAAATTTATAACATCTTTAGGAAATGGATCAACTTATTTTATTTTGTTTATTCCTTTTGGAGTATATTTTTATTATAACAATTTGAAAAAAGAGTTTTTATTTTTAATTGCTACATTACTATTAACATATATGTTAAATGAGTTAATTAAACATATTGTATCTAGAAAAAGGCCTATTGAATTTTTTGTGATAAATATGGGGGGCTTTAGTTATCCAAGTGGACATGCTATGAATTTTTCAGCCTTTTATTTAACTTTTAAATTTTTATTTAAAAGTATGTTTATAAACGTAATTATTTATATTATGATTTTTTTAATTGCAATAAGTAGAGTGATTTTAGGAGTTCATTGGCCAACTGATGTTATTGTAGGGTTTATATTAGGGTATTTTTGTTATAGTTTAGCTAGAGTATTATACCTTAATTTTTGGAGGGATTAATGGTATATCTGATTATCTTTACTGTTGTTGTATTTGTTTTTACATCAATAGTTGGAAATAAATTGAAAAAACAAAACTTTTTGATTGACTTAAAGTTAAAAAATTTTTTTCAAAATAATAATTTGAGATTTTTAAAATCTTCAATGAAACATATAACTTCAATGGGAGATGTTGTAACTTCACTTATTATTATATTTCCTATCTTTTTTTATTCTGTTTCAGAAAAAAATTATGTGTTGGCAAGTGCGATTTTAAATTCATCGCTATTTAATATGATATTTTTAAATTCTTTTAAATTTTTATTTAGAAGAGAACGTCCAGTTTCACATTCTGATATAAAATATTGGGGATATAGCTTTCCAAGTGGACATTCTTGCATAGGATTGAGTTTTTATCCAACTGTAATGTATGTTTTGTTTAATGGACATAGTTCATTTCCTTTTTGGATTACTGTAGGTGTTTTATTTGGACTTAGCATTGCAATCAGTAGAATTGTTGTTGGAGTTCATTGGTTTTCAGATGTTATCTTTGGTTCTTTATTAGGACTTGTATTTTTTAGCTGGACAGTATATTTGTATAGTATTGGATTTTATTATAAATTTTTGTTTTAATATTAGGAGGATTTATGGTCAAAGCAGTTGTAGGAGCAAATTGGGGAGATGAAGGAAAAGGGAAAATAACAGATATGTTAGCTGAAAATGCGGATATAATTGTTAGATTTCAAGGCGGTTCCAATGCAGGACATACTATTATAAATGAGTATGGAAGATTCGCATTGCATTTATTACCTTCAGGTGTTTTTTATAAGCATACAACATCTGTAATAGGTAATGGTGTAGCGCTTAATATCCCTTATTTACTTAAAGAAATTGAATACTTAAAAGAAAAGAATGTTCCCGATATTAATATTTTAGTTTCAGACAGAGCACAACTTGTTATGCCTTATCATATTGATTTTGATGCATATGAAGAGGAAAGACTTGGAGAAAATTCATTTGGCTCTACAAAATCTGGAATTGCACCTTGCTATTCAGATAAATACGCTAAAATAGGTTTTCAAGTAAATGAATTATTTGATGAAAACTTGTTTGAAAAAGTTGAAAGAGTTGTTGAATATAAAAATGTAATTCTAGAAAATTTATATCATAAAGAAAAAATTAATGCAAAAGAATTATATGAGCTTATGCTAGTATGGAGAGAGGCAATCAAACCTTATGTTTGTGATGTATCAAAATTCTTGAATGATGCTATAAAATCAGGAAAGAAAATTTTACTTGAAGGGCAACTTGGTTCTTTAAAAGATACAGATCATGGAATATATCCAATGGTAACTTCTTCATCAACTTTAGCAGGATATGGAGCAATTGGAGCAGGAATTCCACCCTATGCTATCAAAGACATTGTTACTGTAGTCAAGGCTTATTCTAGTGCGGTTGGTGCTGGAGCATTCGTAAGTGAAATTTTCGGAGAAGAAGCTGAAGAGTTAAGAAGACGTGGTGGAGATAAGGGAGAATATGGTGCTACAACAGGAAGACCTAGACGTGTTGGATATTTTGATGCAGTTGCTTCAAGATATGGTTGTAGAGTTCAAGGTAGTACTGAAGCCGTATTAACTGTTATTGATGCTTTAGGATATTTAGACGAAATTCCAATTTGTGTTGGATATGAAATTGATGGTGAAATTACTAGAGATTTTCCAACAACTGATAAGCTTGAAAAAGCAAAACCGGTTTGGAAAGTTTTAAAAGGATGGAATAGGGATATAAGAGGAATTAAAAATTATGAAGAACTACCAATTGAATGTAGAGAATACATTGAATTTATTGAGAAAGAATTGGAAGTTCCGGTTAAGATGATTTCTAATGGTCCAAAGAGAGAAGATATAATTTATAAAAATAGTAATATTTAATTTTATAAATTAGTATTAATGGGTATTATATGAAGAAAAGTAGAGGAATTTTACCTAATGCCAAGGAACATTTAGGTTTAGTTATTTTAATTGTATTTATTAGTTTGTTTTTAATAAAAAATGTATTTTTTAATAAAAATTTAAATAAGGATATAATGGTTTTGGAAAATCCAAAAACTTATGATTTAAATCTTACTTCTAAAGCATTAGTTATAAAAGATGAATACCTATATTATGTCGGAAAAAGTAATATTGAAGTAGATAATTCTAAAGTTGGAGTTGATAAGGAAATAGGAGAAGTTGATGTTTCAAAAATTGACCAAAACTTTAAAGATTATTTAGCTGAAAAGGTTAAAACTTTACAAGAGCAAGAGGATAATAAAGATTCAAAAGTTGAAAATATTGACATGGAGAGTATCTTAAAACATATTCGAGATAAAGATTTTTCAAAAACTTTTGATATACTTTCAAGTGATCAGAACAAAACTGCTTTTGGTAAAAAATATAGTTCCGATAAATTATTTAGATATTCATTATTAAATGATACAATTAATTCTGGAAAAATTGTTTCAAAAAATTCTGGAGTTGTATTAAACAAGATTGATGGTCTAGAGAATGTATATGATTTTTCTATTATTGATTCTATAGATGAAAAGGACTTTAACTTCGATAATGCAAATAATATATCAAATATTGACGGAATAAAAATTGTAGATAATTTGAAATATTATCTTTGTATTAGAGTTAAGGCTGAAACTTTAGAAGATATAGATGTAAATAAAAGTATCAAGGTAAATGTTGGAAATTCTATTGCTACCGGAATAATCAAAAAGGTAAAAAAAGGTTCTGAATATGATTTAATTGTTGCTCAGTTTTCGTCTGCTTTTAATGAAATTGCAGATAAGAGATTCATCGACTTAAATGTAATAAAGACAGTTTCTAGTTCTTTTGAACTTCCATTAACGGCTCTTACTTCTAAAGATGGTGAAGATTATGTTTTAGTGGTTGATTCTTTCGGTAATATAACAAGAGCAAAGGTCAAAGTTAAATTTATTGATAGGATAAATTCAAAAGTTTATATTGACTCAAAAAACAGTTCAGTCGGAATTTTTTCTAATATCTTAAAAGATGCTAGTAAAGTTAAAGAAGGTGAAATTTTAAAGTAATGAAAGAAAATATAAATAATATACTTGAAAAAATTTCTCTAGCTTGTAAAAACTCAAATAGAGATAAAGAAGAAATATTTTTATTACCAGTTTCAAAAACAGTTGATGTTGATAAAATTCAAGAAGCTATCGATTTAGGTTTTGATACTTTTGGAGAAAATAAAGTTCAAGAAATACTAAAAAAATATGAATACTTTGATGGGAAAGTAAAATTTCATATGATTGGACATCTCCAAACAAATAAAGTTAAATCTATTATTGATAAAGTTGAATTGATTCATTCTTTAGATAGAATTTCACTTTTAGATAAATTGGAAACTGAAGCTAAAAATAAAGGGATTACTGTAAATTGTTTAGTTGAAGTAAATATTGGGAAAGAAGATAGTAAATCAGGAATTTTTGAAGAAGATGTCCTTGATTTTATAAAAGAAGTTTCAAAAAGAGATAATGTTTTTGTAAATGGACTTATGACAGTTGCTCCATACTGTGAGGATGCTGAAGATACTAGGGTTTATTTTAAAAAGATGAAATCATTATTTGATGAAATTTCAAAATTTAATTTAAAGAATATTGATATGAATATTCTATCTATGGGAATGAGCAATGATTTTATGATTGCCATAGAGGAGGGAGCTAATCTTATCAGGATTGGAACATCAATATTTGGTACTAGAAATTATGGAATAAATTAATATTAATGAAATATTAAAAAATTTATTAAAATGATTATAATTAGAAAATTTTAAATTTTCGTTTGTTATAAAATATATAAAAATATGAGGAGGAATATTATGGCAGGCTTTATGGACAAAATAAAGAAATTTGTTGGCAGTGATGACTTAGAAGATGAATACGATGATTATGAAGAAGAGGCAGTTGTTGAAAAACAACCTAAATCAGTTGGGGAAAGTTATGCTAGAAGTAGTAGCAAACTATCTTTAGAAAAAGAAAAATCAAATATCGTTACAATGCCTAACATTAGTAGATTTTTAATTTCTATCAGAGAACCAATCACTTTTGATGATGGAACTCAAGTTTTAGATGATGTTTTAAAAGGAAAAGTTGTTGTTTTGAATTTGGAAATGTTGGAAGTTGATAAGAAAAGACAAATTTTTGATTTTGTAAGCGGAGGTATTTATTCTCTATCAGGAAAAATACAAAAAGTTACAAAAGATATCTTTATCTTAGCTCCTAAGGGAATTGATATTGACGGAAAAGTTAAAGATCAAATTGAAAATAACGGATTTTATCAAATTTAATTAAATGAAATCATTTGATAAGATTAAGATTTTAGATAATATTAATAATATAGAAATTAAAAAGACCATCAATAAATTTTTAGATGGTCTTGTTTCTATGGAAAAAAGTTACAAAGAAGTTTTTGTTTCTAACTTTTTTACTCCGTTGGATCTTAAATATGTAGAGAGAATTTTAAAAAATTTAGATTTTAATTATGATATTATCTTTGCTGAAGAAGATTATGAAAGAAAATTTTTGATTTTTTATAGACATGACTATTCATTAAATGATTATTTAGAAACTTTAAGATTTAAAGATATTTCAGGAATAGAACATAGAAATATCTTGGGAAGTATTCTTCATTTAGGAATAACTCGTGAAAAAGTCGGAGAAATATTAAAATTTGATGGATATTGGTATGTTTATTGCTTAAAACCGATAGGGACATTTTTGTTTTCTAATGGGTTAAAATTTTCAGGACAAGATTTAAAATTGGAAATTATGGATGACAATTTTATACCTACTAATTTTAGAAAATACGAAAACGAAAAAATAATAGTCTCCAGTTTGAGATTGGATTGTTTTGTAAAAGAACTTGCAAGAACTTCAAGAGAAATTGCCCAAAAATTCATTAAAAGTGGAAATGTAAATTTGAACTATGAGGAATGTAAAGATTTCGATAAGAAGATAAATGAAAATGATATAATTTCAATAAGAAAAGAAGGAAAATTTAAGGTTGACAGTTTTGATGGTTTAACAAAAAAGAACAAATTTGTCGTCAATATTAAGAGGTATTCTATATGATATATGCAATTATAATAGTTGGATTAGCATTAGACCAACTTACTAAATACATTACAGTAGCCAATTTAAAAGGTGCTGATTCAGTGGTTTTAATTAAAAATTGGCTGGAATTTACCTATGTAGAAAATACAGGAGTGGCTTTTGGTAGTTTTAGAGGATATAAATATTTCTTTATTTTTATTTCTTTAGTTGCGTTTTTTTGGATTTTATTTTATATATATAAAAATAAAGATAAAATGGCTAAAATTGAAAAAATATTATTCGCTTTAATTGCTTGTGGAGCATTGGGAAATTGCATTGATAGAATTAGATTTTCTTTTGTTGTCGATTTTATACACACAAGATTTGGTGGGTTATATGATTTTCCTGTATTTAATTTTGCGGATATTTATATTTGTGTAGCTTGTTTTTTACTTATAGTTGTTTCGTTTACTAAAAAGGAGAATTAAGATGATGTCTAATTATGTTGCTTGGAATGAATATTTAAAAGATGAATTTAAAAAAGACTATTTTATTAAGATGAAAAATTTTTTAAATGAGGAATATAAACATAAAACTATATTTCCGCCTAATGAATCTGTCTTTACTATTTTTGATAAAATATCACCAAAAGACATTAAGGTAATTATCTTAGGGCAAGATCCATATCATGGGGTAAATCAAGCAAATGGAATGAGTTTTTCGGTAAATAGAGGAGAAAAAATACCACCTTCACTTCGAAATATATATCTTGAGTTATATTCAGATTTAGGAATAACTCCTCCAAATCATGGAGATTTAACTTCTTGGGTTGAACAAGGTGTTTTTCTTTTAAATGCTACTCTTACAGTTGAAAAGGCAAAGCCAAATTCACATAAAGATATAGGCTGGCAAATTTTCACAGATAGAGTTATCGAAATTATTTCAAATTTTGATTATCCTAAAGTTTTTATCCTTTGGGGCAGTTTCGCTATTTCAAAGAACAATTTGATAAAAAGAGATGAAAATAATTTTATAATTACAAGCACACATCCTTCTCCTTTTTCCGCTCATCGAGGATTTTTTGGAAGTAAGCCATTTTCAAAAGCAAATGAATTTTTGATTAGCAAGGGAGTTGAACCGATAGATTGGAGAGTGTAATTTTTGACAGAATTAAAATATATTAGTGATAAAAAAATTAGATGTGATGTTTTTTTATCCGAACAAATTTCTAATTTATCAAGGACTTCAATTCAAAAATTGATAAAAGAGAAATTAGTTTTTGTTAATGGGAAAAATATAAAGCCTAATGTAATTTTAGAAATAGGAGATGAAATTACAGTTTCTATTCCAGAAAAAAAAGAAATTACTTTAGTTGCTGAAGATATAGATTTAGATGTTGTATATGAAGATGATTATATCATAATTATAAATAAACCTAGAGATATGGTTGTTCATCCTGCTGTTGGAAATGAAGAACATACTTTGGTTAATGCTCTTTTAAATCATTGTAAATTATCAATGATTAACTCCGAAAGACCAGGAATTGTTCACAGACTTGATAAGGATACAACAGGACTTATAATCTGTGCAAAGGACGATGAAACACATCTAAAATTGGTTGAAATGTTTGCTAATAGAGAAATTAATAAAAAATATTTGACAATTTGTAACGGAAGTTTTTCAAAAGAAAATGGATTCATAGATAAGCCTATTGGTAGAGATGAAAAAGATAGAAAAAAGATGAGTGTAAAAAGCAAATCAGGAAAAGCAGCTATTACAGAATACAATGTTTTAATTTCAAATTTAAAATATTCATTAGTTGATGTAACTCTACATACTGGTCGAACTCATCAGATAAGAGTTCATTTTAGTAGCCTTAATCATCCAATTATTGGAGATGAAACTTATGGAAATAAAAATGAAAAGATAAAGGCTAATGGTCAGATGTTACATTCCTACTATCTTGAATTTTTACATCCAATTACGAAAGAAAAATTAAGTTTTACAGTTTTACCTGATGAATATTTTTTTAATATTTTAAATAAAATAGGATTGGAATTTAATAAGGAGTTATTATGCAAAGCGAAAGATTAATTTTTAGAAAATTCAGTTTAGACGATATAGACGATGTTTTTGAGTTTGGAAATGATGATGAAACTTGTAAATTCGTTACTTGGGATAAACACAAAAATATTTTGGAATCAGAAAAAGTAATTACTGATTATTTTATGAAAAATAAATATTGTTTTGCGATTGTTGAAAAAATTTCCAATAAATGTATCGGTTCTTTTGAATACAAAGCGGATATGAAAAATAATTCCTTATCTTTAGGATATGTTTTAAATAAAAATTTTTGGAACAAAGGTTATATGACTGAAACTTTGAATTTTATGCTTGATTATGCTTTTAATACCTTAAAAGTTAATAGAGTTTGTGCAGTGCATATTAAAGAAAACATCGCTTCAGGAAAAGTTATGGAGAAATGTGGACTTAAAGTTGAGGGTAAATTTGAAGATGAGGAATTTTTAAAGGGAAGATATATAACCTTAATACATAGAGCAATTTTAAGAAAAAATTATTTAAAAGGAGAAAAGAGAATGAAACAATTAGAAATGCCTAAAAATGGTGAAAAAGTTTATATAATGAAAACAAATGTGGGGGAAATTTCTTTTAGATTATTTAATGAAGTTGCTCCTAAGGCTTGTGAAAATTTTATTACATTGGCTAAAAGAGGATATTATGACGGGGTTATTTTTCACAGAGTTATTAGAGATTTTATGATTCAAGGTGGAGATCCAACAGGTACTGGAATGGGTGGAGAAAGTATCTGGGGAGAATCATTTGAAGATGAATTCGACGGAAATTTTAGAAATTATAGAGGAGCATTGTCAATGGCAAATGCTGGACCAAATACGAATGGAAGTCAATTTTTTATAGTTCAAAATAGTAAAATTTCTGATGATTATGTAAACTATTTAAAAAATTCAGATAAAAAAGTGTATCCTGATGAAGTTGTTGAAACTTATGAAAAATTTGGTGGAGCTTTCTGGTTAGATTTTAAGCATACTGTTTTTGGTCAAGTATTTAAAGGAATGGAAGTAGTTGATGAAATAGCAAATACTTACTGTTCAAATGACAAGCCGGTAGAAGATATTGTAATTTTGTCAATTGAAGAAAAAGTTTTTGAGGGTTAATTATGCATCAATATAAAGGTAAATTAATTTTACATACTGGAAGTATGTTCTCGGGAAAGACTTCAAGTTTATGGAAAGACTTAAATAGATTTGAAATTGCAAAATATGAAACTGTAGTCTTTAAGCCAAAATTTGATAATAGATATGCAGATAAAGAAATAGTTACTCATGATAATAATAAAATGAGAGCTATTCCGGTTGAAAATATTGATGAAATTATAGAATATATGAAGACGAGTACTGCAAGTATTATAGGAATTGATGAAGTACAATTCATCAAGGGAGATATTAATAAGATTGTTGAAACTTTAAATTTATTTTTAGAAAATGAATTTACTGTTGTTCTTGCAGGTCTTGACATGGACTTTAAAGCTGAACCTTTTGAGTTAGTAAAAGAGTTAATGCCAAGAGCTGATTATCTATATAAACATCATGCGGTTTGTGCAAATTGTGGTGTTGATGCTTGGGTTAGTTACAGAAAAACACATGATGATGAAAGAATAAAACTTGGAGCTGCAGAAAGTTATGAGCCTCTTTGTAGAAAATGTTATTATGAAAAAGAAAAAATCAGAAAACAAATGGAAAATCAATTAAGTATGCTAGAAGATGAATAAATTTTACTTGCTTTATTTTTTTAATTATGTTATAGTATGAAGGTAGTAATAATTTACTACATATTTCCTATAGTATTGGAGGATTAGAAGGATATGAAAGGAACTGTAAAATGGTTCAATGCAGCTAAAGGATTTGGATTTATTTCTACTGAAGATGGAGAAGATGTATTTGTACATTATTCAGCATTAGAAGAAACTGGTGAATTTAGAACTTTAGATGAAGGACAAGCTGTTGAATTTGAAATAGTTGACGGCGCTAAAGGTCCTCAAGCTTCTGGTGTTGTTAAGTTATAAGATTGTCTTTTCTTAAGAGAAAATTCAATTTAAACATACTTAAGTATGTTATTATATTAATATTAATCAAGAAGTAAAATCTCCTATTTGGGAGATTTTTTAAATTTAATTAAAAGGATATTTTATGAGTAAAAAATTATATGAGATGAGTTTAGAGGAATTGTGGGAAATTTTTCCAATATTTCTTGTTGAACATAATGATGAATGGAAAACTTGGTATAAAGATGAAAAAGCAAATATTTTATTTTTAATTCCAAATGAAAAAATTTACAGAATTTCGCATATAGGAAGTACATATATTCCTATAATATGGGCAAAAAATATTGTGGATATTCTTTTAGAGATTAAGAATAATGAAGATTTACAATTTGTAAAGGATATATTATTAAAAAATAATTGGCTTTGTATGAGTGAAGATGAAAAGAGAATTTCTCTGAATAAAGGATATACTGAAAAAGGATTTGCTAAAAAAGTATTTCATTTGCATATAAGATTAGTCGGAGACAATGATGAATTGTATTTTAGAGATTATTTATTTGAAAATTCTGAAATTGCAAAAGAGTATGAAAAACTTAAATTATCTCTATGGGAAAAATTTGAACATAATCGAGATGCTTATACAGAATCAAAAGGAGAATTTATTAAAAAATATACTGAAATTGCGAAGAAAAAATATGGTAAAAGATATTAATTTATCAATTGATTTCTTTAAAATTTTAGTATATAATTTTATGTAAGATTAATATTAAGGAGTTTTTATGGCAAAAATATTAAGATGTATTGATGAACATAATTCAATGAGATTTTTCTTTGCTTTTACAGATGATATAATAAAAGATTTTGAAAAATTACAAAAGAGTTCTGTCAGTTCAAATATTGAAATGGGAAAAGTTTTAACGATGAATGCTTTGCTTTATTCTGATTTAAAGAATGATACTGACTCTATTGACTTGAAGTTAAAGACAAATGGAGAATGTGGTCTTATAATTTCAAAATTATACAATAACTCATTCATAACAGGATATTTAGAAAATAAAAACTTAAGTAAATATGATAAAATCTATGAAAAAGGAAAATTTTCAAAAGATTTTATAGGTGATAAAGGAATACTTGTTTTGATAAAGGATTTAGGGCTTAAAGCTCCTTATGTTGGACAAACAAGCATAATTTCTTCAGATATTAGTGAAAATTTTACTAATTATTTCAGTGTCTCAAATCAAACTGTTACCTCTATTGATTTACAGGTTAAAAAGGTTGAAGATGATTATATTTCTTTTGGATTTATGATGGAGTTATTACCTAATTATACTGAAAAAGATTTATCACAATTTAAAATCTATTCAGATATGTTTAAGACAGAACTTGAAAATTATCTTGTTTCAAAAACTGATGATATGAGTTTTTATGATTATATTGTTTCTATTTTGAAGATTTTTAATATTAGAGTTATCGAGGAAAAAATCATTCGCTATAAATGTAATTGCAGTGATGAAAAGATTGATAATATGTTGTTGGGTTTAGGTAAAAAAGAGCTTAATGATATAGTTAAAGATAGAAAAGATATTGAAATTTCTTGTAATTTTTGCGATAAGAAGTACAAGAAAAGTATTGAACATATAAAAAATTTATTAAAAAAACTTTAGGAATTATTTATGAAAAAAATAAATTTATTAGATAATAGAATCTATAGAAATTTAGTAATGATGTCTATTCCGATAATGACAACTTCATTTATTCAAATGTCTTACACTTTAATGGACACATTTTGGGTTGGAAAGCTTGGAACTGAAGCAATTGCTGGAGTAGGAATTGTTGCATTTATTATGTGGTTTGCAAATTCCTTGGTTTTAGTTTCAAAAACTGGAATAGAAATAGGTGTTGCCTATAGTGTAGGTTCAAGGGATGATAAACAATTCAGAAAATATATTGATACTTCCGTTGCTATAAATTTATTTATGTCTATAACATTTGGAATAATCTTATATATTTTTAGACTTGATGTAATTAAATTTTTTAATATAAAAAGTGAAGTGGTAATTTCACTTGCAAATAGCTATTTGAAGATTGTATTATTAGGACTTCCTTTTACTTTTTTAAATCCACTATTTTCAGGGGTATTTAATGGTTCTGCAAATAGTAAGGTTCCTTTTATAGCAAATTCAATCGGACTTATAATAAATATAGTTTTGGATCCCATTTTAATTTATGGATATTTTGGATTACCGGAATTTGGGGTTAGTGGAGCAGCTATTGCTACAACTTTATCTCAACTTATTGTTACATTTATTTTTATAATATTTTCAATTTTAGACGGGAAAATTCTTAAAGGAATCAATTTAGTTAAAAATTTTAACAATGCTACATTTAAAGAAGTTTTAAGGCTTGGAGTTCCAACTGCTTTTAAATCTTGTATTTTTGCCTTTATTTCAACTATTTTACTTAGAATAATAGCAAATTGGGGGGAAAATGCAGTTGCTGCAGAAAATGTTGCTGTACAGATTGAAGCTATAAACTGGATGACTGTTGAAGGTTTTTCCATTGCACTTTGTGCTTTAATAGCACAAAATTTCGGAGCTAAAAATTATGAAAATATAGCTTCCGGATATAAAAAAGGACTTAAAATAATTTTAGGAATTGGAGTATTCTGTTCATTCTTTTTGTTTTTTTCATCAGATTATATAATTAGATTATTTATAAGAGATGACTTAAATACAATTAGAATGGGTGTTAGTTATTTGAAAGTTTTAGCCTTTTCAGAGATATTT
Organism: Parvimonas sp. C2; assembly: GCF_035282405.1. NCBI lineage: Bacteria > Bacillati > Bacillota > Tissierellia > Tissierellales > Peptoniphilaceae > Parvimonas > Parvimonas sp. C2. Next base: position 30,438 of record NZ_JAYKBP010000004.1, read on the forward strand.
TTAGCACTTGAAATTGGAATTTCAGGAATGTTTAATGGACTTAAAAACACAAAAACGCCGACAGTGATAAGCACATTTTCAAATGCATTAAGAATTCCCCTTGCTTATTTAGTTTTCTATCTAAAATTAGATATAGTTTATATATGGGCTGTAATTTCTTTTTGTACTTTTTTAAAGGGAATGCTAAATTATATATTTTTTAAGAAATTTATAAAGGAAAACTTTGATTTTAAGTTATAATGTGTTGAAAAAAAATAAAAAGTATGGTATTATATCTTTGTTATATTTTAGAAAATTTTTGATTGAAAGTAGTAAATATATTCAAATTTTTAGAGAGTTATTGTTTGGTGAAAAATAATATTTTGATGTATTGAACTTATTCATAAAATGCAAAAGCCGTTGATTACGTTATAATCTTAGAGTGAGTTTAATACTAATTAGAGTGGTACCACGGAATTTATACTTTCGTCTCTTTGTGAGGCGGAAGTTTTTTTTGTTGTGAATGGAGGAATGCTATGAAAAATTATAATCCGAAAAATATTGAAAAAAAATGGCAAGATATTTGGGATGAAAAGAAACCTTTTAAATGTGAAATTAATGATAAAGAAAAATTCTATCCTTTGATAGAATTTCCTTATCCATCAGGTCAAGGACTTCATGTAGGTCATCCAAGACCATATACTGCAATGGATGTTGTAAGTAGAAAAAGAAGACTTGAAGGACAAAATGTATTATTTACAATGGGTTGGGACGCTTTTGGTTTACCAACTGAAAACTATGCGATGAAAAATAAAATTCATCCTGAAGTTGTAACAAAAAATAATATTGAAAATTTTAAAAAACAATTAAAGAGTATCGGATTTTCTTTTGATTGGGATAGAGAAATAAATACGACAGATCCTGAGTATTACAAATGGACACAATGGATTTTTATGAAGATGTTTGAAAAAGGACTTGCATATAAAATGGAAATGCCAATAAATTTCTGTACTTCTTGTAAAGTAGGGTTATCAAATGAAGAAGTTGTTGGAGGTTGTTGTGAAAGATGTGGTAGTGAAGTTATTCATAAAGTTAAAAATCAATGGATGTTAAAAATAACTGAATATGCAGACAGACTTATTGATGACCTTGAAGAAGTTGACTTTATTGACAGAGTTAAAACTCAACAAATAAATTGGATTGGCAGAAGTTATGGAATGGAAGTTAAATTCCAAATTAAAGATATTGATGATACAATTTTGGTATATACTACAAGACCTGATACAATTTTTGGTGCAACTTATATGGTTATATCTTGTGAGCATCCATTACTTAAAAAATATGAAGATAAAATAAAGAATAAAGAAGAAATAGAAAAATATATTTTAGAAGTTCAAAAGAAATCTGAATTTGAAAGAACTGAAATGAATAAAGATAAGACGGGAGTTAAAATTGACGGGATAACTGCAATCAATCCTTGTACTAAAAAAGAAATTCCTGTTTTCATTTCCGATTATGTCCTAATGACTTATGGAAGCGGAGCAATTATGGCAGTACCTGCACATGATACGAGAGATTTTGATTTTGCAAAAAAATTTGGTTTAGACATTGTTGAAGTTGTTAGTGGTGGGGAAAATGTACAAGAAAAAGCCTATACGGATACTAATAGTGGAATTATGGTTAATTCGGATTTTCTAAACGGACTTTCAGTTAAAGAAGCAAAAGAAAAGATTTTTGAATATTTATCAAAACTTGGTATTGGAAATAAAAAGACAAACTTTAAACTTCGTGATTGGGTTTTTTCAAGACAAAGATATTGGGGAGAACCGATTCCTTTGATAAATTGTGAAAAATGTGGTTGGGTTGCAATTCCTGAAGAAGAATTACCTTTAAAACTTCCTGAACTTGAATCATTTGAACCAACAGAAACAGGAGAATCTCCACTTTCAAAAATTGATGAATTCGTAAATTGTACTTGCCCAAAATGTGGAGAAAGGGCAAAGAGAGAAACTGATACAATGCCACAATGGGCAGGGTCTTCATGGTATTATTTAAGATATATGGATCCACATAATAAAGAAAATCTTGTTGGAAAAGATGCCTTAAAATATTTCAATCAAGTTGACTGGTATAATGGTGGCATGGAACATACTACATTGCACTTGTTATATTCAAGATTTTGGCATAAATTCCTTTATGATATAGGTGTTGTTGATACAAAAGAACCATATTTCAAAAGAACTTCTCACGGAATGATTCTTGGAGAAAATGGAGAAAAAATGTCTAAGTCAAGAGGAAATGTTGTAAATCCGGATGAAATGATTGACAAATACGGAGCAGACGCATTGAGATGTTATGAAATGTTCTTAGGAGATTTTGAAAGAAGCGCATCTTGGTCTGATGGTGGAATTAATGGTTGTAGAAAATTCTTAGACAGAGTTTGGAAATTACAAGAAATTACAAACTCATCCGAAGAAATGACAAAATCATTAGAAAAATCAATTCATAAGACTATTAAAAAAGTATCAGAAGATTTTGAAAGTCTTAAATTTAATACTGCAATAGCAGCTCTTATGACTTTGATTAATGAGTTTAACTCAGCAAAAGAAATTTCAAGAGAAGATTTGAGAGTATTCTTAATTCTATTAAATCCAGTTTCTCCACATATAACTGAAGAAATATGGGAAGAAATGAATTTTGGAGGATATATTTTTGAACAAACTTGGCCAAAATATGACGAAGCTAAAACAATTGATGATGAAGTTGAAATGCCAATTCAAATAAATGGAAAAGTAAGAACAACATTAATGATTCCAAAAGATGCAGGATTTGAAGAATTTAAAGAAGCACTTTATGACAACGAAAATGTTAAAAAATTTACAGAAGGAAAAACTGTTGTAAAAGAAATTTTTGTTCCGGGAAAAATTTGTAATATAGTTGTTAAATAGTAATGAAAGAAAGATATGTATTTAATTGCATATCTTTTTTTGTTATAATTTATATAATATAATTGATATGATTAAAAATTTTATTTAATCAAGGAGGTTTGAAAATGAAGTATAAAACAAATATAGATATACCGGAATTGGATTTAGAACTTCAAGATGATGAATGGAATAAGGAATATATTGATCATAATAGACAAATTGTCAGAGCAATTGTTGTTGATGACTCAAATTATTTTTACTTTGTTAGAGTTCATAGAGATGATGACTTTGGCAAAGCTACTCTTATTGAAACTGCAGGTGGTGGAGTTGAATTAAATGAAAATTTAGAATCTGCTGTCAGAAGAGAATTAAGGGAAGAATTAGGAGTAGAAGTTGAGATTATTTGTAAAATAGGAGTTGTAAGTGACTATTATAACCTTATCCATAGACATAATATTAATAATTACTATTTTTGTAAAATAGAATCGTTTGGAGATAGAAATCTTACAACTGAAGAAATTGAGAGTTTTAAATTATCAACACTTAAATTGACATTTGAAGATGCTATAGAGGAGTATAAAAAATGTTCAAATACAAAACTGGGGAAGCTGATTTTAAATAGAGAGCTACCCGTTTTAAATTATGTAAAAGAAATTTTAAATATATATAAATGTTTTAATTAATTGTAAAATTAATTAAATTTAGTAGACTTACTTTTTTGTATATTTTTTGATTTTATGGTAAAATAATAAATATAATTAATATGATGTGAGGTGTTTTATGAATAATAAAGTTGCATTAGTTATTGAAGGCGGAGCAATGAGAGGAGCTTTTTTAAAAGGAGTTTTAGACTGCTTTAAAGAAAATGGAATTAAATTTCCATATATTGTAGGAGTATCTGCCGGAGCTATTACAGGCTTTGAATTTTTTAGTGGAATAGAATTTGATGTTAATAAATTGTTTCAAGAGTTTTTGAAAAATATGGAATTATTAAAGAATTCTTCTGAGCCTATTGATTTGAAATCAACAGTTAATAGTATTTTTAATTTTCCTGAATTTGATAAAAATTTAGTGGGAGATTTTGAAGCGGGGGTAACTTCTTTGATTGATGGCAGTTATAAATTTTTTTCAGCTAGAGATGCAAAAAACACTTCAGATATGGTTGATAAAATAATGGCATCATCTTCTCTTCCGGATATGGCAAAATTTGTAATGATTGATGGAATTCCTTATTTTGATGGAGGGATGTATAATAGTAATCCACTTGAGAGAGCAATTGAAAAAGGTTATGAAAAGTTTGTAATTTTGTTAACTAGAAATAGAGGCTATAGAAGAGAGAGTTCAGATGTTAGTGATAGAGTAAGATTTGCTTATAAAGATTATCCTAAATTTATTGAATCAATGGAAAATGAAAAAGATAAATATAATGAAACTATGGATTTAGTAGATAATCTAGAAAAAGAGGAAAAAGCATTAGTTTTTGCACCAGTTAATCCTTTGAAATTCAAATCATTTACAACTAATATGCAAGATGTTGTAGATTTATATAAGGAAGGATATATGGTTGCAAGTCAAAGTATTGAAAAGGTTAAAAAATTTGTTTAGGAGATAGAATGATATACGGTTTATCTGATTTGCATTTAGATTATACTGGAGATAAGTCAATGGAGGTTTTTGGCTCCGCTTGGGAAAATTATGAAGAAAGAATGTTTAAGGCTTGGAAAGAAATTGTAAAAGATGATGATTATGTCGTTGTACCCGGAGATATTTCTTGGGCTTTAAAAATTGAAGAGGCTTATAATGATTTAAAGAGAATTGAAAGTCTTCCCGGAAAGAAAATTTTTTTAAAGGGCAATCATGATTTATGGTGGAGTAGTCTTAATAAAATAAGAGAATTAAATTTAAAAAATATGTTCTTTTTACAGAATAATAGTTTTGAAACGGAAAAATATGTATTTATTGGAACAAGGGGATGGGTCTCTCCAAAATCTTCTGAATTTTCTGAAGATACAGATAGAAAAATATATAATAGAGAGCTCATGCGATTAAAATTAAGTTATGATTCTGTTAAAAATAAGGAAAAGGAAATAATTTGTCTTTTTCATTATCCACCAGTAGAAAAAGATAGGACTTTGAATGACTTTGGATTATTCGTTAAAGAACATAATATAAAAATTGTTTTATATGGACATTTACATGCATATTCTTTGAATAATGTTGTGGATGAAGTGGTTGATGGAATAGAATTTCATTGTATTTCTGCAGATTACTTAAAATTTATCCCAAGACTTATTAGGAGATAAAATGGAGAAAGAATTAGAAGTTAAAATTTTAAATATAGATGTTGAAGAAGTTAAATCCAAATTGGAAAATTTAGGGGCAAAATTTTTGAAAAGTGAAAATCAAGAAAATATAAGACTTACATCTTCAAAATTTGATTGCATTCCCAAGGGAAGTTTTTTGAGAATTAGAAAATTTTTAGATAAAAACGGAAAAGAAATTAATTCTGAATTAACATATAAAGAACATAGAGAAAATAAGTTTTTAAGAGAATTTAACGAATATAATGTTTCTTTGAAAAGTAGTGAAGAGATGTTAAAAATATTAAATTTTTTAGGATATGATAAACTTGATATAGAGAAAAAATTTAGAACATCATATACATTAAGAAATGCACATATTGATATTGATATATGGGATAAAGAAGTTTATCCTAATCCATATATGGAGATTGAAGTTTCCAATTATGATGATTTGTGTGAAGTTTTGAATTTATTAGAAATAAGTGAGGGGGATATTTGCCTTAAATCTTTACCTGAGCTTAAGGAAGAATTAAAAAATAGGAGTTAATATGAAAGGATTATTAGAAATTTTGGTGAAAAAAAGAACATCAGTGCTTATAGTTTTACTTGCAATATTTACTGGAATGCTTTTAACATATTTGCTTAGTAGATTGAAAAATAGATTTATTAAATTTATTCCTGCATTTATTTTAATTATAGTTGGAACTGTATTCTTAGCAGATGGATGGACAAATATTTTGACTGCAAGAGGTATAAATTCACTATACTATGCAATGATTATAGGTACAAGTGGTGTTGTTTCACTATTTTTTGCTTTAATACTTATGAATTTTAAGAGAAAGTAGGTGTTTATATGGGTAATATTGCTGCGTTTTTTGATATTGACGGAACTATCGCTAGAGAATCTCTTATGATTGAACATTTCAAAAGACTTATAAAATATGAGATTTTAGATGAAAGTGTTTGGGTAGATAATGTAAAACAGTTATATATGGAATATGTTAATAGATATGGGGCTTATGATGCCTATATTGAAGCACTTTCAGAAAAATATAGAAGTGATTTAAAAGGATTTGATATACGATATAATAAATTTATTGCAGAACAATCAATTAAAAAAGTATTTGAAAGAGTTTATGTATTCTCAAGAAATCAATTGGAATTTCATAGATCTAATGGGCATCTAATCTTTTTTATTTCAGGCAGTCCTGATTTTTTGGTTAAGGAAATGGCTGAAAAATACGATGTTACAGAATTTAGAGCAACAAAATATTTATATGATGAAGATGGAAAATTTACCGGAGAAATTGTACCAATGTGGCATAGCGAAGGAAAAGATGAAGTCTGTAATGAAATCATTGAAAAATATGATATAGATATCGAAAAATCTTATGCCTATGGAGATACAACGGGAGACTTATCAATGCTTAGAAGATTCGGTAATGCTTATACAATTAATCCGTCAAACAAATTATTGCAAAGAATAAAAAATGATGAAGAACTTTCAAAAAAAGTAAATATAATAGTAGAGAGAAAAGATGTTATTTATAAATTGAAAGCAGATGTAACAACTTTATAAATTATAATTTTTAATATTAAGAACATAAAAAAAGTAGCACATTGGCTACTTTTTGTTTTTTATTACAAAGTAACAAGGGTCCCGGGTACCCACCCGATGCGAAGCATCGTGGAAGGGTGGGGGGTTCTTATTTAATTATGCTTTAGCTATCTTTTCTCCGAATGCTACACAATCATCTTCATCTTCTGGTGTAGGACAATCATATACGCAAAGTGGTTCAGCTACAATTTTAGCTCCAACTCCTTCACATCTAACTTTCCAGTCTTTCATCCATTTTTGTCCTTCATTCCATTCATAAGATCCGAATAAAGCGATTTTTCTACCATTTAATTCTTCTTCAACTTCTTCGAACATTGGTTCAAAGCTTGATTCTTCAAGAACTTCATCTCCCATTGCTGGGCAACCAAATGCAACTAAGTCATAATCATTTAACATATCTGCTCCAAAATCGTCACAGAAGATTACTTCAACTTCAGAACCTGCATTCTCAATTCCTTCGGCGATACAATCAGCCATTTTTTCAGTATTACCTGTACCTGACCAATATACAACTGCTACTTTCATTTAAAAGTCCTCCTTAAATTTTGAATAACAAAGTAAAAATTTATTGTATCTATAAATGATACAACATGAATCATAATTAAATTTAAAATAAATATTTTAAACTTAATAACAATTTCTACAAGATAATAATAACAATAATCTAAAAATTTGTCAACCATTTACAATATTTTTGCATTATAATTTATATGATAAATAGATTACTTCATTATATAAGTTAGTAAAATATCTTTAAATTATTTAGAAAAATAGCTATTAAAAAATTTTTTTAATAAAATTGTTTTAAAACTTGACATAGGGGAATAATAGTAATATAATATTGTTAGCAGTCTAAGAGAATGAGTGCTAAAAAGAGGTGATAAAATGCTTGATGATAGAAAATTGAAGATTTTATATGCCATAATAGATAGTTATATCAGCACATCAGAGCCGATTGGTTCTCGTACAATTTCAAAACAATATGATATGGGAGTTAGTTCGGCGACAGTAAGGAATGAGATGAGCGATTTGGAAGAATTAGGTTTTTTAAACAAAGCTTATTCTTCTTCAGGTAGAATTCCGTCAGATAAGGCATATAGACATTATGTTAACTATTTATTGTCTTCACATTTTGATGAGATTTCAAAAAATATGTATGGAATTGACATTTTATCAAAACATATCAATGAAAAAAATAAAATTTTTAAAGAATCTGCAAAGATAATTTCAGAGGTAACGGAATGTATCACAGCTACAATGATTACAGATTATATGGATTGTTCCGTTAAGAGTATTGACGTTATCAATATAAGCGGAAATTGTTATGTTTTAGTTTTAGTTTTTGATACAGGAAAGGTAATTAATACTGTATTTGATTCAGAAACAGAGTTTAGCATAGAAATTTTACAAGAGCTTATATTCTATTTAAAAAAATATTTGATTAATATTAAAGTATCAGATTTGAACGAAAGACTAGAGTATTTAAAACTTACTTTTGTTTCAAAAATTCCTTTTATAACTGAGATTTCTGATTTAATAGGTAAAGAGATTTCAAAGACTGAAAAATCTAATATTGAGCTTGAAGGAATTTCTAATATATTTAATTTTCCTGAATATCGAGATTTGAATAAAGCCAAAGAACTAATTCATTTCCTAGAGGATAAAAATGAACTTGAGGATTTATTCTTAAGTTACAGTGGAGATGAAATATATGTAAGTATAGGAAGTGAAAATAATAAAGACTTTTTAAATGAAAATACAATAGTTGCAACATCTTATAATCTTGGAGACGGTAGCAAAGGAAAAATAGCGGTTATTGGACCTACTAGGATGGATTATGAAAAGATAATATCAGCTATGTTAAGTTTAAATGATAGAATTAGAGATATTTTAAAATGACGGGAGGCGAAATAGTTGAAAAAAAGCAAAAAAGAAATAGATGATGAAATTAAAGAAGAGACTACTGAAGAAGTAGAAGAAAAAGATTTAGAACAAAACTCTTCTGATGAAGTTGAAGAAAAATTAAATTCAGAAATTGAAGAATTAAAAAATCAACTTTTAAGACTTCAAGCTGATTTTGTTAATTATAAAAACAGAACAGAAAGAGAAAAATCAAATTCTATTATCCTTGCAAATGAAGGTTTAATTTTAAAATTGTTACCAGTTTTAGATAATTTTAACAGAGCTTTTACTCATGTAAATGTAGAAGATGAGACTGTTAAAGGTTTTGTTATGATTAAAGAACAGTTTGAGTCAATTTTAAAAACTGAAATGGTTGAGGAAATAGAAAGTGATGGTGCTGTTTTTGATCCTAATCTGCATAATGCAGTTATGACTGAAAGTAAAGATGGAGTAGACAGTGGCATCGTATTAGAAACCTTTGAAAAAGGATATAAAATTAAAGATAAAGTAATTAGACCAAGTATGGTTAAAGTTAGTGAATAATTAGGAGGGAAAAGATTATGTCAAAAATTATAGGTATTGATTTAGGTACAACAAACTCAGCAGTTGCTGTTATGGAAGGTGGAGAACCAACAATTATTGCAAACGTAGAAGGAAATAGAACTACTCCTTCAGTTGTTGCATTTGCAAAAAATGGAGAAAGATTAGTAGGAGAAACTGCAAAAAGACAAGCAATAACAAATGCAGGAAGAACTATAACTTCTATTAAGAGAGAAATGGGTACAGACTACAAAGTAAAAATAGATGATAAAGAATATAGCCCAGAAGAAATTTCTGCAATGATTTTACAAAAAATTAAATCAGATGTTGAAAGTTATTTAGGAGAAACTGTTTCAGAAGCTGTAATTACAGTGCCTGCTTACTTTACAGATAGCCAAAGACAAGCTACAAAAGATGCTGGAAAGATTGCTGGTTTAGATGTTAAAAGAATTATTAACGAACCAACAGCAGCAGCACTAGCTTATGGAATGGATAAAGATACTGAACAACATAAAATAATGGTATTTGACCTTGGTGGTGGTACATTTGACGTTTCTATTTTGGAAATTGGAGATGGAGTTTTCGAAGTATTATCTACAAGAGGTAATAATAGACTTGGTGGAGATGATTTCGACGAAGTTTTAATGAACTATATGATTTCTGAATTCAAAAAAGAAAATGGTATTGATTTAAGCAAAGATGTAACAGCAATGCAAAGATTAAAAGATGCTGCTGAAAAAGCTAAGAAAGAACTTTCAACAACAATGACTACAAATGTAAACTTACCATTCATTACAGCTGTTGATGGAGCTCCAGTTCATTTAAATATGGATATTAAGAGAGCAAAATTCGAAGAATTAGCTTCAGACTTGATTGATAAAACATTAGTTCCAGTTAGAGAAGCATTAAGTGATGCAGGACTTACTGCATCTGAAATTGATAAAGTTCTTTTAGTTGGTGGTTCAACAAGAATTCCAGCAGTACAAGATGCTGTTAAAAAATTAATTGGAAAAGATCCACAAAAAGACATTAACCCTGATGAATGTGTTGCCATTGGTGCTGCAATTCAAGGTGGTGTTTTAACAGGAGAAGTTAAAGATTTACTATTATTAGACGTAACTCCATTGTCATTAGGTATCGAAACAATGGGTGGTGTAATGACAAGATTAATCGAAAGAAATACAACTATTCCTGCAAAGAAGAGTCAAATATTCTCAACAGCTGCAGATGGACAAACAGCAGTAGATATTCACGTTTTACAGGGTGAAAGAGAATTTGCTCATGATAATACAACATTAGGAAGATTCCAATTAACAGGTATTCCTGCCGCTCCAAGAGGAGTTCCACAAATTGAAGTTACTTTTGATATAGATGCTAACGGAATTGTAAATGTTCATGCTAAAGATTTAGGATCAGGAAATGAACAAAAGATTACAATTACTGCATCAACAAAATTATCTGAAGATGAAATTAATAAGAAAGTAAGAGAAGCAGAACAATTTGCTCAAGAAGATAAGAAGAAAAAAGAAGTTGTAGAAACTAAAAATAATGCTGAATCTTTAATCTATCAAACTGAAAAAACTTTGAAAGATTTAGAAGGAAAAATCTCAGAAGATGAAAAATCTGCAGTTAATGCAAAATTAGAAGATTTAAAATCAGCAATAACAACTGACAATGTAGAAGACATTAAAGCAAAGAATGACGCTTTAACTCAAGAATTCTATAAAATTTCAGAAAAATTATATCAAAATGCTAACCCACAAGGACAAGGAGCAGAACCAAAGAAAGATGATGTAGTTGATGCTGACTATGAAGTAGTTGACGAAGACGAAAACAAATAGAATAAAAAATTCTAAAAGGTAGTGTGTGATGCACTACCTTTTCTATTGAAAAAAAATGTATTTATTGATATAATTAATTTGTTAAGTTTGTTTTTAAAAATAATATATTTAAGTGAGGAAATGATATGGAAATTAAGAATTTATGTATTAATACTATGAGAACATTAAGTGCTGATGCTATTCAAAAAGCAAAGTCAGGACATCCCGGACTTCCGCTTGGAGCATCACCAATGGCATTTACTTTATTTAATGATTGTATGAAGATTTCTCCTAAAAATCCAAATTGGTTTGACAGAGATAGATTTATTTTATCAGCAGGACATGGTTCTATGCTTTTATATTCATTACTTCATTTATTTGATTATGGTGTTAGTATTGAAGATATAAAGAATTTTAGACAAATTGACAGCTTGACTCCGGGACATCCTGAATATGGTCATACTGCTGGAATAGATGCAACAACAGGACCACTTGGACAAGGTGTTTCAATGGCTGTTGGTATGGCATTAGCTGAAAGTCATTTAGCTTCAATTTTCAATACTGACGATTGTAAAATAGTAGATCACTATACTTATTCAATCGTTGGAGACGGCTGTCTTATGGAAGGTATCAGCAATGAAGCATCTTCACTTGCAGGTACATTAAAATTAGGAAAACTTATAGTTTTATACGATAGCAATAATATAACGATTGAAGGAGATACTTCAACTGCTTTTGGCGAAAATGTAAGAGCTAGATATGAAGCTCTAGGTTGGGATACTTATTTTGTTGCAGATGGTAATAATATCAATGAAATTAAAGAAGCAATAGAAAGAGCAAAATTAACTGATAAACCTTCATTAATAGAAATAAAGACAAAAATTGGATATGGTTCAACTAAACAAGGAAGTGCTTCAGCACATGGAGAACCTTTAGGAGAAGATAATATTCCAACATTTAAGAAAAATATTGGTTGGGAATATGAAGAAAGTTTTTACGTTCCAGAAGAAGTTAAAAAATATATGAAAGAAGTTGTTGAAAGAAAAAATACTTTTGTTGATGAATGGAAAAGATTACTTGAAGAATACAAAGTTAAATATCCTGAAAAATATGATTTATTCCAAAAGTTTATGAAAGAAGAAATTGACGAAGAAATCTTAAACGATTCATCAATTACTGAATTTGATAAAGATATGGCATCAAGAGAATCAAGTGGAATTGTATTAAACAGATTTTCTAGATTATTACCAAATCTTTTTGGAGGTTCAGCAGATTTAGGACCTTCAAATAAATCAACAATGAAAGAATTTGACTACTATTCACCTGAAAATAGAAGTGGAAAGAATATTCATTTTGGAGTAAGAGAACATGCTATGGCTGCTATCTGTAATGGTATTTCATTACATGGAGGACTTTTACCATATTGTGCAACATTCTTTGTTTTCAGTGATTATTTAAAACCTGCTGTAAGACTTTCTGCACTTATGAATCAAGGAGTTATCTATGTTTTAACTCATGATAGCATTGGAGTTGGGGAAGACGGACCTACTCACGAACCAATAGAACATTTGGCAATGTTCAGATCTACACCAAATGTTTCAATGTATAGACCTTGTGATGCAAAAGAAACAGCTTATGCTTGGATATCTGCATTAAAGAATAGAAAAACTCCAAGCTGTCTAGCACTTACAAGACAAAAATTGACTAATTTAGAAGAAACTTCATCTGAAGCTCTAAAAGGTGGATATGTTCTAAAAGACTTTGGAAAAGACTTTGAAATGATTATTATTGCATCAGGTTCAGAAGTTGGATTGGCTTATAAAGTTTGTGAAAAACTTTTAGAAGAAAATATTTGCACAAGACTTGTATCAATGCCGTGTATGGAAGAATTTGAAAAACAAAGTAAAGAATATAAAGAAACTGTATTACCAAATAACATCAGAAAGAGAGTCAGCATTGAAGCTCTATCAACATTTGGTTGGGGCAAATATGTAGGATTAGATGGAATTTCAATAGGTCTTGATACATTTGGAGCATCAGCACCAGCAAATCTATTATTTGAAAAATTTGGATTTACAGTTGATGCAGTTTATGAAAAAATAAAAAAAGAATTATTCTAAATAATAAAAATTTGTAAAGAATAGCGAAGAAAAACTTCGTTATTTTTTAATGAAAATATTTTCATTAAATTGTTGAATATATTAGTTTAATTTGTTATAATCATCTTAAGTTATAAATTAATAAGATTACTAGGAGGATAACAATGAGATACTTATTTTTTTATGGTTTAATGGTTTTAATTTTGGCTAGATATGTATATATAGGACTTATGTTCTATAAGATTAGAAATAAAGAGTATGTTTCTGAAGCATATAATATTTTAATGAGAAATCCTAAAATGAAAAATCCTGAAAAGATTTTGAAATATTATGGATTATTTCATTTTATTATTGCTGCTTTAGTAATTATACTCTTTTTTATTGTAGATTTGGGAGTTATAGCATTATTTGTATGGGGTTTGGCTTTGCTAGAAGACATCTTTTTCATCATAATATCAAAGAAATCTGAAAAAATAAAACATATAATAAGTTTAGTTTCTATAGTAATAATAATACTTTTTGAAATAAAAAGTCTTGATGATTATGAAACTACAAAAAATATTTATAGCATTTCATACACAATTGTGATTGAAAACGGAGTAAGTGATTTTAAAGAACTAAAAGAAAAATCTATTCTTGAAGAAATTTTTAAGAGTGAAATTAAAAATGTATCTAAAATGAAAGATAAAAAAATTGAATTATACGACCAAAAAGGAAAGCTATTAATAAAATCCGACTTATACGAAGCAGAAGTAAAAGATTCTTCTACAAATGAATATGAAAAGCAGGAAAATATAATAAAGTATAAAGGAAAATATTATAAAATTTATGAACCTAAGAAATTTGATTAAAATATTAAAATTTGAAATTAAAATAAGATAATAAATAATAAATTAATATAAAGAGAGGTGTTTGTTATGAAAATTGTTTTAAAATTTAAAACAGATAATAATTTCATCCCTAAAGATTATCATCGTTTCTGCATTAAATTTTTTAAAACAGCGGTATCAAATTATTCTAATGGTGAATTTTTTGAAAATTTTTTTGGGGATGATTATATCAAAAGTGATGAAAAAAAATATTCATGGGCAGTTAAATTTTTTAAACCCAAATTTTTTTCTAACAGAATTGAAGTTGGAGAAAATAATTTTGAGATTACTTTTAAATCTCCAAAAAAAGATGTTGGAATTATCTTTTTCAATTCGTTTTTAGAATATAAAGACAAGGAATTTAAAATTTCTGAAAATAATTTTATAGTTTTAACAGATGCTAAAATTGTCAATGAAAAAAAGCTTGTAGGAAATTGTGCAAGATTTAAATTTTGTTCTCCTCTTGTAATTCGTGAACATAATAGAGAAGATAATACAGACAGACATATAACTGTTGAAGATGAGGATTTTTTTGATAAATTTAAAGAAAATTTAAAAATCCATTTTCCAAGTTATTCAAACTCTATAGATGATATGGAGATTGATACTTCTGAAATGAAAAAGGCAGTTGTACTTTTTTATGGATTATATATAGACGTTAGTTTAGGAGTAATTGAAATTAAAGCAGATAATAACTTATTAAACGAAATGCTGATTTCGTCTGTCGGAAGTAAAAATGCATCCGGTTTTGGACTATTACAGCTTATAGAATCTTGGGAGATGATTTAATGATAGAAGAAAAAGGGAATTTTAGCGGATATGATAGGAAATTAGAATTTTCCGATTGGAGATTTTCAGCTGCTGCAGTTGGAATTATAAGGTATCTAAAATATCATAAGCTCAATTATTCAACAGAATATAATGGAAGAAAAGATGTGCTTTTATATAATTTTGATGATATAGATATATCAAAAAATGAAGAGAAATATTACGAATTTGTAGAAGAATATTTTAAGGATAAAATGCATCATAAAAGATTAGAAAATCTTTTGAATTCTGAAGATTTTGATGAAGAAAAAGTTAAAAATTTAAAAAGTTTTTGGAATACAATAATGAAGAATACATTTAAAAATGATGAAATTTCTATAAAAAACAAGGATAATATTTTATTGAAAATATCTGATAATAAGCTTGAATTAATAAAAAAGACATTTGAAGGGGCAAAATCAATGTATTCAAAATTTTGTAATCCAAGTTGTATAGGAAAAAAGAAACAAAAAATATGTAGGTTATTGGGATACTATGTTGATCAAGGGAGAAAAACAAAATCTTTATCATTCAATTGGGACTATAATACCTATGTGTTTGAAGATTATTGCGAATTTGATTATATTCCTTTTGCGTTCTCAAAAGGAGATAGTTCGTTTTTTATTAATAATAATTTTTCAACTGATATGTTATTAAAATCAAATGATTATTTAACAGATGAAAATTTGGATTTAGATAAGAAAAATTCCGTAGGGACTTTTAAAAACTTCAAATTGAATTTATTTTTTGACATAAAAAATGTTTCAAGATTTTTAGATTATGAAGTTGAAATAATATCTAAAAATATGCAGATTAAAAATGACAAAAAAGAAAATTTTGAAACTATGTTTTTACGAAATTCAGCTATTAAAATTTTTGGGAAAATTTCAGATATGAAAGATGATAATATTTTTAAAGCAATAAACAGTTCTTGTAAATTAAGGACGGAGGAATATGAACCGGTTTTAGATGAAGTTATTGATTGTATCCTATATACTAAGTATTTGGATTATCTAATTGATAAGCTCCTTAGAGATGGCAGTAATCCAAAAAATAAAGATAACAAAGAAAACAAAATAGATAACCATAGTTTTTTAATTAGTCAATTAATTAGAATAAACCAAAAAATATATGAAGGAGTTGATATTATGGTGAATAACAAAAAAGAAAAAGAGCAATTTGAAAAGGAAGAGAAACAAATGAATTCTAATTTGAAAAATGCACAAGAAAGTGCAGAAAAAGTTGTTAATAAATTAATAGATACACCTAGAAAAGTCGATGCATATAGGAATAAATTAATTTCCTGTTTGACTTTTAAAGATTATGAAAAGTTTTCAGTAACATTACTTCAACTTTCATCTTATAGCTCTGTAACATTTGAATTTGCATATTATTTATTTAAAGATTTTGAAAAAAATAAAAATGTGGCATATACATTTGTAAATGCATTGCGTGTTAAAGAAGATAATAATAAAAATGGAAATAACGAAAATAAGTAGGAGGATTAAAAAATGGAAAATAAAGAAAAGAAAAACTTAGGAATAACACTTACTATTGTATGTAATATTACTTCAAATTATGGAGAAACTTTAGGGAATGCATCATCTGTACAAAAAGTTTTTAAAAATGGTAAAATTTATGCTACAAGAAGTAGAGAAAGTATGAAAAATGCAATTATGACTCAAAGTGGAATGTATGATGATTTGAAGGTTGTAGTACATGAAATAGCACAAAAAGACGTTACTAAAGAGATGAATGCATCAAATTGTAGGGCACTTGAAGGCGGATATATGAATACCAATAATTTAACAGTTATAAGAAAAAGTTCATTCTATTTAACAGATGCGGTTGCGTGTGATGAATTTGTTAATGAAACAAGATTTCACAACAATTTATATTTAGCATCAATAAGGGCTAAAGATAAAGGATTAAATTTACAAAAAGACGCAAAAAAGGTAGGACTTATACCATATCAATATGAGTTTGATAAATCACTAAAAAAATACAGTATAACATTCGATTTAGATAAAGTTGGTGTTGATGAAAATTTTAATGCAGAGGCAGAAGTTTCTGAAAAAATTGAAAGAGTAAATTTAATATTGGAAACAATAGAAAATTTATCATTAGTTGTTAAAGGAAATCTTGATAATTCTGAGCCTTTAATGATATTTGGAGGAATTGGAAACTGTAAAACTCACTATTTTGATAATGTCGTAAATGTTAGAAAAAGTACACTAAACATAACTGATGAATTGATTGAAAGGTTAAATAAAGGAAATTATAAAATGGCATTTATTGAAGGTGGAAATTTTGCAAATGAACAGGAAATAAAGGAAAAGTTAAATCCTATAAGTATAACTGAATTTTTTGAAAAGTTAAAAGGGGATGTAAAAAATTATTATGAAGGATAAACTTTTAAGGATAAAGTTACATCAAAATAAAGCTAATTATAAAAAAGAGGAGACTGTAGATAATAAAATGACTTATCCTCTTCCTCCTTATTCAACCATAATCGGTGCAATTCATAATGCTTGTAACTATAAAGAATACAAAGATATGGATATAAGTATTCAAGGTAAATTTCAATCCTTAGGGAAAGAAATTTATCGAGATCAATCCTTTTTAAATAAGATTGAACATGATAGGAATGATTTAGTTAAAATTAAAAACCCACATATACTTAATGATGGATATACAGTGATAACTAGAATAGAAAGCTCAAAAAACAAATCCAAAAATAAATCTGATAAAAAACTAAGAATAGATATAATTGATATTGATGAGGTTAAAGAATATATTAGGTTATACAAATTAAGTGGGAAAAAAACTAAAGATTTTGATAAATTTGAAGAAGCTATAAACGGAAGAATTTCTGAACTTAACTTAGAAAAAAACGAATCTATAAAACGAGTAGATATATCATTTGATTATAGTGATAATTTTAATTTGAATTTAGGAAAAGATAAGTCAAATAAAGATATTGATTCTTATAATTTTGATTCTTTCTATAAAGTTCTTGTTAATTCTATTAAGTATTATGAAGTTTTATATGATATTAATTTAGTAATTCATATTCGAGCAGACAAAAGCATATTAGATGAAATTATAAGAAATATAACCAATTTAACATCACTAGGAAGAAGTGAAGATTTTGTTGATATAGAAGAAGTTAAATTTGTTAATATCTATGAAGACAATCCGAATGATATTGAATTTATATATAATAGTGGATATATTTATACTGAAGCAATAGAGAAAGGAATTGTAACTTTTAAAAACATCAGAAAAAAAGTTAATAAGATAAAAACTAAAGGAACTAATTATTTTATTAATAAAAATTATAAAATAGAAAAAGGTAAAAGAATATTTAAAAAGTATAGAGTTGGTTATTTATCTGAATATAAAATAAATTTTGATGAATTAAAAGAATATAATAAATCCACAGATAAAAATATTTATTTGGATGAAGATGGTTATATTGTTAGTTTAGTTTAGGGGATTAAATGGAAATTTTCAAAAATAGATTTATAGCAGAGTCACTTGCAAAACCGGATGAAACTATTGAAAAGCATACAGAAAACTTATTAAAATGTTTAGAATTACTTATAAGTTTGAATTATGTAGATACTGAAGATAGTAAAATTTTAGAAAGAGCAATTATATACCATGACGTAGGTAAGGCAGATTTTTTATTTACTGAAAGGCTTAAAAATAATACTAAATTTGATAAGTTTAAAGAGGTTCCTCATAATATATTGTCATATTATATGATGTATATTGAATTAAATGATTTTTCTAATAGTTTTCTTAATGAGAATAGTTTGGCATCTTATGCAATTTTAAATCATCATCATTATATTGATAATTTTGAATATATAACTTGTGAAGACAACAGAAAGTTGATATTGGAGAGACTTTTAAATATTTATCCAGATTTAGATAAAAATCAAAAAGAAAAATTAGATAACAACTTAGAAATTATTGAAGATTTATATGAAGAAAATCAAATGGACTTTATAAAAATTTTAGGATTACTTAATAAATGTGATTATTCTGCAAGTGCTCATATTCCTGCTGAATTTTATCCTAATTTTTTGGAAAATGGATTGGATAATTTATTAAATACTTGGAAAAAAGAAGATGACAAAGCTAATTGGAATGAATTACAAAATTTTTGTAAGGAAAATAAAAAAGAAAATTTAATAGTAATTGCACAGACCGGAATGGGAAAGACCGAAGCGGGATTACATTGGATTGGTGATACCAAAGGCTTTTTTGTGTTGCCTTTAAAAACAGCTATAAATTCTATTTATAACAGGATTATAAATAATATTTGTAATGGTGAAGAAATCGAAGAAAAGGTCGCATTATTGCATAGCGATACTTTGAGTATGTATCTTGAGAATTTTGATGGTGAAGATAATGATAAAATTTTATCCTATTACGAAAATAGTAAAAAGTTTTCTATTCCTTTAAATATAACAACACCTGATCAGATTTTTGATTTTGTTTTTAGAAGTAAAGGATTTGAATTTAAAAATGCTATGATGAGTTATTCAAAAGTTGTTATAGATGAAATACAGGCATATAGTCCTGAGCTTCTTGCAACTCTTATTCGTGGGATACAGGATATAATTGAAATAGGTGGGAAAGTTTCCATATTTACAGCAACTTTTCCACCTTTCATAAAAGACTTGTTGCTTACGGAAAATTTAGATTATTTGAACGAACAGGAGCAAAAATATAAATTTATTACTAAAGAATTTACAAATGATATGAAAAGACATAATGTAAAAATATTAGAAGAAGAACTTAATTCGGAATATATCTATAATCATTATGTAAAAAACAATTCAAAAAACAAAAAATATTTAGTTGTTTGTAATACAATAAAAAAATCTCAAGAAGTTTTTGCAGAATTAAAACAAAAGGGATTAGAAAATGTAAATATTTTACACAGTAAATTTATAAAAAAAGAAAGAAATGAAAAAGAAAATAAGATAATAGAAGTTGGAAAAACTGAAAATATAGGAAATGAAATTTGGATTTCAACGCAAATAGTAGAGGCCAGTTTAGATATAGATTTTGATTTCTTATTTACCGAACTTTCAGATTTAAATGGTTTATTTCAAAGGCTTGGTAGAGTTAACAGGAAAGGGAAAAAAGAAGTTAATGATTACAACTGCTATGTTTTTACAGAAATAAATAAAAATTTAATAAAAGAAAACAAAGATTCAAAAAAAGGATTTATTTATAAAGAAATTTATGATTTAAGTAAAGAGGCAATTAAACAAAAAGGTGATGGAATTTTAACTGAAAAGGACAAACAGAATTTAATAAAAGAATTTTTTACTTTCGAAAAAATAAAGGAGTCTGCATTTTGGGAAGAATATAAGGACAGATATAATTATATTAATCTATCATTAAGAGATTTGGGAATAGAAACTGAAACTAAACAGACATTTAGAGATATTATATCATTTAATGTTTTTCCGGTAGATATTGAAAGAGGACTTTTAAATGAAAATGAGATAAATTCAATATTAAATGAACTTAAAGATATAAAGAGCAAGTTACTTTGTAGCAAATCCGAAGATGAAATAATAGAATTAAAGTTAAAATTTACCAAAAAGTTAGATGAACTTATGAAATATACTGTATCTGTCGGTTTATATGATACTAAATATTTAAAAGAGAAAATTGAAATATCAAAAAATATAAACTTATACAAAGTATATTGTAAATATGATGAAAAAGGATTTATCAGATTGACTTCTGAAGAAGGAAAGTTGTTAGACAGTACAGGATTTGAAAAAATAATTGATGTCGATAAAAAAGACTATGAATATGAATACGACAGTTTTATATAGGTGATTTTATGGATAGAGAAATTACGGGAATAATGATTTATTACAATTTTGTTTGCAAAAGGAAACTTTGGTACTTTTATAATGGGATTACAATGGAGCATACAAATGAAGATGTTTCGATAGGAAAATCCATTGATGAAGAGTTTTATAGTGGAGAAGAAAAGCATATTAATGTAAAAAATATTATAAATATAGATTATATAAAAGATGAAAATGTAATTCATGAAGTAAAGAAGAGTAAAGTAATGGAGGAAGCCTCTATTGAACAGATAAAATATTATCTTTGGATTTTACATAATGAAGGAGTTAAAGACATTACGGGAGTTTTGGACTATCCTCTTCTAAGAAAGAGTAAGAAAATTAAATTGGAATTGGAAGATTTTGAAAAGATTCCAAAAATTCTGGAAGAAATAAGAACTTTGGTTGAAAATGAAAAGCCCCCTGAATTTAAAAAGATAAAATTATGTAAAAATTGTGCATATTGCGATATATGTCTAATATAGGGAGGAGTTATGAAAAAAAGCTATTTTATATATTCTGAATCAGATTTAAAAAGAAAAGATAATACTTTACAGATTTGTACAAACAACGGAAATAAAAAAGATATCCCAATAGAAACTGTTTCCGATATTTATGTTATGACTGAAATGGGGTTCAATACGAGTTTGATAAATATACTTTCAAAATACGGAATATCTGTACATTTTTTTAACTATTATAATTTTTATACAGGAAGTTTTTATCCGAAAGAACAAAATATTTCAGGTAAATTGCTCGTAAAACAGGTAGAATACTTTTCTGATGAAGATAAAAGACTTATTTTAGCAAAAGAATTTGTTAGAGGAGCAACAGAGGGAATTTTAAGAAACTTAAGGTACTATAACGAAAGAGGAAAAAATGTAAAAGAATTTATTGAAATTATTTCAAATCTAAAAAGACATATTGATTTACAAACCAATATTTCTGAACTTATGGGGATAGAAGGAAATATTCATAAAGTTTACTATGATTCGTGGAATACAATTATTGATAAAGAAATAAACTTTGAAAAAAGAGTAAAGCGTCCGCCGGACAATTTAATAAATACTTTAATTTCATTTGTAAATACATTAATTTATACAACTGTACTTTCACAAATATACATAACTCAATTAAACCCTACTGTAAGTTATTTACATTCTCCAGGAGATAGAAGATTTTCACTTGCACTTGATATAGCAGAAATATTTAAACCTCTTATAGGGGATAGAATGATTTTTTCACTCTTAAATAAAAAACAAATTACAGAAAAGCACTTTATAGAAGGATTAAATTATCTTCAATTTACAAAACAAGGTTCTCAGATAGTTTTAAAAGAATATGAAGATAGATTAAATAAAACTATAAAGCATAAAACTTTAGGAAAAAGTGTAAGTTACAAATATTTAATTAGATTAGAGGCATATAAACTTGTAAAACATCTAATGAATGAAAAAGAATATGAAAGCTTTAAACTTTGGTGGTAGAAATGTATATAATATTAGTTTATGATATAGTGCTTGATGAAAAAGGTGCAAAAGTGTGGAGAGATACATTCAAAACTTGTAAAAAATATCTCTCTCATGTACAAAATTCGGTATTCGAAGGAGAATTAACCAAATCCCAACTATTTACCTTAAAAAAATCATTAGCCAAAATAATAAGAAAAGATAGAGATTCACTAATAATATTTAACAGTAGAGACGAAAAATGGCTCGAAAAAGAAATCCTAGGCATAGACAACGGAGCTACAGATAATTTTATTTAAAATGTCTATTATAGCTTTTAGTCGATATATATTTTAAAATTTTGTATTAGAGGAGGTTATTGTATGTGTGATTTCATTAAAGATATTAAAGAAAATTATTTAAAAATGGAAAAAGAATTGGTAACTCAGTTGAATTATAACGTTACTAATCAACAATTAACAGCTGGGACATATCGTGAAGAAATTTGGGCAGATTTTTTTAGGAGGATAGTACCTAAAAAATTTAATATTGAACGCTCAGTATTTATAATAGACTCAAATGAAAATATTTCAAAAGAAGTAGATATAGCAATATATGACGAACAATATACACCTTATATATTTAATTATGGGTTGATAAAATTTATACCAATTGAAGCAGTTGCAGCGGTTGTTCAATGTAAAAGTAGATCATTAGATAAGGACGACTTATTAAATTGGACAGACTCTATTAATAATTTACAAACTTCAAATGATTCAATAGTTAGATTAGCTACATATATTAATATTGGGAGAGAAAACAAAGATGCATCTATTCAGACAGCAACAAATCCTATTAAGATATTATGTCATATACCTACAGAGGAGACATCTAACGATGATACTTGTGGTAGGGATAGTTTCGACATTATTATTGAGGCATATCAAAAAAGTAAATCAAGTGAAGAACAAAATCAAAATAATTCTGAATATAATGGTAATTTAAAAATAAATTTTAGTGATGAAAATTTGTTAGAAGTATTAAAAAATTATAATCAGGCTGATAAGAAAGGATTGGAAGATGAAAAAGGAGATAAGAATAATAAATTTGAAACACTAAAAAATAGAAAAATAATAGATTATACTATATACAAAGGAAAAGAAAAATATACATTGCTTTCATTTATTTTTCAATTCAATCAAATGTTAATGATGATAAATAATCCTATGTTTTTTCCACATAAGGCTTATGTTGATATGTTTAATAAAGATATAAAGGAGAAATAGTTTATGCATACTATTATAGCAATAACTGTTGAAAAAGTTCAGAGATATATTTTTCAGGCGATTGATAAAACTCAAGCAGATGAAAAAACTCTTAAAAATATTATTTCTGCATCTAATAACGTTGCAACCAATATTTTGAAGGAAATTGAAACTAAATTTAATCTTAAAGATACAGAATACGGAGATGGTAATAAGATTCTTTGGATTTCAGGAAAAGTAGTTTTTTGTTGTGAATTATCAAAGGAAGATATTAAAATTAAGTTAAAAGACTTATATCAAAAGGTTTATGAAAATTATCAGGGAAATATTTTTTTGAATTATATAGTTTTTTCTGTTGATAAAATGGATAGACTAAATATTTTAAGAGAAGCGGAAAAGTTACTTAAAAGTAATAATACTAAATCACAAGTTATAAAAGATAATAGAGAAGTATTATTTAGGTTTACAGAATTAGAAATAAAAAATCAGAAAGAGTTAATTGAAACTAAAAATGATAAAGAAAATATATTTTTAACTAATATGGATGATTTAGTTGTAATGGACGAAAATCATGAAACAGACAGTAGTAATGGGAAGATTGCAATTGTAAAAGCAGATATTAATAATCTTGGAAAAATAATGGAGACAATTGATAATTATGATGAGTATTTACAATTAAGTAAGCTGTTATCAGAAAAAATTTCCTTAAATAATATTAGAAAAATGATTGAAGAATATAATGATAATAGTGATAAATTAATTAAAAAAATGGTTCCATTTTATGTTGCAGGAGATGATATCTTTTATGCAGTAAGGATTGATGCTTTATTTGATTCTATAATAATATTAAGTACTTTGATTAAAGAAATTAATGAAGAGTTAAAAATAAAGCAAAGCAATTCGAATAACATAGAATTATCAATAGCGATTGGAGTTGCTTTTGTTAATAACCATCAGCCGATAAGATATTATAGGCAAATAGTGGAAAATGAGTTATCTAAAGCAAAGAAAAGTATGAAAACTAAAAAATCATTTGACTCTATTGTCGGAATATGTATGGCAAACAATCTGTTTTTCATTTATAAAGAAGGTCTAGGATTCAAAGAAAATGATTCATTTTTCCGCTTTCGTAGTGAACTTGGAGAACTTAAAAAGATGATGGATGAAAAAATATTTTCAAGGACAGCATTGCATAATTTTCTAATAAATTTGGAAATAGAAGAAGATGAAGAAAAGAAAATGTTGTATGCTTTGTATTTCTTAATGCCAAATCTTAGAGTTGGAGAAATCAATAACATAGGAGAAAATAAGGAATTATATTTCAAATATTATTGGTTATCCCATTTGCTTGAAGATAAAAAAGGAGCTTTTGAAAGATATTTTGAATGTGGAAAAATTGCTAATATTCTAATTCCAAAGTTAAAATTAGTATTGTTATTTTTAAAAGATAATTATTGTTTAGAAACTTATACAAATCAATATATCATTTCATCTGAAGAAACTTCTAAAACTGATCAAAAGAGAAGAATACGTTCAGTTATGTTTCATAAACCGATAAACTTTTTATTAAGCAAGCTAAATGAAAATGATATAGAAAAACTGTTTATAAATAGAATCCCGAAAAATACAGAAAAAGGATTAAAACAACTATATGTATCAGTGCATTTTGAGCCAGCAATATTTTATAGAGCAAAAAGATTAATGGAACTGGGGAAAAAAGAACAAGTCCTAACAATGTTTATAAACTATAATAACAGTTTTAATCAAAAAGAAGCAGAACAAGAAAATAGCGTTCATACTATGAATTTTGACGAGGAAAAATTTAGAAAAAAATTTGAAGATAAAAAAGATATACGATGGTTGGATAAGCTTATTCTACTTTTTAAATACAATGAACAAAGAATTATCTTAAAAACGATAGAAAAAAATTCTAAGAAAAACCACAACAATAAACGGATTTAAAACATTTTATATAGAAAATAATATATAAACAAAAAATAGAGTATAATATTTTATAGAAAAAATACAGGAGGGTTAAATTATGTTTGAAATTAAAATAAAAATAACTACAGTTTCTTGTTGCTTAATTGGAAACCAAACGGAAAGTTTTTCCGTAGGAGGAGTTGACCAGTCAACAACTATAGATGAAAAAGGGAACCCAATTATTCATGGTTCAGCTTTTAAAGGAGCTTTACGTAATTTAATTAGAGAAAAATATCAAGATAAAATGGTAAATACTACTGGATATATGAAATCTGTTATTAAAGAAACTTTAGAGAAATATGAGAATGAAGATATAAATAAGACTGAAAAAATTAATAAAATAATATCAAATTTAAAGTATAAAAACGAAAATTTCAAATCAGAATATATTTTTGGAATTGAAGGAGTTAATGGTATGCCTAGATTATTTTGCTCTGATTTTAGGGTATCAAAACGTAAGAATAGAAAAGAAGATTATTTTTTAATAGATACAAAAAATAGTTTGGAAGAAAAAGACGGAAATATATTTAGTAATCCAAGAACCTATAAAGTTATAAAACCCGGTGTTGAGTTTGAAGGAATTATTAGATTCTATAATCCATTTTCTATGGAAACAGAAGATTCTTCAAAAGAAGGATTAATAAAAGGTGAGCTTGAAAAAGTATTGAAAGAATTTAATTGTGGATTGTATAGAATTGGCAACTCAAAGTCAAGAGGATATGGACAAATAAAAGTAGAAATAATTGATTAGAATAAAAAAGGGTGAATGAAATGATAACATATGAAGTTAAATTGAAAAAAATAGGAGAAATGACAACTATACCTGATTCTCAAAGACTTTTTGGTTTTTTAATTAACAGTTCTAAGAAATGTTGCACTGAAGATGAGATTAGCATATTTGTAAAAGGGGTTAAGGAAAAGAAAGAAAAATGTATGATTTCAAATTTAATGCCTACTGGGTATTATCCTACACCTAAAGCGTTTATTCTTCAAAACTTAGAATTTAAGTTAGCTGAAAATCAGGAAAAAATTAAAGAATATGAAAAAGAACAAAATGAATTAAATATTGAAAGCAAATCGATAGTTAAAGAATTAATAAGCAAAAATAATATAAAAAAAAATGAGAGTATCGAATTAAATAAAGAAGAGAAGAAAAAATTAAATGATGAAATAAATAATTTAAAATTAGAATTAGATAAAATAAAAAATAAATATAATAGTTTATCTGAAAATATAAATAATTTATCTGCTAAAAATATCTATGAATCTATTAAAAATATGGATTTTATTGAGAGATGTCAATTGAATGATTTTTTGATACTTTCAGAAAGTAAAGAAATAATTAATGTAAAAAAGATGAAAAATTTTAATTATATAAAGAAAAATCAAACTTTCATTCAAAAATTTCGTTTAGAAAATCAAATTAAAGAACTTCCAGGATTACCAAATGTTGCATATTCTTTACCTATTCTTTCTTTTGTAGATAAAGAAGATAATTTTGTAAAAGAATTTAGTTTCTTTGTTAAGGTAATGGAAGGAACTTGTATTTCAAATATTTTGAAATATATGAAAAATAGTATTTCTGAACAGAAGACAATAGGTGATAAATCTGAAATTCCATGTTTTTTAGGAGGGAAAGGAAGCTCGGGTTATAATGAGTACAGTATTCATAATATTGAAATTATAAGCGAAGAAGATGAGGAGATATCATCTACAAATGCAAATTATCTTAATATTGGAGTTTTATTACCAAATTTTGATAATATTGATGAGAATAATTCAGTTTTAGATATATATACATCTGACAGAAAGCCTTTTGAAATAGAAAATGAAATATCTAAAGTAATTAGTTTTGTAACTGCAGGGAGTGTTATCAAAGTAAAAGAAGATAAAACAGAATTATATAAAGTTGGGAAAAGTATAGATAATAGTAAATATAATCCTTTATATAAGAAAAATGCAATTATTTTTGGTAACTCTTATCTTATTAAATTGGAGGTGTAAATAGTGAAACTTAAAATTACAACTATTTCATCCTTGATTTTATCTCCTAGAATGGAAAAAGCATTGTACAAGGGTGTTGACTATAAAAATATTAATGAAAATATAAAAAATTCAAACATAGTAAATATTAATAATATAAATATTATTTACCCTTTTTATAGTTATGAAGAGAGAAATTTATTACCTGAGAATGAATTTTTATATGCACAAGAGTATTATATTCCAGCATCTTCTTTAAAAGGAGCATTGTTATCTGGTACAAAAAACGAAGATGATAATAGCTTTAGAACTAAAATTTTATTTCAAGATATTAAGATAAGTAAGGAAGATATAGAATTAAAAAATTTATATAAATTTCAATACTTATATCAAAATGACAAGAAGAAAAATAAAGGGAAAAATCAAAAGACTGTTTATAAAGCTCCAAAATTTGAAACCTTTTTTCCTAGTTTAGCTATAGAGATGATTGGAAGTGGAAAAAAATTTGAAACTGAAGTCTTATTTAGATGTGATGTATCTGCAGAATTCAAAAACAAATTAGAAGATAGTTTTGAAAGTACTAAAAATAAATTAAATAATTATATGGAAGAAATAGAAAGAAGGATAACAAATATTGAGTCTTGGATAAAGAATAGAAAATTAGAAAATCAGGTAGAAAAAAGTAAAGATAATGAAAATTATTTAGAAAAATTGAAAAAGATTAAAGATAATATTCAAAAACTACTACAACAAATACAAAATAATAAAAATATAGTGTTTTTAGGTGGTTATAAGGGAATTTTAGGTAGTCTATCTGAGCTTAATCAAAATCTTAATTTGCAAAATGGATTTTATATTGATGAAAAAACAATGCTACCATACGGATTGATTGAATTAAGTATAATTGAATAACTTGAATTTCAATATATTAAACTAAAGATAGTAAAATTATTAAAAAAGATGATTTGTCAACCTTCAGTATGTGAAATTTACTGGAGGTTCGACAGATTAAAAAAATGTTAAATTTTCAAGTAATTCTGTTTCAGTTAAAAAATTTAGTGGAAAATTTCAAAAAAATTTTGTAGGTAGACAGAATTGACTTATTAATAGTAGTATTTTCAATATGTATAGAACTACCTGTTTAAATAGAAACATACTGTAATGTAAATTACAATAGATGACGCAATAAAAGAAAGTGAAGAAAGGTTTAAATAGAAACATACTGTAATGTAAATTAATAAAAAAAATTAGGAGAATAAATTATGTATAAAGTTTAAATAGAAACATACTGTAATGTAAATGTTGGTTATGTGAAAGCTGAAAAATTTGGCAAGATTGTTTAAATAGAAACATACTGTAATGTAAATAAAATATTAAAAAAGATGAGAGTAAAGTACAAAAAAGTTTAAATAGAAACATACTGTAATGTAAATAACAAAATATAATAAATAATAGCAATATTTCTGAGTTTAAATAGAAACATACTGTAATGTAAATAACAAAATATAATAAATAATAGCAATATTTCTGAGTTTAAATAGAAACATACTGTAATGTAAATATAACTCATTTTTTAGAAGAAAATAAAAACGTAAAGTTTAAATAGAAACATACTGTAATGTAAATCAATACTTTTAACCTTTTAGCTTTCCATTCCTTTGGTTTAAATAGAAACATACTGTAATGTAAATTTTGCTAACATATAATTCCTCCTATGCTCTATAAATGTTTAAATAGAAACATACTGTAATGTAAATTTAGTTTGATTTTTCTGTAGCTCTAAGATTTTACGTTTAAATAGAAACATACTGTAATGTAAATTACATAAAGTCTGACGAAATAAAGACTTTTAAGGTGTTTAAATAGAAACATACTGTAATGTAAATTCAATAATTATTGGGATGGCATTTGCTTTTGTAGCGTTTAAATAGAAACATACTGTAATGTAAATTGTCTAATGGAGAAAGGAATAAAAAATGAGTGAAGTTTAAATAGAAACATACTGTAATGTAAATATTCAAGAATCGGAGAAAGTTCATTTCAAGAATCGGGTTTAAATAGAAACATACTGTAATGTAAATATAAATTCTAACGAAGCAGTTCCAGGGGATTTAGGTTTAAATAGAAACATACTGTAATGTAAATCAGCCTTACACCGTTTGCGAAAACTTGTTTAAGTATTTGTTTAAATAGAAACATACTGTAATGTAAATTGACTTAGAAGATGAATACGATGATTATGAAGAAGGTTTAAATAGAAACATACTGTAATGTAAATAAGTTAGTATGATATTCTAATTCATCTGCGATTTGGTTTAAATAGAAACATACTGTAATGTAAATATGTCTAAATATGGCGTTTCTTTTACACAGTCTTTTGTTTAAATAGAAACATACTGTAATGTAAATCTAAAACTGCCGCTTAATGCCATTAATCCACCGCGTTTAAATAGAAACATACTGTAATGTAAATATGTTATAGGTTGTCTTAATATTTCAAGACATTTGGTTTAAATAGAAACATACTGTAATGTAAATTTATCTTTATGTGAGTTAATTCTGTGATTAACCCAGTTTAAATAGAAACATACTGTAATGTAAATTAGCTTTTAAAACTATTCTTCTTTGCTCTTTACTTGTTTAAATAGAAACATACTGTAATGTAAATTTTTCTGTTTTTTTGAAAATAAGGGATTGAATTTTATCAGTTTAAATAGAAACATACTGTAATGTAAATTAATATATAGAGAATTTATAATATCTTTTATATTTTCGTTTAAATAGAAACATACTGTAATGTAAATTTGATTCTGGATGATATCTCACCTCTTCTTTTTCCTGTTTAAATAGAAACATACTGTAATGTAAATCTTTTAGCTTCCCAGTCACTATTATCTGCAACTCTTGGTTTAAATAGAAACATACTGTAATGTAAATTTAAGAATAAATCATTATTCAAAACGGTCTTTCCAGAGTTTAAATAGAAACATACTGTAATGTAAATTTAGTAGAGATGGAGTATTAACAGAAGAAGAAAGTTTAAATAGAAACATACTGTAATGTAAATAAAAAGTACTTAACTACATTTTTTATAATTTCTAGTTTAAATAGAAACATACTGTAATGTAAATATTGGATAAACAACGGTGCTTTTTGGAACGTATGGAAAGTTTAAATAGAAACATACTGTAATGTAAATGTATGAATACTTCCTTGAATTGCTACATTTCTTCGTTTAAATAGAAACATACTGTAATGTAAATCCTATTTATATTTCATCTGATAAATCTTCAATTTCGTTTAAATAGAAACATACTGTAATGTAAATAAAAGCTTGTAGCAATGAGTCATCATCTGTCCTCGTTTAAATAGAAACATACTGTAATGTAAATTGAATATTAACTATTGTTCCTTCAATTAATTTTATTGTTTAAATAGAAACATACTGTAATGTAAATTTTGTAGTAATTACAGGAATTTTAATAGTTTTTGGTTTAAATAGAAACATACTGTAATGTAAATGTATTACCTATTTTTGAATAAGTGTTTTCGTCTTGTTTAAATAGAGACATACTGTAATGTAAATCAGAAAACACGGAGCATATATGACTAGCGAAACTTGTTTAAATAGAGACATACTGTAATGTAAATATTTCCCTTGCAAAATTTGCTTCTGTACCATATTTTGTTTAAATAGAGACATACTGTAATGTAAATTTAAGTCTAAAAATCCGTTATCCACATTAAACAAATAAGGGTTTAAATAGAGACATACTGTAATGTAAATGTAGTTATGTTGCACCATCTTGCTAATATCAATATGTTTAAATAGAGACATACTGTAATGTAAATACTTTTAAAGATATTCAAAAACAAATGAATTTAAAAAAGTTTAAATAGAGACATACTGTAATGTAAATGGGAATTTTTGTGGTAAAACCATTAGTTTGTTTGAGTTTAAATAGAGACATACTGTAATGTAAATTAAGTTTTCTTAAAACTCTGTAAGCTGATGTTGCGTTTAAATAGAGACATACTGTAATGTAAATTCAACAAAAGTGTTTTTAACTCTAACTATATTATAGTTTAAATAGAGACATACTGTAATGTAAATGTAGTTATGTTGCACCATCTTGCTAATATCAATATGTTTAAATAGAGACATACTGTAATGTAAATAAAGGAACTTATGTCGAAGTTGGTCACCAAGGTGGGTTTAAATAGAGACATACTGTAATGTAAATATATTTGCAGATACCACAAAAGAAGAATTAATAAAGTTTAAATAGAAACATACTGTAATGTAAATAAAGGTTTTTCAAGTGAAAGTTTTAATAGTGGGGGATTTAAATAGAAACATACTGTAATGTAAATTAGTGTAGATATAGAAAATTCACTACTTAACAAAACATCATTTAAATAGAAACATACTGTAATGTAAATGTAGTATCGTTATATTCCATTGTGCAACCTTTTTATTTAAATAGAAACATACTGTAATGTAAATTCCATAACTTCATCGCATTTCTTATTAATTGAAAAGTTTAAATAGAAACATACTGTAATGTAAATAATCTTCAACTTTATAAATAGAATAAATAAAGTTGTGTTTAAATAGAAACATACTGTAATGTAAATGGACTTCCTTTATATTCTGTTTTTAATTCAGGAATTGGTTTAAATAGAAACATACCGTAATGTAAATCTTGAAAATTCACTTTCTAACTGATTTGCTTTTAGTTTAAATAGAAACATACTGTAATGTAAATAAAAGAGGAGTTCCTCCATTTAATTTTCCTTTATAGATTCAAATAGCAATATACTATAATTTCGTAGGGTAGTCAAACTTTTTACATTGAGACGGCGATTAAAGTCTTGATTTAGAGTGTTGAAAAAGTTATTATAATATTACAAATTCTAATAGAGTTATTTCTGTATTTTGATTAGCAGTTATGCTATAATATAAAAAAACTACAAAACTAATTATAATAAATGTTTCCTATTTTTTTGACACAGTGGTATGATAGTTTTAGGAGGTTGTCCAATGAACGAATTTAATAAGTACAAAATACTAAGTGCAGGAAAGGCATTTGGACATAGGGCTAAAATTGCTTTATTATTACTTGATAGTAGTACGGCTTATGAAGAACTTAAAGAGGAAGCTGCACAAACTTCAGTTGCAGGAAGTTATGATTGTGTAGGTGGTTTTCCTGCAGAAATACTTGAAAGAATAATAATTGAATTGATATGCTGTGATACATGGTATTTGCCTGACAATGTAAAATTTTGGGACAGGCGTTTTGGGAGTCTGTTTGAGACAAAGTTTTTTTGTTATGATAATGATGTAGAAACTTGGAGTAAGATACTGAATAAATTCTTTGTAAAGCTACAGTGGATGCCAAAAAGAGAAGATTATAGTTCAACAAAAAGTTTCAATAATGCTTGGGGATATTTTGCAGAACTTTTAGCAGTTGTAAAAGAAAATAATCATCCTGAATTCAATGATTATTATGAGATTGCAATAAAAAATGGTATGAATGAAGCGGTATTTGAAAAAAAGCTAAAAAAGTTGTCTGAAATAAAACAGTCATTTATTAATGTTTAGATAAATTAAGTTTGGAGTCAGAGCTGGTGATGCTGTAGTAGCAGTTATATTTTCCTATTGCACTAAGTCGTTTAACATATATAGGAGATATATTAAAATGGATATTTTATTTTTACAAGTAGTTTTATATTGTTTATTATTCACATTATTAGTTGCTTTATCATTTAGAGGAAATACGATTAATATTATATATTTTTATCCTAAATCCGTTATAGATAAGGTTGTTGAATTTGGTTATACAGATTATAAAACAATTAAAAGAAAAAAGATTATATTTTATTCTCTATTTATTGTTCTTATGTTTGGAAGTTTGATATTAATTGTTGGATTATGGAATGAAATCAAGGATTTTAAACAGGCATTTATTCAATTAAATATTTTTCTTCAATCTTGGAATATCTTTGATGGAGCGGTTATGGATATTTTATGGACTAAGAACAGCAAAAATTTAAAAATCAAAGGCATAGAGGATAGAGAGTATATACCTAGTGTTTTAGATGTAATTAAAAAGAGAATTATTTTTATTCCTGTTTTATTTTTAGTGGCTTTAATTTTAGCTAAAATCATTGTACTTATATATTAAATTATTTGGCAGTATATAATGAATAGTTTGTTTTAAACTGAATCAATAAGATCATGGAAAAGATATACTTTTATGATTAGAACAAGATTAAATATTATTGATAGTTTTTTAAAAAATATAATAGTAATATAAAGCGCAAATATTATTGGATGTAAATTGAAAAATTATGAATCCATTATTTTACAAAAGGATGTAATGTAATTTCTTTCTTTAATAATTCTTTAAATACATTATTTAGTTTAAATAGAAACATATTGTAAGCAAATTAGATATTTAAAATAACTATTATACTTAGTCAAAATATAAATGCATTTTAATTGAAAATTATTATACAAATCGGTTATAATATATATTACTAAAAAAGATTTTAAGTTTTAAATTAATATTATTTTTTATATATTTTTTTGATAAAATTAGTAATATTTAAGGAGGGGAAATGAAAGCTATATTATTTGATTTGGATGGAACTTTGCTTCCTTTGGATGAAAAATTATTTGTTGATATTTATTTTACGGAATTGTCAAAAGTTTTTTCAGAGTATAACATTGAAAGTAACAAGCTTGTTGAAGCTATTTGGACCGCAACTCATGAAATAATTAAAAATGACGGGAAGAGAACTAATGAAGAGGCTTTTTGGGAGAAGTTTAAGAGTATTATAAATATTGATTTATCAAATGTTAAAGAAGTATTGGAAAAGTTTTATGCAAATGAGTTTTTTACTAAGCTAAAGAAGTGCTCGACTGAAAATAATTTAGCAAAAGTTGCAGTTAATCTTGCAAAGAAAAATGGAAGAAAAGTTGTTCTCGCTACTAATCCGGTTTTTCCTATAGATGCATTAGTTAGATTAAAATGGACAGGACTTGATATTGATGACTTCGATTATGTTACTCATTATAGTAATAGTTCTTTTTCAAAGCCAAATCCTAAATATTATTTAGATTTATGTAAAAAACTGGATGTTGAACCAAAGGAGTGTTTAATGATTGGAAATGATGAAAGACAAGATATTTTTGCGGCGAGTAGTGCCGGGATGAATTGTTATTTAGTAACTGATTATCTTTATACTTATCCTGAATGTAAAGTAAATTGCGAAAAAGGAAGCTTTAAAGATTTAATTGAAAAGCTAAAAGTTTTATAATTGAAATATTTATAAATTAAAAAGACAACAATTAGTTTAAATTGCTGTCTTTTTTGATGTTCTTGTTTAAAATTAATAAAATTTAAATGTTATCTATTGTTATTAAAATACTTTTTATTTACATAGACCAAGGAAATTTCATTCTAAATAAAGCTTTATGAGATCTCTCGACTACACTCGAGATGACGTAGGGGGAGATATTCTTTGAATAGTAAAAAGACGTGAATTATTTCACTATTACACAATTATTCTCTCAAATTTACTATTGTTTACAAGTAAACAAAGTTAGGATTAGATTGACTTAGTTTCACATTGTTCAACCATACTATATATGATGCGTCGGGAGACATTCTAAAGATGACGTTCTTATTTCTTTTTAGCTATTAAGAATTTTATTTTTATTCCTAATGATTTGAATTTGTTTTCATATTCTGTTTCTATATTTTGTGGATAGTCAAAGTTTGCTAAGTCATAAGTTATTAGTATTACTTCAAAACCATTTTCGTTAAAGTATTCTAAACTTGCTTTGAAAAGATCGTCGTCATCCGTTTTAAAGTGTATTTCTCCTTCTTCTATAAGTAGTTTATTGTATTTTGCTAAAAAGTTAGGATGAGTGAGTCTCCTTTTATGATGTCTTTTCTTTGGCCAAGGGTTACAGAAATTTATGTAAATTCTGGATATGGAATTTTCGCTAAAAATTTCATTTATTTTTTCTATATTTGTGGGAATTGCACGAACATTTAATAATTCTAAATCCCTAATTTTTCTTGTTGCATATACAATAGCATTTGTGTCCAAGTCCAATATACAGTAATTAATATTTTTGTTTACATCAGCAATTTCACTTATAAATTTTCCTTTTCCACAACCAAGTTCAAGATTAATAGGATTTGTATTTTTAAATTCTTCATTCCATTTTCCTTTTAAACTTTCTGCATTAAATATTACCTGAGCATTTTCTTTCATTTCCGGGACTGCCCACCATTTTTTTCTAAGTCTCATTAATTTTCCTTTCATAAAAAATTTTTTCATCATAATTATTATATCATATTTTTGAATTTTATATTTATTTTATAAAAAATTTAAAAAATTTTTTAACTACTAATAGTAATATTTTTATATCCACCAAAATATTTTTAGAAATACCACAAAACATACTATATATAGTTCAAAATAAAATTTTATTTCTATATATATTTTGTTTTGTAATGGGTATAAATTTTCGGAGGTGATTTTATTGAAGATTATAAAGAGAGATTTATCAGAAGTATCATTTGATATTTCAAAGATAGAAAATGCAATTTATAAAGCATTTGTTAGTGTTGGTGATGAAGATAAAAAGTTACTTTCAAAACAATTGGCAGAAGAGGTTTTTGAAAGTATTTTACAAGATAAGGCAGAAAATTCAAGTATAAGTGTTGAAGAAGTTCAAGATTATGTTGAAAAGACTTTAACTAAGAATAATCATTATGAAACTTTGAAAAGCTATATCTTATATAGAGAAAAGAGAAATTCACTAAGAAAAGAATTAAATTCTTTTAGAGAATATATTGAAGATGAAAGTTTAATTGAAGTACTTGCTAAAATTCAAAAAGATTTTTCAACAGAAGGTTACGAGCTTGACAGATTATGTAGAAAGTTTTTGTCCTTTGTTAAACCAAATTCAACTTTGAATGAAAAAGTTGAGCTTTTGATAAAGGCATCTTCTGAATTAACTTCAAAGGAAAATCCGAATTGGGAGTATATTTCTGCTAGAATTTATGCTTATAAAATTCATAAAGAGATTTCAAATTATGAAAAAGAATGGCATATTGTTGATTTTAAATCAAAGATACAAGCTTTGACAAAAGCTAATTTATATGGGGAATATATTTTAGAAAATTATTCAAGTGATGATATTGATGAGCTTGAAAAGTATATAGATAATAGTAGAGATGAGTTATTTACTTATTCATCTTTAGATTTAGTATATAAGAGATATTTAATTTGTGATTCACATAAAAAAGTAATTGAAACAATGCAAGAGATGTTTATGGGTATTGCGATGCATCTTGCAATTCCTGAAAAAGATAGAGTTTCCTTTGCAAAAAAAGTTTATGACGTGCTTAGTAATTTAAAGGCGACTGTGGCGACTCCTACAATGTCAAATGCGAGAAAGCCATTCCATCAACTTTCTTCTTGTTTCATAGATACAGTTCCCGATACTTTAAAAGGAATTTATAGAAGTATAGATAATTTTGCCCAAGTTTCTAAACATGGTGGTGGAATGGGACTATATTTTGGAAAAGTTCGTGCAAGTGGTTCTGATATTCGTGGATTTAAAGGTGTTGCAGGTGGAGTTATCAGATGGATAAAACTTGCTAATGACACAGCAGTTGCTGTTGATCAACTAGGGGTTAGACAAGGTTCTTGTGCTGTTTATTTAGATGTATGGCATAGGGATATTCCTGAGTTTTTAAATCTTAGAACAAATAATGGTGATGATAGAATGAAAGCACATGATGTTTTCCCTGCAATTTGTTTCCCTAATTTATTCTGGCGTTTAGCAAAGGAAAACATAAATTCTAATTGGTATTTATTCTGTCCACATGAAGTAAAGGAAGTAATGGGCTTCTGTTTGGAAGATTTTTATGGAGAAGAGTGGGAAGAAAAATACAGACTTTGTATTAAAGAGCCTAGACTTGATAAAAGAGTTTTAACTGTAAAAGATTTAGTTAAATTAATTCTTAAAAGTCAAGTTGAAACTGGAACACCTTTTATTTTTAATAGAGATAATGCAAATAATGCTAATCCAAATTCACATAAGGGAATGATTTACTCTTCTAACCTTTGTACTGAAATAATGCAAAATATGAAAGAAATTTTAGATGTTGAAGATAAAATTTTACAAATAGATGGAGAAGATCATGTTGTAACTGATGTTAAAGCTGGAGATTTTGTAGTTTGTAATCTTGCAAGTTTAGTTCTTGGAAATATTGACCTACAAAATGATGAAGAAATGGAATTTGTAGTTTCTACAATGATAAGGGCATTGGACAATGTAATCGACTTAAATTACTATCCAACACCTTTTGCTAAAATAACAAATTCAAAATATAGAGCAATTGGACTTGGTACGAGCGGATATCATCATGCTCTTGTAAAAAATAAAATTATGTGGCAAACTGAAGAACATCTAGAATTTATGGACAAGGTTTATGAAAAAATAAATTATTTTGCTATTAAGGAAAGTTCAAAAATTGCTGAAGAAAAAGGAAGCTATAAATATTTTGAAGGCTCAGAGTGGCAAAATGGAAAATATTTTGAAAAAAGAGATTATAATTCTAAAGAATGGATTGAACTTAAAGAAAAAGTTGCTAAAAACGGACTTAGAAATGCTTATCTTTTAGCAGTTGCTCCGACAGGTTCAACTTCAATTATTGCAGGAACTACAGCGGGTGTAGATCCTGTTATGATGAGATATTTCCTTGAAGAGAAAAAAGGTTCAATTATTCCGAGAGTTGCTCCTGATTTAACTCCTGAAACTTTTTGGCTATATGAAAATGCTCACGAAGTAGATCAAACTTGGTCTATAAAAGCGGGTGGAGTTAGACAGAGACATATTGATCAAGGACAAAGTTTAAATCTTTATATCACGACAGATTATAAGATGAGTCAAATTTTAAAACTTTTGATTTTATCTTGTGAAGTTGGATTAAAGAGTATTTACTATATAAGAAGTAAGAGTTTAGATATTGAAGAATGTGATAGCTGTTCAGCATAGGAAGGAGATATTATGGAATTAAATAAAAAAGCTCTATTTAATGAAAATGGCGATATTGAATTGTCAAAAAGAAAAATGATAAACGGAAATACGACAAATTTAAATGATTTTAACAATGTAAAATATACTTGGACAAATGAATGGTATCGTAATGCCATGAATAATTTTTGGATTCCGGAGGAAATAAATTTGTTCCAAGATTTAAAAGATTATAAAATGTTGGATGAATATGAAAAAACTGCTTTTGATAAAGTTTTAAGTTTTCTTATATTTTTAGACAGTATTCAAACTGCTAATCTTCCATATATCGGAGAGTATATTACAGCAAATGAAATCAATCTTTGTCTCACTATCCAAGCTTATCAAGAAGCTATTCATTCTCAAAGTTATGGATATATGTTAGATAGTATATGTTCTCCTGAAGAAAGAACAAATATTTTATATCAATGGAGAGATGATGAACATCTTCTTGCAAGAAATAAATTTATTGGAGACTTATATAATGAGTTTCAAGTAAATAAAGACCCTTACAGTCTAGTAAAGACAATGGTTGCAAATTATATTCTTGAAGGGGTTTACTTCTATTCAGGATTTATGTTCTTCTATAATTTAGGAAGAAATGGAAAAATGCCCGGATCTGTACAAGAAATCAGATATATAAATAGGGATGAAAATACACATCTTTGGTTATTCAAAAAAATGCTTTTAGAATTACAAAATGAAGAACCAGAATTATTTACAGAAGAAAAAGTTGCTGTATATAAAGATATGATTAAAACAGGTGTAGAACAAGAAATTGCTTGGGGAAAATATGTTTTGGGAGAAAACATTCCTGGTCTTACAATGCAAATGGTTGAAGATTATATTAAATATCTTGGAAACCTTAGAAGTACAGCTTTAAACTTTGGAAAACTTTATGATGGTTATGATGAAGAACCTGAAAGTATGAAGTGGGTTAGTGAATATTCTGATCCAAATGCGATAAAGACAGATTTCTTTGAAGCAAAGCCTTCAGCATATTCAAAATCAAGTGTAATTGATGACGATTTAGATGATTTATAAAAATATAAAAACTACTTTTTTGATTTTTCAATTAAGTAGTTTTTTTTTACAAAAATTTTGATTTTAGCTATTGCAAAAATAAATTAATAGTAGTATAATATTAACACAAATAAGAATTATTTGCATTAAAGAAATTTTAAGGAGGATTATTTATGAATATAAAATTGAAAAAAATTATTTCAATTATTATGATTAGCTGTATGTTTTTAATTGCTTGTTCATCAAATAAAGATGAAAAAAATAAAGAGCAAAAAACTACAGAACAAAAAGGAAATAAGAAAGTTATTTATACAACTTTTTTCCCTGTAACAGATCTTACAAAGAGAATTGTTGGAGATAAAATGGAGGTTAAAACAATAATAAAAGGAAATCAAGAACCACATTCCTTTGAACTTAAAGCGGGAGATATGCAGGAAATTGTAAAAGCAGACTTGATTATTTATAATGGTGCAAATATGGAGTCTTTTATTTCTGCTATTGAAGATACTGTTAAGGATAAAAATAAATTTTTAAATCTATCACAAGGATTGACTTTGTTAGAAAGTGGAGATGGGTTGGAAGAGGAAGAAGAACACGGAGATAAAGATGGGGACAAACATGACGATGAACATGGACATAATCATAAACACGGACATGATCATAAACATGGACATGATAAAACAAATCCACATACATGGCTTAGTGTAAAAAATGCTATTATACAACTTGACACTATTTATAAAAAAGTTTCTTCTATAGACCCTG
Organism: Parvimonas sp. C2; assembly: GCF_035282405.1. Taxonomy (NCBI): domain Bacteria; kingdom Bacillati; phylum Bacillota; class Tissierellia; order Tissierellales; family Peptoniphilaceae; genus Parvimonas; species Parvimonas sp. C2. Next base: position 70,764 of record NZ_JAYKBP010000004.1, read on the forward strand.
AAAATGAAGCTTATTACAAGGAAAATCTAAAAAAAGCACAAGATGAATTTAGAGCTTTAGATAAAAAATTTGAAACAGAGCTTTCAAAAGTTAAGAGTAAACAAAAGTATTTTGTTGTAAGTCATGCTGCTTTCAACTATTTAGCAAATGATTATGGATTAAAGCAAGTTGCAGTAACAGGTATATCACCAGAGGATGAACCATCAGCAAAGCAACTTCAAAAAATTGCCGACTTTGTTAAGAAGTATAAGATAAATACAATTTTCTTTGAAGGAAAAGCAACTCCAAAAGTTGCAGAAACTCTTGCTAAAAACACAAACACAAAGACTGATACTTTATACACAATGGAAAATTTGACAGATGAAGAAATTAAAATGGGATATTTAAAATTAATGGAATTAAATTTAAAAGCTTTAGTTAAATCTTTTAATGAATAGGAGGAGATTATGAGTAAAAATTTAAAAAAGAAAATTACAAAAATGAATTTAATTTTAGTTTGTAGTGCAGTTTTACTTGCAAGTTGTACGAAGAAAAAGGAAGAAACAAAACAAAGTACTTCTAAAAACTTTGAATTTGTTGAAAAAGAAACGAAATATAAAAAAGATGAAACAACAGAAGTTTTAATTGATGCTGAAATAAAAAAAGATGATATTGTAAGATCTTATAAACATGGAGATCATTGGCATGTATTTACTAAAGACGGTAAAGAACATATTACTTATACAGATCCTTCAAAATTGGGAAATGGAAATTCATTATCTCTTGTTAGTGTTGTTTCAAGAAATAAATTAAGAGGATTAAATGTAACATCAATATTAAAACATGGAGATCACTGGCATGTTTATACAGCTGATGGGAATGAATATTTAACTTATGAAGATCCATCAAGTATGTTTCCTAATATTACAGTAGGAACTTATGTAGGTTCACATAATTCACATAGAAACAGAAGAAATTCAAATAACTATTCACATGCAAATATTATTGAAGAGAAAAAAGATAGAGTAGTAAAAATTTTGAGACATGGAGATCATTGGCACATTTATACTGCAAGTGGTAAAGAATATATTAGCTACACAGATCCAACCTCAAAATATCCTGATGCAGAAGTCGGAGAATATCAAGGAAATCACGGAGATTCACAAGATAATACAGAGAAAGAAAAACCAAGTGAGAAACCTAATGTTCCAAGTGCTAGTGAGAAATTATATGAAGCTAGAAAAAATTTAAATATAATAAATGTTTTGGGAAAAGATCCTGTTAACAGATATGATATAGTAAAAATTTTAAAACATGGAGACCATTATCATATTTATGATTCAAAAGGAAATGAAGGAATAACATATACTGACCCGAGATCTCTTTATCCTGAAGCTGAGTTTGGCGAATATAAGGGAAGTCATGGAGACGAAAATAAAAAACCATTTGAATGGCCAAAAGGTGTAACAAAAATTGTAGATCATGGAGATCATTGGCATTTATATGTGGGAGATAAGGAAGTTGGAGTTGTTCATGAAAACCCTAGAAGCCGTTATCCTAATGCTGAATATATTAAAGAGGGAAGTGATCACTCAGATATAGGTGTAGATGAAAAAGAATTATTTACTTATGAAAGTGTAAAAGCTGAAATAAAAGACAAAGTAATCCCATATCTGGACAGTAACCTTAGAGCGATGAGACATTATGGAGATTTGGATACAACATTACCTGTTTATGGTTCAAATGGAGTGAAAAAGGGAATATTCTACTGGTTACATGGAAATCACTATCATGCTATAACTATAAAACAAATTATTCAAAATGCAAAAGCAGGTCAATATGGAGATTGTACAGCAAAAGAAATAGTAGCTGCTTTGAAATATATAATTCAAAATCCTGGTAAAGATATTGAATCAAAAGTAACTGTTGATAGAGAAGAAGTATTGAAGTATCTTAGAAAAGTATATAATTTAGAAGATGAAATGGATGCTTATACTATAGGTGATATTGCATATGTTTATGCAAATGGAGAAACATATACATTCAGTTTAGCTGATTTTGAAAAGGTAAATGGAGAAATTAGATATAAAAAGAAACTTCCACAAATTCCAAAAAAAGCTGATTCAAATGAGAAAAAGTCTGAAGAAAAGGAAGATGCTACAGAATTACCTAAACAAAATGAAGAAGATAAAAAACTTCCAAGTGTAGATAAATCTGAAAAAGAAACTAAAAACTCTACTACAAAGTCTGAAGATAAAAAAGTTGATGAAAAGAAAAATGAAGAAAAAACAAAAACAGATAAACCAACAAAATCAGACGAAAACAAAGAAGAAAAGGAAAATAAAAATAATTAGTTTTATAATTTAATAAATTTTCTAAATTTAAAATCACTCAATTATAGAGTAAAATCTGTATTGAGTGATTTTTTGTGAATAAACAAGTTTATTTTAAATAAAATTTTTTAATTAAAAAAATTTTTTTCTAAATATGTTTATAAATTATATTTTATGTGGTATAATATATCTGTAATTAATTAGCACTCAAGTTAATAGACTGCTAATAACTTTAATAGGAGGGATATTATGAAATTAAAACCAATAGGAGATAAATTAGTTATAGAAATGGTTGAGGTAGAAGAAAAGACAAGTTCTGGGATAGTTCTTCCTACTTCTGCAAAAGAGGCACCAAGTGTTGCTAAAGTTTTGGCAATTGGTGATGAAATTTTAAAAGATGAAGATAAAAAAGATTTAATTAAAGTTGGAGATAAAGTAATTTTCTCAAAATATGCAGGAACTGAAGTTAAACTTGATAAAAAAGAATATATTGTTGTAAAAATTGCTGATGTTTTAGCAGTAGTTGAAGATTAGGAGGTTTTTTAAATGGCTAAAGAAATTAAATTTAATGAAGAAGCAAGAAAAGGAATGGAAGCTGGTATTAATAAACTTTCAGATACAGTTAAAGTTACTCTTGGACCTAAAGGAAGAAATGTAGTTTTAGATAAAAAATTCGGTTCACCACTTATTACAAATGATGGTGTTACTATTGCAAGAGAAATTGAATTGGAAGATCCTTATGAAAATATGGGAGCTCAACTTGTTAAAGAAGTTGCAACTAAGACAAATGATGTTGCAGGTGATGGTACAACTACAGCAACACTTTTAGCTCAAGCAATTATTAGAGAAGGATTAAAGAATGTTGCAGCCGGAGCAAATCCTATGATTATTCAAAAGGGAATTAAAAAGGCAGTTGAAAAGGCAGTTGAAGGAATTAAAGAATTTTCAAAACCTGTTGAAACAAAAGAAAGTATTGCTCAAGTAGCATCAATTTCTGCAGCTGATGAAGAAGTTGGAAAATTAATTTCTGATGCAATGGAAAAAGTTGGAAAAGACGGTGTTATCACTGTTGAAGAATCTAGAAGTATGGGAACAACTTTAGAAGTTGTTGAAGGTATGCAATTTGATAGAGGATATGTTTCTCCTTATATGGTAACTAATACTGAAAAAATGGAAGCTGAACTTGAAGATCCATATATTTTAATTACTGATAAAAAGATTACTAATATTCAAGAAGTTTTACCTGTATTAGAACAAATTGTTCAACAAGGAAAACCACTTTTGATTATTGCTGACGATGTAGAAGGCGAAGCAATGGCAACACTTGTTGTTAATAAATTAAGAGGAACATTCAACTGTGTAGCTGTAAAAGCACCTGCTTTTGGAGATAGAAGAAAAGATATGTTACAAGATATTGCAATTTTAACAGGTGGTACAGTTATTTCAGAAGATTTAGGATATGAATTAAAAGAAACTTCTATTGAAATGTTAGGTAAAGCAAGAAGAGTAACTGTTGGAAAAGAACTTACTGTTATCGTAAATGGTGCTGGAGAACAATCAGCTATTGAAGAAAGAGTTGCTTTAATTAGAAATCAAATAGAAATAAGCGATTCTGAATATGATAGAGATAAATTACAAGAAAGACTTGCTAAACTTGCAGGTGGAGTTGCAGTAATTCAAGTTGGTGCAGCTACTGAAACAGAACTTAAAGAAAGAAAGTTAAGAATTGAAGATGCACTTGCAGCTACAAGAGCAGCAGTTGAAGAAGGTATTGTTCCTGGTGGTGGAACTGTATTATTAAATGTAATTCCAAAAGTTAAAGCACTTCTTGAAGAAACTAATGGAGACGAAAGAACAGGTGTTAATATAATTGTTAAAGCGCTTGAAGAACCTGTTAGACAAATTGCAATCAATGCAGGTTTAGAAGGTTCAGTTATCGTTGAAAATGTTAAAAATGCAGAAGCTGGAATTGGTTTTGATGCTTTAAGTGAAAAATATGTAAATATGCTTGAAAGCGGAATTGTTGATCCTACAAAAGTTACTAGATCAGCACTTCAAAATGCATCAAGTGTTGCATCAATGGTTTTAACAACAGAAGCTGCTGTTGCTGATGTAACTAAAGATGAACCAATGGGACAAATGCCTGGTGGAATGAATCCTGGAATGGGTTATATGTAGAAAGTAGTTAACTTATAGCTAAATTTATGGTAAAATAGAACTTGGATAAACCGAGTTCTTTTTTTATGGAGTTTTTATGATTAAAATATTTTTTAATATCATGTTTTTAGTTAGTATTTCTATTTTAGTTATACATCAAAGTTTTTATTATTATCAATTTAATAAGATTTTTAAAAAATTGAAAAATTTAAGTGAAGAGAGAAATATAATTGAAGATAGAAATTTAATTTTAGAGTACAATTATAATCTCGCACAGCTTAATTATATTTTTTGTGTATATTTTTGTGGGTTGATGAAAAAAATTCTATATAAAAAGAATAATTTTGAATATGTTGAATAGGAGAAAATTTTGAAAGATTATTTATTTATATATAAAAATGAAGAAAAAATTGAATATGGAAAAGTTTTAAATTCAAAATTAAACTCCTATTTTGTAAAAACATTTAGTGATTTTGAAATTGGAGACATATATAGAGCAAGGGTTGTAAAAAAAGTTGATGCATTACAATGTTTTTTTGTAGAACTTAAAAATGGAAAAAATGGATTTTTAGACTTCAAAGATACTATTGGAGAAGTAAAAGTTGGAGATGTAATATTTGTTGAAATTTACAAAATTAATGCAGGAGAAAAAGCACCTAATGTTTCAATGAATTTTTCTGTTTCTTCAATGTTTTCAGTTATATCTTACAAAAATAGAGAAGATATTTTGATTTCAAAAAAATTAAAAGAATATAATTTTGACTTTGAGAAGATAAAAAATATAAAATCAAATTTTTCAGTAAAATTGAGAACAAAAAGTATCGATTGTGATGAATATACTTTATTGAATGATATAAGAAAAAATGTAGAAAAAATGCAAGAAATAGTGGATAGTTTAAATAATTTACCTGTTCCGAAATTAATCTACAAAAAGGAGAATTTTTTAGATGACTTTTTATTTGAAAATGAAAAACATTGCTGTATATTAAGTGATAAAGAGCTGTATAAGAGTTTTAAAGATAATAAATTTTTGAAAAATGAATTAAAATACAATGATGAATATTCTCCAAGATATGACTACAATATTGGAGTATATCTTGAGGGATTAAATAAAAAAACAATTGAAGTTGAAGATATAAATATAGTTATAGAAAAAACGGAAGCCCTTACAGTAATAGATGTAAATTCAAAGAAAAAAACAAGTGAAATAAATAAAAGTAAAAATGCTTTAAGTGTAAATTTAATAGCAATTGAAGAAATTATTAGACAGATTTCTTTTAGGGATATTTCAGGGATAATAATTGTAGATTTTATAAATATGAAAACAAAAGAAAGAGAAATTTTAGAAGAAAAAATTAAGGAAATACAAATCTTTGACAATAAGATTTGGAATTTTCACGGATTTACAAAACTTGGATTATATGAAATTACAAGACAAAGAGGAAAATAATGGAATTAAAAAATTTAGAAATAATTGATAATACCAATGAGGGACTTGGAGTTGCAAAAAGTGAAGAAGGAATAGTTTTTGTAAAAGGTGGACTTGTTGGAGATATTGTCGATGTTGAAATAACACAAAAAAAGAAAAAATTTTCTAACGGATATGTAAAAAAATATTTGAAATATAGTGAATACAGAGAAAATTTATATGATGAAAAACTAACAGATATCTATCATTTTATAAATCTAAAATATGAAAAAGAACTTGAATTAAAGAAAAAGATGTTTTTAGACAGCCTTAGAAAAAATACAGCCATAGAATTAGAGCATGTTGAAATTTTAGAGAATAAAAACAACTTAAATTATAGAAATAAAATTGAATTAAAGACGAATGAAGATTTTGAACTTTGCTACTGTGTGGATAATGGGGAAAGTAAAATAAAACTTGAAAATTGTCCATTAAGTGATGAGTGTATAAATAAATTTCTTCCGTTTTTACAAGCAAAATTAAAAGAATTTAAAATTAAATCCTATGATGTAAATACGGATGATGGAATTTTAAAAAATATCAGTATAAGGTCAAATTTCAATTCTGAAATTATGATTACTGTTGTTGTAAAAGAAAATATAGTAGAAGCTCAAAATTTTGTAAAAAGTTTAAGTGAATATGAAAAATTGGTAAGTGGATATATAAATATAAATCCTAAAAAAGCAAGTATTATTATGGGACTAGAAAGTAAATTAATATTTTCGAAGAAATGCTTTACAGATAAAATCGGAAAATATGAATTTAATATTTCCCCAAAGAGCTTTTTTCAAGTAAATAGATTTCAAACTGAAAATTTATATAAAATAGCTAAAGATTTTTTAGGAGAAAACAAAGATAAGAATTTGTTGGATTTATATTCAGGTATAGGAACTACAAGCATATATTTTGCAGAAAATTTTAAAAAAGTAATTGGTGTAGAAGTTGTAAAAGATGCAGTAAAAGACGCTAAAGAAAATTTAAAACTAAATGATGTAAAAAATGTTGGGTTTTTATATGGAAAAAGTGAAGAAAAAATCGAAGAAATATTAAAAAATAATAACATAGATATAATATCCGTAGATCCTCCACGAAAAGGACTTGATAAAAAGGTTGTAGATACAATTATTAAAAGTAATATCAAAAAAGTTGTATATGTAAGTTGTAACGGAGCAACATTGACAAGAGATTTAAAACATTTTATTGACGGTGGATTTGAATTAAAGAAAGTAAAACTATGTGATATGTTTAGTAAAACAGCACATTGTGAAGTTGTTGTTTTGATTGAGATGATGTAAGAATAGGAATAATACTATGTATACTTTAATATTTTTATTGGAGGTAAAATGAGCAAGAAAAAATATTTAGAAAATCCAATTGAATATTCAGCTTTGTCATACTGGAAAAATAAAAATTTCAAAGTTCCTGATAATATGAAAATAGTTAATGATAAGTATTTCTCAAAAGATTTATTAAAAGATTTCAATGATGATATTTATTTTAAATTAGTTCACAACTTAAATAATATTATTTTACATAGCCTATCTGAGAATTTTATTTTTTACAAATGTAGTATTGAAGAATTTGGCATTCATATAAATAGTTGTTACGATGATGAGGGAATAACAATAAAAGAATTAGAGTCTTATAAAGAACGTATAGTATATGATGAAGAATTGTGGATTTGTATTTTTGATAAATATAATAAAAAAATAGTTGCTACAGGAATTGCTGAATTTGATAAGGAAATAAAAGAGGGATATTTGGAGTGGATTCAAGTTTCAAAAGATTATAGAAAAAAAGGATTTGGAACAGTTATAGTAAATGAATTATTGTTTAGATTAAAGGAAAAGGCTGATTTTGTTACTGTTTCTGGGAAACTAAAAAATGAAAGCAATCCTGAAAATTTATATTTAAAATGCGGTTTTGAAAACAAAACAATATGGCATGTTTTGACAAAAAAGGAGATATTTTAAAATGGATAGTAAATTTGAAAAGATAAAAGTTCTTGAGAGTTCAAATACAAAAAAGGAATTGGATTTAAAATTATATGGAGAAGAACAGGCGAAGGCTGTACTGAAATTTCATAAGCAAATTGAGGAATACAAGAAAACTCCACTAATTTGTCTTACTAATTTAGCTTCAAAGTGGAATGTTGAGGAGATTTATGTAAAAGATGAGTCAAAGCGTTTTTCACTAAATGCATTTAAAGGACTTGGTGGAAGTTATGCTATGTTTAGAATTTTATGTGATGTATTAAATCTTAATCCGGATACCACTAGTTTAAATGATTTGTTATCAGATAAATATAAAAAAAGACTTGAACAGATTGAATTTGTAACATGTACAGATGGGAATCATGGTAGAGGTGTTTCTTGGGCATCAGGGTTATTTGGATGTAAAGCTCATGTATATATGCCTTATGGAACAGCGGAAGTTCGTGCGGAAGCAATTCGTAAAGTTGGACCTGCTGAGGTAGAGATTACAAATTTAAGTTATGATGATACAGTAAAATATGCTTTAGAAATAAGTAAAAAACATGGTTGGATTTTAATTCAAGATACTTCTTGGGATGGATATGAGAAAATTCCAACATGGATTATTCAAGGGTATCTTACAATGGCTTATGAAATCACTGAAGAATTAGAAAAATTAAATGTAATTCCTACACATATTTTTTTACAGGCAGGAGTTGGTTCAATGGCTGGAGGAATGATTGCATATTTTGTAGAACATTATAAGAATAATAAACCTATATTTACTATTGTGGAGTCAAATGTTGCAGATTGTATTTATCGTTCTGCAGAGATAGGAGATGGTAAATCTTACTCTGTAGGAGGAGCTCCAACTACCATTATGGCAGGATTGAATTGTGGCTCTGTTTGTAGTCTTATCTGGCCAATTGTTTGGAATTATACTGACTTTTATATTTCTGGTTCTGATGATATGGCAGTTGATGGAATTAGAGCCTATGCTTTTAGTGAAGGAGAAGATTCAAAAATTATTTCGGGAGAATCAGGAGCTTCAACAATGGGTGCATTACTTGGAGTTTTGACGGAACCTGCTATGGAAGAAACGAAGAAAAAGATGAGAATAGATGAAAATTCAGTTATCCTTTTAATTAATACCGAAGGAGATACCAATCCAGAAAATTATAGAAGAATTGTAGATGGAACTTTTAAATAATAAATTAAAGACTAAGCAAGGTAGCGTGATTATTTATGGATAAAAATGTTACAATTGTTAGAAGAAATGTTAGTACTATACTTAGAGATATTTTGCAACATAAAAAGCTTTTAAAAAAAGAGTTAGAGGAATCTAACGAAAAAGTAAAGGGTAAAAAAATTAATGTTGAAGATATGATAAAAGATGAGCATTTATACTTTAGAGGAGAAAGTAAATTCTATAATTATCGTGTTCCTACATTATATAGAAAAGAAAAATTGGTAAAAAACGGAAGTGAATATTATTATAGAACATTGTTAAATGAATTAGGAAAAGATGATTATGGCGAGAACACTTCTTTAGTTAGAATGATATCTGAATTACAACATTATGGGGCAGTAACTAGAATGTTAGATATTACTAAAAGCCCTTTGATTGCTCTTTATTTTGCTGTAGAAAAAGATGATAATGAACCGGGATATATTTATATTTATCATGCTTATCCAGAAACTGAAAAATTTGATACAGGCCATACAATCGCTATAAAATGTGCTTTAAATTTTATGAGTCAATCTTTAATTGATGATTTTATTTTAGCTTGTGAATCGCTTAAAGAGAATTTTAATAAATTGCGTAATATTTCTTTAGATGAATTTATGCAAATATCTGATATAGATGATAAAGTTAAAGAATCAGTTAAAAAATTTATGGAAATTCTAAACCAAAGAGCAAAGGTTCAGGAAAAGTTGATTTATCCAATAAGAATTTTTGAAGACTTGAGTAAGTCTCATTTAGTTCTTCCAGCTAAAACAACAGATAGAGTTAGACAACAACAAGGAGCTTTTATATTTCCTAAATATACTAATTCAAAAGGAAGTTTAGGAGAAATCCAAAAAGAAATAAGTAATTCTATTTCCGAACTTAATTTAGTTTTGAAAACTGAAAAGTATGATGAAAAAAATAAGGAAAGATATGAGATTAATTTTAATTGTATTAAAATTAATGGTGGAGATAAAAGGGCAATTAGGAATGAGCTAGAACAGTTAGGAATAACAAAAGGATTTATTTATCCAGATATTGAACATGTTTCAGAATCTCTACTTGAATAAAAATATTTTAAATATGGGTATATATTAACTGAATTTAATTATAAATCTTAGGTAAATAGAAATAGTAAAGTTGTTTTTACAAATAGTTGAATTTAACAGAAAATAAGGAGGTAAATATGAAAGCTATTATTTTTTATTATTCAAATAGTGGAAAAACTAAAAAAGTTGCAACAAAAATACAAGAAAGTCTTGGTTGTGATATGATAAGTATTGAACCTGAGGTTTCTTATGGTTCATATTTTAAGGCTATTGGAAGAGCAATGGATGAAAAGAAAAAGGACGTAACTGCAAAATATGTAGCTCCAGTAGTAGATATTTCCGATGTTGATGTTGTTTTAGTAGGCTATCCAATTTGGTTTAGTAAACCTCCAATGATTGTATTAGATTATTTAAAGAATTATAATTTAGATGGAAAAAAGGTGGTTCCGTTTTCAACATCTGGATCTAATAATGTTAAGTCAACTTTAAATACTCTTAAAGAATTTATTGGTAATGCAGAGATATATCTTCCATATAGCAAAGCTATAATATTTAAGACGAACTTTAACAAATGGATTGAAAAAGTTAAAGAATTATAGTATGTAGGATTTTGATACTTAAAATAAAAAAAAGCAGTCATTTAATTGAACTGGATTTAAAAATACAGAAATTATTAAAGGAATGTAATCCACAATTAATAGGAGATATTCCTTTTAAATTATTCTTAATTATTTGAGTTGGAAATGATTAAAACCAATTTGTTTTTTCATCCCTAAATTTTGGTATTTTTCCATTTTGATAAGGATTATAGTTGTTTCGATTACAGCCGAATTCTTTTAATTCTTTTATTTTATTGTCATCAGTCCATACAACAAGAGAAATTCCGTCAAAATCTTCGATACTTCCATTATTCATTTTATTCTTAAAATACCATTCTACAATAGTTTGATTACCTTTATGAAAAAATTGTTTAATTGTCCAATCTATTACAATTCCACGATTATTCCATTCATTAAACCATAATTTTACTGTTTCACGATTTTCATATTTGGGGCTCCAACTTTCTGTGTAAATAACATCTTCTGTAAAAATTTCATCTATTCCTAAATCTTTTTGTTTTATCCACATATCAAACCATAGTTGAATTATTTTTTCTTTTTTATTCATCATACACCACCATATAAGCAATTCTCAATCAATTAAACAAACACAATTAAAAGAATGTTTTTATCATTATAACACATTTACATATAGTTTTATAGTATTCATTTTTACTTATAAGAGTCATTATTTCCTATATATTTTCACAGAATAATTTTTCTATTATTTTTATATTTAAAAACTGACCTTCAAAAAATTGTTTTTAATTTTGAGGTCAGTTTTAATTTCTTTATGACTAATTATATTTTCTTGATTTTACAAAAATACAAATGGAAACTACTATACTTAAGATTACTACCAATATTGATGCTTTTTCAATAGAAGTTTGTGGTAGTTTGTTACCCATATTTTTTGTATTAGCTTTTGTATTAGTATCATTTCTAGAAATATTATTATTGCTGTTATTGTCTAAACCTGAGTTATTGCCTTCAGAAATTTTTTCCTTTGTTTTGTTATATTCAATGATATATTTTGAAAAGTGTGTCGTTTCAAATGATACAGTTTCTTTAGTTTGAGAAAATTTACATGAAGTTAATTCTCCGGATTCGGAAAGGTGATAAACGGCTTTAACATCATTAAATTTTTTATTTAAAATTACTTTAAACTTACCAGTCATATCAACTGTTTTATCATTCAAATTTTTAAACTGTATGTCAAAGGCGTTTGAAAAATTACTTTGTAGATTTTTTATATTGTCTGAATTTATTTTTTCAACACTCAGCTTCAGATTTGTAAATTTTGTTTCTCCTAACGAAACTACAGTTATGTCATATTCTTCGTTTCGGATTACTTTTTCTTTATAATCTTTACAAGCATCTTTTATTGCTTCAAACATGCCTTCTCTATGATATTTTGCTTTTTCAACTTTTAGGATATTACCAATTGAATCAACATTTCCAGACAAAATTTCTCTATAGTCTAATCCTTCGTAATCTGATAAAGTATCCAATGCTAACTTGTGATATCCTTCGTTATCCTCATCAACATTTTCCACTTCCGTACCATATTGATTTAAGGTTCCTTTTCCTATATTGTAGCTCATATCCAAAATATATAAAATTTTACCATTCTTGTCAAAATAAACATTAACACCTATATGATATGATGGTATAGGTAATGGACTATTTAATTTATGATGACCTTGTAACATAACAGTTTTTGATATTTCGCCTTCTCCATTTACCAAGTCTGTAAGAAATTTTAATTCTTTCTTAAGTCTTTTTAATTTTCTAGTATCCAATGCACTGTTATTATATGATTTTTCAGCATAATTAATTTTGTCTTCTAACAATTTTTTTGATTTTTCATTACCATTTGAAAGACTTTTTTTAGCTTTTTTTAATAAAATATCAATATCTGATCTATCAATTAAAAAATTAGTTTCAAAAATATATTTAAGCATTTCTCCTTCTCTTAAATTAGTTTTTTCTAAGAGAAGTTCTCCTTCTTTTTTTACATCCAAAAATAATTTTTTTGTTTTTTCTTGAAATTCATCTAATTTTAAAGAATCAATTCTTTCAATAGTTTTTTTTAGTTCAGTTCTATCTTTAGCCAAAGTATTTTTATTTACAATAAAATTATTTCCATCAGGAATTTTATTAATATTTCCACTGGTAATTTCAACTAAAACTTTTTTATATTCTAAATTTCCTGGATTTTCATCAAATGAATTAAAAGCTATTTTTTTTAGTGAATTTGAGAAAATAACTTCTTTTATTGAATTTTTCCTAAATGCTTCTTCTCTTATTTCTTCAATGCCATAAGGTAAATTAACTGAAGTGATTAAATTACCTGCAAATGCTTGAACTCCTATGATTTTTAAATTTGGAGTTTGAGTTAAATCAACTTTATCTATAGCATTTCCTAGAAATGCCATTTCTCCAATTTCTGAAAGTTTTTCTGAATTCATCAAAAGCATATTTATTTTATTGTTTCTAAATGCTGAAATTCCAATTTTCTCAACATTTTTAGGAATAAATACAAATTCTAAATTGTTTATATGAAAAGCTGCATCATCAATAAGTTTTAAATTGTCATTCAAATTTAGTGTACTTATTTTATTATTCATAAATGCACCTTTTCCGATTTCAGTTAAATTTTCACACTCTTGAACATCTAATTCTGTTATATAATTTGACTGAAAGGCAAAATTTCCAATTTTTTCTATGCTATTAGGTAAGGTTACACTTTCCAAGTCATATTTTTTTAGACTTTCATTTTTAAAATTAATGTTTCTAAAAGCATCATCTGCAATTTGTGTTAATTTTATTCCGTTATGTTCACTTGGAATTTTTAAATTTTTATTCTTTTTAACTTTCAAAAGACCTCTATTAGAAAATCCTTCAATTACATTTTTATTAATTTTAAAATCAGCATTTTCCCAAACTTTATAATTTATTTCAGGTTTTTTTACTTTTAAATCATCAGATGGATCTACATAAAAAGAAGCTCCGAATAATTTATTTGGATTATTTTTATGTTCAGTCCAAAGCGTAACTATATAGTTATATTCTTCATTTCCATAATTGCCGTTAAATGCATCTGATGCTATTTTTTTTATACTGTTTGGAATATTAATGCTTTCTATTCTATTATCTTCAAAAACTTTTTCTCCAAGTTCAGTAATTTTTTTACCTTTAAACTCAATATTTGAAATTTTATTGTTTTTAAAAGTTCTTTCTCCCAAACTTTCAAACTTTTCTGGTAGAATAAGATTCCCAGTAATTTGACTTTCCATAAATGCAGAGTCGCCTAAAGTTCTTAATTCACTTGGTAATTCCAAACTTTTGTCTAATGCTATATGTGCAAAGGCATAATCACTTATTCTTGTTATAGTAGATGCAAGTTTAAGTTCATTTAAACTCTCATTAAAATCAAAGGCATCTTGCCCGATGTATTTATATCCATCAGGAATAGTAACAGATTTAATAAGTGTATTGTTAAACGATTCTCCTATATTACGAATTTCATTTCCATCAACATCTTTATTATTTTTTTCGCCATTCTTACCTTCACGACCGATATAATCTTCAATTTCTTTCTTTTTATCTGGATGAAAAGCAAAACTTGCTACCTTTGTTATTTTTATACCGTTTTTCTCTGTAGGTAAAATTACTTTTCCATTCTTCTTAAGTTTTTCAGCACCTTTATTAGAAAAACCGTAAATAGTGTCATTTTCTATTATAAAATCGTCAATTGTCCAGTCATCATTTATACTGTTATCATTTGCAGTAGCAGTATGACTGTTTATTGACAAAAATTTTGGTATTAATAGAGAAAAGACAAATAAAAATACCATAAATATTTTTAAAATTCTTTTTGTTTTCATAAAACCTCCATATATTTTTACATTACGATAATGAATATCACAAAGAGAATATTATAATATTTTTGTAAAAAAGTCAATATATATGAGGTTAAAATTATTTAATTTATTAATATACAATGTGTTTATAGTAATTTAAATTTATTTTTTTTAAAATCTATGATTCCTTCTTTTTTTAATTTTCCAAGTTCTCTTGAAAGATTACTTCTGTCTAGTGCAAGGTAGTCTGCCATTTCATTTCTATTTAGATTTATTTCAAAGTTGCTATCTATTGATAGTAACTTTTTTTGAGTTGCAAGGTATTCTAAAATTTTTTCTCTAGTAGTTCTCTTTGATAGTATTTGTAATTTTTTATTTAAAATTAAATTTTTTGTAGATATTATATTTAAAAGATTATTTAAAATTTTTTGGTAATATAGAGATTTTGATAGACTTTTATATTCAATCCATACAATAGATGAATCTGTTAGAGAAATTACTTCATGGGGGATTTGAATTTCTAATGAAACCAAAGCCTCGGCAAAGGAATCTTCTTTTTCAAAAACATTTAAAATATTTCTATTTCCAAAGTAGTCGAAATTTGATAAAGCTATTTTTCCATTTGTAATTATTCCAAAATATTCTATTTTTGTATTTTCAGCGAGTATAATATCATTTTTTTTATAAATTTTTTCGTAAAAAGATACTACTGAAAATATTTCTATTATTTCGTCTATTGAAAAGTCCTTAAATATCGGACATTCTTTTATTATTTCAAAGTTATTCAAGTTGACCTCCTAAAATTTATTAACTATATTTTAGAACTTTTTTTTACATTTTTCAAGATATTTTGTTTATAATTTATGAAAAATTTTTATTGTGGTGAGAAGAAAGTGATAAAGTTTAAAGAAATTTGTTATACATTCTAAAAAACTTTGTAAAAAATATTGCAATAAATTTGAATAGGTGTTATAATACTTAAAACGAGATTACGTTTTTTAATTTTACATATTAATACAAATAGTTGAAAACAAAAATGGTAGGAGGTTTATTATGTTGGATGAAAAAATTTCTGTTGCAGTTATAAAACGTTTACCTAAGTATTATAGATATCTAGAACTTATTGGGGATAAGGGAATTATCAGAGTATCTTCTCAAGAACTAAGTAAAATTACTGGCTTGACTGCATCACAAATTAGACAAGATTTGAATCACTTTGGCGCATTTGGTCAACAAGGGTATGGATACAATGTAGAAGAGTTAAAAATTGAATTAGAAAAAATTATGGGGGTTGATAAACCTTATAATGTAGCTATTGTTGGTTTTGGTAATATTGGTAGTGCATTGTTAAACTATAGCGGTTTTAAAAAGAAAGGTTTTAAGGTTGTAGGAATTTTTGACAATTCACCAGAGATTATTGGAAGCAAACAAAATGATGTCGTTGTAAAAGATATCTCAGAATTAGAAGAAGTTGTTACTAGAGAAAAAGTTGATATTGCAATTTTAGCAATTCCTGCAATACCTGCACAAGAAATTACTGATAAATTAGTTGCTTGTGGGATAAAAGGAATTTGGAATTTTGCTCCAATTGATTTAAAATTACCAAGAAATGTTGTTCTTGAAAATGTTCATTTAGACGGAAGTCTTTTGACTCTTACATATTATATGAATAGCTTAAAAGATTATCCTGGTGTAAGATAAATCTATAGTATATCAAGGTGTATTTAAAAAACCTTGATTTTTTTTTGTTTTATGCTATAATTGGAATAAGTTTTATTAAAGGGTATAACTTTTTGCAGATAAATTGAGTTAAAAGTTATTACAATTTTTCAATATTGCTAAACTGTCTTATGAAAGGCTTAAGATATATGAATTATATTAATGGAATTTTAGAAAAATATGGCCTGAATATAGATGAACTTTTAATTTTAATAGTTTCATTTACTGTATTTTTACCATTTTATTTTTTAGTTTTTTCATTTAATGCTCTATTTTTTTATTTATTGGTTAGTGGAAAAATTATTCCTGTTTTAAAAGAAACTCCTTATGTTAAAAATATTTTGGTATTTACAGGGCTTATATTTTGTGTATCAATTATTAAACAAAATTTATATGGTATAGGAGTATCAATAATTATATTTGAATTTTCTATATTTTTTATGTATTATAGATCCGTTATTAATAGAAAGCTATTTTCAAGAATTATAAATTTATATATGATTGTTTCGATATTTTGTTTTATTTTAACGATTCTTTCAGTTTTATATAAAAAATTCAGTATGAATTTAAAAATGTATGAGTTTATTGAATATATGGCTCTACATAGACCGATTTCATCATTTTTCAATACGAATTATTATGCAACAATCTGTGAGTTTATAATTATAATTGCGATGTATTACTTTTTATCTAATAAAAATAAAAATAATAGATTGTATTTTTTGTGTGTAAGTACACTTGCATTTATCGTTTTATTTTTAACTGAAAACAGAACAGCTTTGCCGACAATACTAATTGCAACACTGGTGCTTTCCTTAACAAAAAACAATAAGAAGGTGTTTGCATTTTTGGGAGTATTTACTATTGTTATAGTTGTTCTTATGATATTTTCAAATAGAATTTTTCCTAGATATGAATTTATAGGGAATTCTTTAGGAACTAGAAAAATTATTTGGGAAAATGCAATAAAATTATTTAAAGATACTTTTTTATTTGGAAGTGGACCTATGGCTTATCAAAACACAAGTTGGGTTACACATCCAGCAAATCATGCCCATAATATTTTGCTTGACTTACTGATTAATTTTGGTATTATAGGAAATTTAATAATTCTTCCTCTTTTTATAGGAATATTTAAGAAAGTTTACAGCATAAGAAAAAGAAACTTGTTTAGACTAATTGTTTCTTTAACTGTTGTTGTAATTTTACATGGAATGTTGGATGTCACAATACTTTGGCATCAAACTGCTTATATTTATTTTAGTGTTTTACTAGCAGTTGGAAAGGTTAGTACTTTTGAATCCAAGTTCTTTTTCTAAAAGGGTGTTTTATGGTTATTTTAAGTGTTAACGGCTTAACGAAGTCGTTTTTGAATGAAAATATATTAGAAAATTTGACTTTTTCAATTTCTGATAGAGATAAAGTTGGAATTGTAGGAGATAATGGTAGTGGAAAAACTACACTATTTAATCTTTTGACTAAAGAATTATCCGTTGATAGTGGAGAAATAAATTTTGCAAAAAATGTAAATTTTTCTATATTAAGACAAAATATTTCTTATAAGAGTGATAATAATGTTTATGAGGAATGTTTAGAAGTTTTTAAAGATATTATACAACTTGAAAAAGAAATTAGAGAATTAGAAGTTGAAATGGGAAATCAAAATTTAAGTGAAGAAGAAATTCATAAACTTTTTGATATATATGAGAATAAAAGACATTATTTTGAAGAGAATAATGGATATTCGTATAATTCAAAAGTTAGAGGAGTTTTGCTTGGACTTGGCTTTTCAGAGGAGGACTTTTCTAAATCAGTTAATAATTTGAGTGGTGGACAAAAAAGTAGATTACATTTGGCAAAAATTTTACTTAAACCGTCAAATTTAATTTTATTGGATGAACCAACAAACCACTTAGATATAGAATCAATCCAGTTTTTGGAGTCTTATCTTAGGGAATATAAAGGAAGTTGTCTTATAATTTCTCATGATAGATATTTTTTAAATGCTGTTTGTAATAGGATTTTTTCAATAGAAAATAAGAAATTAAAAAGTTTTAATTGTGGTTATGATGAATATATTTCAAGACGTGAAAAAGACTTTGAGATTAATAGACATCTTTATGAAAAACAACAAAAAGAGATTTCTAGGCAGAAAGAAATTATTCAAAGATTTGAAAACTATGGAAATAATAGATTTATAAAGCAGGCTAGTTCAAGACGTAAGCTTCTTGATAAAATTGATTTGATTGAAAACCCTGAAATTTATAAAAATTCTATGAAATTAAAACTTGTTCCAGAAGTTGAATCTGGGAAAGATGTTTTGACAATTTCAGATTTATCAATGGGTTTTAATGACAAAATTTTATTAGATAATATAAATTTAAATATTTATAAGGGAGATAAGATTGGTCTTGTTGGAAAAAATGGAGTTGGTAAGACAACTTTATTTAAAATAATTTGTAATAATCTAGATGCTATAAAAGGAAGTTGTGATTTAGGTGCTAGGGTATCGGTAGGTTATTATGATCAGGAACAAAAAACTCTGAGTAATCAAAATTCTGTTATGGATGAATTTTGGGATGCATATCCAAAGATGAATAATTTTGAAGTTAGAAGTCATCTTGCAAAGTTTAATTTTTATGATGAAGATTTATTTAAGTCTGTTGGAGAATTAAGTGGTGGAGAAAGAGCAAGACTTGAGCTTTTAAAACTTATGTTATCCAAATCCAATTTTTTACTTTTAGATGAACCGACTAATCATTTAGATATTGAAAGTAAAGAAGTTTTGGAAAAGGCAATTGTAGATTATTCTGGAACTGTTCTTACCATTTCTCATGATAGGTATTTTTTAAATAAGGTTGTAAATAAAATTTGGTATTTGGAAGATGGGAAAATAACTGAGTTCTATGGAAATTATGATTATTTTTTAGAAAAGTTAAATGAAAAAGATGAAGTGGAAGAAAAGATAATTTCAAAAACTGAAATTGAGAAAGAGAAAAAGAAAAAAAGAGAAGTAGAAAGACAAGAAAGAGCAAAAAAACAAAAATTAAAGGAAATTGAAAATAAAATTTTTGAAATTGAAGAGAAAATTGAAATTTGTAACAAAGATATTCAAAATCCGGAAATTTTTAATGATAAAGATAAATTTTTAGAGATTAGTCAAGATTTATCTGAGTTGATAAAAGAAAAAGAAAATTTATATTTAGAATGGGAAAATTACTTGTAGGAGAATAGTATGAATAATGTTAATCCGTTAGAAAATGTTCAAAAGATTTTAAAGAAATCTTGTGAATTATTAAATTTAGATGATAGTTTATATGACCTTTTAAAAGAGCCTGAAAGAACTATAGAAATAAATATCCCTGTTAAGATGGATAATGGAAAAGTTAGAATTTTTAAAGGTTATCGTTCACAACATTGTGATGTTATGGGACCATATAAAGGTGGGATTAGATTTCATCCTAGTGTAAATGTTGATGAAGTTAAAGCTTTATCTATTTGGATGAGTTTAAAATGTTCTGCAACTCATCTTCCTTTTGGTGGAGGAAAAGGTGGGATAATTGTGGATGTAAATGAATTATCCGAAAATGAACTTGAAAGACTTTCAAGAGGATATGTAAAAGAATTGTATAAATATATTGGAGATAGATTTGATATTCCAGCTCCGGATGTAAATACTAATGAAAGAGTTATGGCTTGGATGTTAGATGAGTATATAAAATTAACTGGAAACAATACTCTTGCAACTTTTACAGGGAAAGCATTAGGTTTTGGTGGTTCTTATGGGAGAAAAGAAGCAACGGGAGTAGGAGTTGCTGTAATGACAAGAGAAGCTCTTAAAAAAATGGGGATAAATATAAGAGAATCACAAATTGCTATTCAAGGTTTTGGAAATGTAGGGTCTAATACAGCAAAACATTTAGAAAGAATGGGTGGAAATATTTTATCAATTTCAGAATATGATAAAGAAAAAGGCGTTTATACAATCTATAATAAAAATGGTTTTAATGTTTCAGAATTAATTGATCATTTTTCAAAAAATCATACATTATATGATTTTGAAGGTGCTAAACATATTTCTATTGATCAGTTCTATTCTTTAGATGTAGATGTAATTATTCCATGTGCTTTGGAAAATTCTATCACTGAAGAAGAGGCTCAAAAAATAAGAGCTAAATTAATTGTTGAAGGAGCGAACGGTCCAGTAAATTATCTAGCAGATAGAATTTTAATACAAAAAAATGTTGTAGTTATTCCAGATATTTTGGCAAATTCAGGTGGAGTTATTGCTTCATATTTCGAGTGGGTTCAAAATATATCCGGTATTGATATGACTGAAGATGATGTTTTGAATAAAGTAGAATATAAAATGTTGCTTGCATATAATGAAATAATAAAAATACAAAATCAATATGGTGTAACAATGAGACTTGCTTCTTATATTTATTCTGTTTTAAGACTTAACAAAATACTAAAGTTGAGATCAAGAATTTAATTTTTAAAATAATTTTGCTTTGGTACTTGACATTAATTAAAAAATATTCTATTATATTAGTGTAAGTCGGACAAAGATATAATTAAATAAATAAAAAATTTAGTAAATTGGTTTTTTTTTTCTCTATTTAGAGGTAAAAAGAAGACCAATTTTTTTATAGGAGGAAATTATGAGCAGAATTGAAGATTTTGGAAAATTTACTTTTAACAAAAGTGCAATGAAAAGAAAACTGCCATATCCGATATATTTAAAGTGGAAAAATGCAATTAGAAAGGAAGAATTGTTGGATAAAGACAGTGCTGATATAATTGCACATGCAATGAAAGAGTGGGCGATTGAAAAGGGCGCGACACATTATTGTCACTGGTTTCAACCATTGAATGGTAATACAGCAAAAAAACATGAGAGTTTCATAAGTAAATCAAATGAAAATTTGCCTATAGTTAGATTTTCAGGAGAAGAACTTTTAAAGAGTGAACCCGATGCTTCGTCTTTTCCAAATGGTGGAATGAGATCTACATTTGAAGCTAGAGGTTATACATATTGGGATTGTACTGCTAATGCTTTTATAATGGACAATATTTTATATATTCCTTCAATTTTTGTTTCCTTTGATGGAATAAGTTTGGATAAAAAAGCTCCTCTTTTAAAAAGTATGGACTTTTTATCAAAACAAGCTACAGCTTTATACAATTTATTTTCAGATGAAAAGATTTTTAGAGTTAGAATTAAAGTTGGTTTAGAGCAAGAGTTTTTTTTAATTGATAGGAAATTCTATGAACAGAGAGTTGACCTTATAAATACGGGAAGAACATTAATAGGTGAAATGCCACCAAAGGATCAAGAGATATTACAACATTATTTCGGTTCAATTCCGAAAAGAGTTATGAATTATTATAATAGTATTAATAAAAAATTAGAGGAATTAGGAATAAATTCAAAGACTGAACATAATGAGGTGGCTCCTGGGCAATTTGAAGTTGCAATTTTATATGATACGGTAAATGTTTCAGTAGATAACAATCAAATTGTCATGGAAGTTTTAAGAAATACGGCTTATGAGCATGATTTAGTTTGTTTATTACATGAAAAGCCTTTTAAAAATGTTAATGGAAGTGGTAAACATAATAATTGGTCTTTAGTTACAAATTATGGTAAAAATTTACTAAATTTACCAAAAGATGATAATGAAATAGATAGGTTAATTTTTGCAATTTTTATGGTTGCTACAGTTTCTGCCGTAAATAAATATTCTTCACTACTTAGGGTGTCATCTTCTAGTGTTAGAAATGATTTAAGGCTTGGTGGAGATGAAGCTCCGCCGTCAATAGTATCTGTATATTTAGGAAATGAAATTGAAAATGTCTTATACGATATTTTAGAAATGGAAGTTAAAAATTCTATTAAATTAAATGATTTTAATATCAGTAATTTGGAATTTGCACCTAGAGATACTGATGATAGAAATAGAACATCGCCATTTGCTTATACAGGTGGAAAATTTGAATTTAGAATGTTAGGATCAATGCAAAGTGCGGCAGATTGTAATATAATTTTAAATACAATTGTAGGATCAGAGCTTAAAAATATTTTGGAAAAAGTTGAGAATATTAAAGATAAGACTGAGAGAATTTCTGCTTGTAAAAATATTTTAAAAGAAATTTTTATTGAAAGTGAAAGAATTTTATTTTCTGGAGATAATTATTCAAAAGAATGGATTGAAGAGGCAGAAAAAAGAGGGTTAAAAAATAATAGAACATATTTAGACGCTTTGTTATATGCTAAAGAAAGTAAAGAATATGAAGTTCTTTTGAAAAATGATATTTTAAATGATTTAGAATTGGGTGCTGTTTATGATGTTTGTATTCAAGATATTAAAAATACTTATATGTTAGAGATGAAAACATTGGTTAATATGATTAATAAAGATGTTATTCCATCTTGTATAAAAGAACTTAACTTTGAAATGATTTTAAATGAGAAAATAAAAAATGCAAAGCTTAATGAAAGAGTAAACAAACTAAATAATTTACTTGAAGGATTATTTGTTAAACTTGAAGAATTTAAAGAGTTTGAAAAAACAGTTATAAGTAAAAAAGGAATTGATGGAGTAATTAGTTTACATAAATTCGTTCCAAAAAATTTGGAAGAAATTAGGAAAATCAGTGATGAAATTGAATCAAATGTTTCAAGAGAAAATTGGGATATACCAACTTATGAAGAAATGTTTAGAGTATTAAATTAGGAGGATATGATGAGTAAATTTATTTTCATTACAGGAGGAGTTGTTTCTGGAATAGGTAAAGGAATATGTGGAGCAAGTTTGGGAAGACTTTTAAAGGATAGAGGATTTAGTGTTTTTATGCAAAAATTTGATCCTTATATTAATGTTGACCCGGGTACTATGAGTCCTTATCAACATGGAGAAGTTTTTGTAACAAAAGATGGTGCAGAAACTGATTTGGATTTAGGACATTACGAAAGGTTTATTGATGAAGAACTTACTCAAAGAAGTAATGTTACTACAGGACGAATTTATAGTGAAGTAATTCAAAAAGAACGTAGAGGAGATTATAACGGTTCAACAGTTCAAGTTATTCCTCATATCACTGATAGAATTAAGGGATATGTTTATAAGGCTGCTGAAGAGAGTAAAGCTGATATAATAATAACTGAAATAGGAGGAACTGTAGGAGACATTGAATCACTTCCTTTTATTGAAGCGATTAGACAAATTCATGCTGAAAACAAAAAAGAAGATGTTTTATTTATTCATATTACATTAGTTCCAACAATACCGGGATCGGACGAATTAAAAACTAAGCCAACTCAACATTCTTTTAAAGAGCTTATGAGTCAAGGAATAAAGACAAATATAATTGTCGTTAGAAGTCCTGAGAAAATTTCTGATGAGATAAAAAATAAAATCAGTCTTTTCTGTGATGTTCCAAAGAGTGCAATTGTTCAATCTGAAAATGTTGATTTTATTTATGAAGTTCCTGTTAGATTACATGAACAAGGTTTAGATGATTATGTTTTACATAAACTTTGTCTGGAAGGAAAACCAATAATAAAGAATAATTGGAAAGAAATGGTTGATTCTTATCGAACAGTAAAAACAGAATTAGAAATTGGACTTGTTGGTAAGTATGTTCAACTTCATGATGCTTACCTTTCTGTTTCCCAGGCCTTAATAGACGCAGGATATAAAAATGCTCATAAGATTAATATTCGTTGGATAAATTCTGAAGAAGTTACTGCAGAAAATTCTAAAGAAGTATTTAAAGGACTTGATGGAATTATAGTTCCAGGCGGTTTTGGAGGCAGAGGAATTGAAGGAATGATTGCTACAAGCAAATATGCAAGAGAAAATAACATTCCTTATTTTGGTATATGTCTTGGAATGCAAATTGCAATTATAGATATTGCTAGAAATGTTGCAAATCTTGAAGGAGCAGATTCAACTGAAAAAGATGATACTACAAAATATCCTGTTATAGATTTGATGGAAAATCAATTTGATGTTGAAAATATAGGGGGAACTTTAAGACTTGGAAATTATGATTGTGAACTTTTAAAGAATACTAAAGCTAGAGAACTTTATAATTCTGAAATTATTCAAGAAAGACATAGACATAGATATGAATTTAATAATAAATTTAGAAAAGAGCTTGAAAAAGCAGGAGTTATTTTTTCAGGCATAAATCCTGAACTTGACTTGGTTGAAATTATCGAATACACTGGTAGCGATTATTTTGTAGCTTGTCAATTCCATCCGGAATTTAAATCAAGACCAAATAAAGTTCATCCGTTATTTGATGGATTTATAAAGGCATCTATAAAAAATAAAAATAAATAGTTAATATTAAATAAGAAACAGATTTATATTTGTTTCTTATTTTTTATGGAAATAAATTTTATAAAATGATATAATTTAGTAGGAAAATTATTAAATACAATTTTTAGGAGGCAAAAATGGGATTATTCGATATAGTTAAAAAAGCTCTAACGGGAGCAAGTGATGAAGATAATAGAAAGAACAAGGCTAGAATGCGTGAAATTTTTAATTCTTGTGTTCCAAATGGTGATGAATATAAATTAATATATTGTCACATGCAAAATTATACTAATGCAGTTATTGTAGAAGTTACCAAACATAGCAATTTTATTGTAGGTTACAAGGAAGGCGAAGTTGTTATAATAAATGTAAATGCTACATTGACAGAATATTCAGAACCAGAATTTTTTAATAAAGAAAATGGTTCAACTATAAAAACAGCTATTGGATATTGTATTGCTGATAAAGAAAATGTTCATTATCAATTTGAACCTATAACATATGAGCCGGGAATTGGAAAAGGTGCGAAGTATTCAGTTGCAATTACACAAAGTGGAGCAGAAGTATCAGAATTTCGTAATTTTTTCAAACGTGGATTGTAATTTAATATTTATTTTATAAACTTTTACGATTAAGATTTAATCTTAGTCGTTTTTTGATTGAAATGGACCAGGAATTGAAAATTGATATGTAAAATAATTGTAATAAAATACAAAAAATGTTAAAATTAGATTGAAATAAGTAATTGAAAAAATTTATTAGTGATTTGGAGAAATATATGTTATTAGTTATAGATGTTGGAAATACAAATATTGTTTTGGGAGTTTATGAAGGGTATTCACTAATTTGTGATTTTAGACTCAACACGATAAAAAATAAAACAAGTGATGAGTATGCGATGTCCATTACAGAGATATTACATGCTAATGATATTAAAAAAGCTGAAATTGATGATGTTGTTGTAGCATCTGTTGTTCCTGATGTTATGCATTCAATTGAAAATGCTATAAAAAAATATTTTAATTTAAAGCCTATAATTATTGATGATAATTGTGATTTAGGAATTAAAATAAATCATGATAATCCTAAAACTATAGGGGCAGATAGAATTGTAAATTCTGTTGCAGGAATAAAAAAATATGGAGTTCCTTTGATAATTATAGATATTGGGACAGCAATTACTTTTGATGTAGTTGATGAAAATTCGGTCTATCAAGGTGGAGCTATCATTCCAGGTATTGGAATTTCATCTGAAGCACTATTTTTAAAAACTGCAAAACTACCAAGAGTTGAACTTTATAAACCTGACAGGATTGTTGCTAAAAATACAATGGATAATATCAGAGTTGGTATGGTAATTGGTTATATTGGACTTATTGAAAAATTAATTGATGAAGTCGTAAAAGAGATGAATTTTGATGTTTCTAAGTTAAAAGTTGTTGCAACAGGTGGATATTCCAGTTTGATTTCTAAAGGTATAGATAAAATAGATATTATAGATAAAAAACTTACCCTTGATGGAATGCTTGAAATCTATAAGATGAAAAAGGGGCTATAATATGCTGGGCGGAGATATTTATTTAGCTCCACTTGCAGGAGTTAGTGATGTTGCATTTAGAATTTTAGCAAGTGAAATGGGAGCAAGTCTAACTTTTACAGAGATGGTTTCAATAAAGGGTTTATACTATGATAATGACAAAACTTCAATTATAACTTATATTGATAAAAGAGAAGGCCCTGTTGGATTACAAGTTTTTGGAAGTGATGAGAATATCATGGAAGAAATAATACAAACTAGATTCAATAAAAGAGATGATATTTATCAACTTGATTTGAATTTAGGATGCCCTGCTCCAAAAATTGTTAAAAATCACGAGGGAAGTTACTTGATGAAAGACCCTAAAAAGGTGAAGAGTATTGTTTCAGCTATGGTAAAAAATTCTAAAGTTCCTGTAAGTGTTAAAATCAGACTGGGTTTTGATGACAACAATAAAAATTTTTTAGAAGTTGCAGATGCTATTGTTGAAGCAGGAGCATATATGATTACATTACATGCTAGAACTAGAGAAATGTTTTATTCTGGGAAAGCTGATTGGAATTCTATAAAAATTTTGAAAAATCATGTTCCTATAAAAGTTGTGGGCAATGGAGATGTTTGTAGTGTGGAGGATTATGTTAGAATGAAAGAAGAAACTGGTGCTGATGCTGTTGCAATTGGAAGACATTCTCTTGGAAACCCATTTATTTTTAAACAAATAAAGGATTATAATTTAACTAAAAAATATTCTTCTACAACTTTGGAAGAGGTTATAGACACTATAAAAAGACATTATAAATTGGAGTTGGAATTTAAACCTGAAAGAATAGCTATAAGAGAGATGAGAAAAAATATTTTATGGTATTTGAAAGGTTTTAAAGATTCAAACAAAGTGAAAAATACTATAAATACTTTAACTAATATTGACGAAATTTTCTATGTATTAAATGAATATAAAAATAATTTTAATTAAATAGGAATATTTATTTTCACTGTGATTATTCTAGTGAATCTTGGAGGATGTTATGAAAAAATTATTTAGAGTCTTATCATTTTTACTTATTTTTGTATTATTTTTAACTTCTTGTAAATCTGCAGTAAATGGAACTTATGAAGGAAAAGCTAGAGGCCATAATGGAGATGTTGTTATTGATGTAAGTTTTGAAAATAATAAAATAAAAAAAGTATCACTTAAAGAAAGTGTTGAAACGGAAGATGTAGGAAAACTTGCTATTGAAAAATTAATTGAAAAAGTTAATTTAGGAGATTTCAATTTAGATGAAGTAACAGGAGCGACTTATTCTTCAAAAGCTTTTATAAATGCTCTTGCAGATGCAATAAAAAAATCCGGTCTTGACTATAAAAAAATTCTTAAAAACAATCCTACTATGAATGAAAAGTTTGAAACTAAAGAAATGAATGTTGATGTGGTTGTTGTAGGTTCAGGTGGAGCAGGATTAATTGCGGCAATAAAAGCTAAACAAGTAGGAGCTAATGTTGTAATTTTAGAAAAATTGCCGTTAATAGGTGGGAATACTTTAATTTCCGGTGCTGAGTATTCAGCTCCAATGAATTGGTTGCAGGAAAAAGAAAATATAAAGGATAGTATTGATTTATTTAAAAAAGATGTCGAAAAAGCAGGAGGAGATAAGGAACTTATAGATGTTTTAGCCAATAATGCACTTGATGGTGCAAAATGGTTAAGAGATGATGTTAATGTTGAGTGGACTGATGAACTTATGTTTTTTGGAGGTCATTCAGTAAAGAGGTCTTTAATTCCTAAAGGACAATCCGGAAAAGAATTGATTAATAAATTACATGCAAAAGTTGAGGAGTTGGGAATAGAAATTTTAACAGAAACTAATGCTTTTGAGCTTATCACAAAGGATAATGCTGTTACAGGAGTTAAAGCTAAAATAAAGACTGGAGAATTGATTGTAAATGCAAAATCAGTAGTTTTAACAACAGGTGGTTTTGGAGCAAACAAAAAAATGCTTAACGATAATGATAAAGAAGTTGATGATAAAATTCTTTCAACAAATTCTGCAGGATCAACAGGTGATGGTATAAAAATGGCACAAGCTATTGGAGCTGATGTCATAGATTTAAATAAAATTCAGTTATATCCAGTTTGTGATGTTGAAACAGGTAAACTTTTATATACCGGAGATACAAGACTCGTTGGTGGTGCAATACTAGTAAATAAAGAAGGAAAAAGATTTGTAGAAGAGTTAGGGACTAGAAGAGAAATTTCAATGGGAATTAAGTCTCAAACAGATAATGTTGCATATCAAATATGGGACGAAGAATCCATGAAAAAATCAAATATTTTGCCTACTCATGAAGTTGAATATAACAATTTAATAGAAGGTAAAAAACTTTGCAAGGTGAATTCAATTGATGAAATGGCAGATTTTTTTGGAATAGATAAAGAAAATTTAAAAGCGACAATAAATAAATTTAATGAAGATTCTGAAAATGGAAAAGATACATTATTTAATCTTAGAAGATTAGGTTTTAAAATAGATAAAGCACCTTTCTATTGCTTAAAAGCTGTTCCTGCAGTTCATCATACAATGGGTGGACTTAAGATAAATAAAGACGCAAATGTATTGGATAAAAACGGAAAAATAATAAAGGGATTATATGCTGCGGGAGAAACTACTGGTGGTATTCATGGTAATAATAGACTTGGTTCTGTATCAATTGCAGATATAACAGTTTTTGGAATTATAGCAGGAACTAATGCAGCAAAAAACAAATAATTTATACACAAAAAAGGAGCTTAGCTCCTTTTTTAACATTTGTTTTTTAATTCATTGTAGAAAATTGAAGGGTCAACAGGTAGATTATTTCTTTCTTTTATTGTAAATAGGAGCAATCTTTTTTTCGCTCTTGTCATTGCAACATAGAACAATCTTCTTTCTTCTTCCAATAATTTTTCATCAAAAGAATTTAATACACTCTTTTGTGGAAATTCTCCATCAATTAGGTCAATGATAAATACATTATCATATTCTAAACCTTTTGCAGAATGTATTGTTGAAATTGATATATTTGAATTTGAACTTGATGCATTTTTAAGCAATTTCTTTAAATTGTCCAATTTTTCTATAAATTCATCAAAAGTTTTTAAATCTTTGGATAAATATTTTATCAAGTCAAAAATAAGATTATAATTTAGATTAGAAAAATCGTTGAAATTATCCAAATAATCTCCGTATCCTATCTCATAGAGAATACAGTCAATTTTATCTTCCATTTTCATCCTTTTTAATCTTTTAAAATCATTTCTTAAAGATGTAAATTTGTTTAGATAAAAATCATTTAACTCATCCAAGTCCAGCAAACTTTCCAAAACACATTGATTATATGGTTTATATTCCAATTTAGCAATGAAGTCCTTTTTTATATAGGCATTAAGTTTAAAATAAAATTTTTTAAAAACTTCCAAGTCGGATGTATCTTCTGAAAATAAAAGAATATCTTTTACATCATTTAAAATTCTATTTGAGTAAAAATCGAATTTATTCTCTTTTATAAAAAATTCTATATTATTATTTTTTAATATGTCCGCAACATATAGCGAAGATATATTATTTCGATATAAAACTCCAATAGTTTCATTAGGGTTTATTTCAAAAATTCTTTTCACCAATTCTCTGGCTTGAATAATGGAGTTTTTAACTTTAAAAAGCATTATCTGTGAATTTTCTTCAGTTGTGTGTTTAGAAGATTTTTCATATCTGATTTTATTTCCTTGAATTATTTTATTGCTTATTTTTATGATATTTTTTGTAGACCGAAAATTTTTATCCATAAAAAATATTTTGGAATTCGGATAAATATTTTTAAAATTTAATAAGTTTTCAGGACTTGCACCTCTAAAACTATAAATTGACTGATCATCATCTGCTACTATAAATACATTATTTTCAGGAAATACTATTTTTCTGATTATTTCAAATTGCAAAGTAGAAGTGTCTTGACCTTCATCAATTTGGAAAAACTTATATCTATTTTTTAAAGCCTTTAAAAGTTTTTTATCCGTTGAAATATATTCATTTGCTAAAATGAGCAAGTCATTAAAATCAATAAAATTATTTTGAATTTTTATTTCATCATACAAATTATACAGTTTTAACATTAAAGAACGATTGGAAATAAAATGATTTTTTCTTATATATCCTTCAAAATCATACATTTTATTTTTTGTAAAATCGTAAATTGAAAAGAAATCATTGATTTCTTCATCAGATAGTTTTTTATAATTTTTTTGATAATAAATTCTTTTTAAAATTAAAATTCTATTGAATTCTTTATTTCCTTCAATCAAAGTTTTTTTGATATTTTTTAATTTCATATAATTTCTAACAATTTCATAACAAAAAGCGTGAATTGTTTTAAAAGTTATTTTTCCTCTAAATTCAGGGTTTTGAGCTAAAAATCGTCTTTCCATATCAATTCCTTGAGATTTACTGAACGTTATTGAAATTATTTCACTTGGATCTATATTATGATTTTTAATTAAATTTAAAATTCTATTTAATAATACAGTTGTTTTGCCAGAACCCGGCACTGCCAAAATCAGAGCAGGACCTTCAAAATGTTTAATGGCATCAAATTGTTGATTTGTAAAATTCATATAATCACCTTAGTATATTCTATCATAAAAATAATTCCTTTTAAAGCGTATTTATGGTAAAATATAGGTCGGAGGTTATTACATGGATAAACATTATATTCCTAACACTGAAGGTGTTATATTTGCAAATAAGAATAAATTTTCTTTTAGTATTGATTCGATTTTATTATCCTATTTTTCAAAAGTGAAAAAAGATAAGATATTGATTGATATTGGAGCAGGAACTGGAATAATAGGCTTTAGAATTAATTTTTTAAATAATTTAAAAACAGTATATCTCATAGAAATACAAAATGAAAATGCAGAACTTATTAATCATAGTATAGTTGAAAATAAGCTAAAAAATGTTATTCTTTTAAATAAAGATTTAAAATTGTGTTATAATGATTTTGATAATTCTTCAGTTGATTATATTGTTTCAAATCCTCCATATAAAAAAATGAACACAGGAATATTAAATGAAGATGAGAATTTTTTAATTTCAAGATATGAATATATGCTTAAACTCGAAGATATTTTAGATTTTTCGTATAAAAAACTTAAATCTGGTGGAAAAGTATTTTTGATTTACAGTATGGAACGTCTAGTAGATGTATTAAGCGAATCCAGAAAATATAGATTAGAAGCTAAAAGAATACAATTTATTTCTACAAATATTGAGAAAAAACCACATCTATTTATGGTTGAACTAGTTAAAAACGGTAATAGCAATTTATTTGTTGAAGATAATATTTATATTTATGATAAAAATGGAAAATATACCGATAAAATTAAGGAGATATATTATGGACAGAATTTCTAATATTTATTTTGTTCCAACACCTATAGGAAATATGAAAGACATTACACTTAGAGGATTGGAAGTTTTAGAAAAAAGTGATATAATTTACTGTGAAGACACAAGGAACAGTCTTAACTTATTAAAATATCATAACATAAATACTAAATTAATATCATACCATAAATTTAATGAGAGCGAGAGAGTTGAAGAAATAATCAGTAATATTGAAGGCGGAAAAATTGTTTCTGTAATTTCTGATGCTGGAATGCCGATAATTAATGATCCAGGTTTTGTGATTTTGCAGGAAATTATAAAAAGAGATATATCTTATGAAATCTTACCTGGAGCTTGTGCATTAATAAATGGAATTTGCGGTAGTGGATTTGATGCGACAAGTTTTGTTTATATGGGATTTGTTCCTAAAATGGACTCGGAACGTGAAAAATACTTTAAAAACTTTAAAAATATGAATGTTACAGGAATATTTTATGAAAGTCCACATAGACTTTTAAAAACATTAAAATTTTTATATTCCTTATTTGGAAATATAAATGTGTGCGTATGTAGAGAACTTACAAAACTTTTTGAAGAGTACAAAAGGGGAACTTTAGAAGAAATTATCTCTTATTATTCTGAAAAAGGGGTAAAAGGAGAGATAGTCCTTATAATAGAAAAAATATCTGAAGAAAAAGAAGCTATTGATATTGAAAAGGAAATATTAAGTTTAAAAAATAATGGATACAGTAATAAGGACGTTGTAAAAATGCTAAAAAATAATTTTAATATTTCAAAAAATGAAGCATATGAATTAGTATTGAATTTTGAAAATGAGGAGGAAAAATAAATGTCAGAACAATTATTAAAAGAAAAACAATATCATATTGATATGAAAGTGGGAGATGTAGGAAGATATGTAATTTTACCTGGAGATCCAAAAAGATGTAAACTAATTGCAAAATATTTTGAAGATGCAGTTTTAGTTGCTGATAATAGAGAATATGTAACATATACAGGATTTTTAGAAGGAGAAAAAGTTTCTGTAACAAGTACTGGAATTGGTGGAGCAAGTACATCAATAGCTGTTGAAGAATTGCATAAAATCGGTGTAGATACATTTATAAGAGTTGGGACTTGTGGTGGAATCGACTTAGAAGTTGAAGCTGGAGATTTGGTAGTAGCTACTGGAGCAATCAGAATGGAAGGAACTTCAAAAGAATATGCGCCAATAGAATTTCCTGCAGTTGCTGATTTTAATATCGTAAATGAGCTTTCAAATGCTTGTATTGAAACTAAACAAAAATATCATGTTGGAGTGGTTCAATGTAAAGATGCGTTCTATGGACAACATCAACCAGAAACTAAACCTGTAAGTTATGAATTATTAAATAAATGGGAAGCGTGGAAAAGACTTAACACTAAGGCAAGTGAAATGGAATCAGCAGCGCTTTTTGTAGTATCAAGTTATTTAAATACAAGAGCTGGTTCAATATTCTTAGTTGTAAACAATCAAGAAAGAGTAAAGCAAAATCTATCAAATAATGTAATAGAAGATACTGACAGAGCTATAAAAACAGCAATACATGCCCTTAGAAATTTAATAAAAAAAGATAGAGAAAACAGATAAAATTGATAGATTTTTTTAATGTAATAATTTGATTGTTTTATAAAAATAAAGTTTATAATAAATGGTCTAAATTGCTTGACAATTGATTTACTTTATGTTATCATCTTATGAGTAATATAATGTATAATTATGTTCAAATTTAGCTTTCAAGGAGGTGTTTCTATGAGAGATAAAGTTGTGTTGGCATGTACAGAATGTAAAAATAGGAATTACAATACTAAAAAGAACAAAAAAGTTACAACTAACAGGATTGAATTGAACAAGTATTGTAAGTTTTGTAAAAAACACACTCTTCACAGAGAAACAAAATAGTTAGAGATTGGAGGAGAGTAGTATGGTGGCAAAAACTACTGATCAAAAACAAAAGAAAACTAGCTTTATGCGTGGAGTTCGTCATGAATTTAAGAAAATAGTATGGCCTTCTAAAAAGAGTGTTTTTTATTATAGCCTTGCAGTAGTTACAATTTCTATAATTAGTTCAACTATGATTTGGGGATTGGATAATATTTTAAAAAGATTGTTAGGTTTAATTATCCATTAATTATTAAGGAGGGAAGGACTTTAGTCCGCTTATATGACAACAGAAGAATTAAAGGATATTAAAGAAAAAGAAGCCAAATGGTATGTAGTACATACATACTCAGGACACGAAAACAAAGTAAAGGCTAATATCGAAAAGTTAGTTGTTAATCGTGGAAATGACATTGACATATTTGAAGTTGTTGTTCCAACGGTTAAAGAAGAAACAGAAACTGGAAAAATCAAAGAAAAGCAATTATTTCCTGGATATGTTTTAGTTAAAATGATAATAACAGATATTTCTTGGTATTTAGTTAGAAATACTAGAGGAGTAACTGGGTTTGTAGGTTCAGGTAACAAACCTGTACCGCTATCAGAAAAAGAAGTTGAAGCATTAGGTGTTTCAGCAAAACCATATAATGATGTGGAAATTAACGAAGGAGATTCTATTACGATTATAGATGGAGCATTTAAAGATTTAACTGCTAAAGTAATAGAAGTATCTCATGAAAATGGTAAATTAAAAGCTTTCGTTTCTTTATTTGGAAGAGATACGCTTGCTGAATTAGATTTTAGTGACGTAATAAAAAATTAAATTTGAAAATAATTTGAAAAAGTATTCAAAACAGAGATATACGAGAGTGGGAGGGGTTTAGCACCCGAAAAACCACATTAGTTTTTAAGGAGGAACTATAAAATGGCTAAAAAAGTACAAGCATTAGTAAAATTACAAATTCCAGCAGGAAAGGCGACTCCTGCTCCACCAGTAGGTACTGCACTTGGACCTCATGGTGTAAATATAATGCAATTTACAAAAGAATTTAACGCAAAGACAGCTGACCAAGCTGGATTAATTATTCCGGTTGTATTGACTGTTTACCAAGATAGATCATTTACATTCATTACAAAGACTCCACCGGTACCAGTATTAATTAAGAAAAAATTAGGTATCGAATCAGGATCAAAAGTACCAAACAAGACTAAAGTAGGTAATTTAACTAAAGAACAAGTTAGAGAAATTGCAGAAATGAAAATGCCTGACTTGAATGCTGCATCTATTGAAGCGGCTATAAGTATGGTTAAAGGTACTGCTAGAAGTATGGGAATAACTGTAGAAGAGTAATATTACGTGGGAGCAAAAAGCGAACACCACAAGGAGGATATAAATGAAAAAAGGTAAAAAATATTTAGAAAGTTTAAAATTAATAGATAAAACAAACTTATATGATTTAAAAGAAGCGTGTGAGTTAGCTGTAAAAACTTCAACTGCAAAATTTGATGAAACAGTTGAATTACATGTTAAACTAGGTGTTGACTCAAGACATGCTGATCAACAAGTTAGAGGTACAGTAGTATTACCTCATGGAACTGGTAAAACTTTAAGAGTTTTAGTTTTATGTAAAGAAAATAAAGTTCAAGAAGCTAAAGATGCTGGAGCTGATTATGTTGGAGCAGATGATCTTGTTCAAAAAATTCAAACTGAAAACTGGTTTGATTTTGATGTTATAGTTGCAACTCCAGATATGATGGGTGTTGTAGGTAGAATCGGTAAAGTTTTAGGACCTAAAGGTTTAATGCCAAACCCTAAATCAGGAACAGTTACTTTTGACATTGCTAATGCTGTTAAAGAAATTAAAGCTGGTAAAGTTGAATATAGAGTTGATAAAGCAAACATCGTTCACTGTCCAGTTGGAAAAGTTTCTTTTGGTGCTGAAAAAATAGAAGAAAATTTAAGAACTATAATTACTGCTATTATAAAAGCTAAACCATCAGCTGCTAAAGGAAAATATTTAAAATCAGTTTCTATTGCAACTACAATGGGACCTGGAATTAAATTAGCTTCTACTAAATTAGGAGAATAATTAATAAATTTAGACACCGCAAAGGTGTCTTTTTTTATTGTGAAACAACAAGGTTCCCGGGCACCCAGCCGATGCGAAGCATCGTGGAAGGGTGGGGTTCTTATTTTCTAATTTATTTTCTTATTAGATTATCTATTTTATAGAGATAGCCTTTTTAATTTAAAATAAAAATCAATATTAAAGATATTGAAAAGCAATATTAAAAGTGTTATAATATTTTTAAACGACGAAGACGTCGTTTGTGTAAAAATACTTATTCAATTTATTTCTAATATTTTTCAGAAATATATTGAATATAGAATAAAATAGGAGGGTTTAATGGATATTTATAAGAAATTATTTAAGTATGTGCCTGATAAAAAGCATCTCGTTTATATTGGAATATTTATGAGTCTTATTTCGTCAGTGCTTTCAATTTTACCATATTGGTTTTTGTATAAATTTTTGAACGAATTTTTATTAAAGAAGGATTTTACTCAAGCAAAAAATTATGCAATTACTATTTTTGTAATTATGCTTGTTCAGTCCTTAATTTATTTTATTTCAGTAGGATTTACTCATTTATTTGCTTTTCGATTGGAAACAAATCTTAGAAAAGCAGGAATAAGTCATCTAATGAAGGCTTCATTTTCATTTTTTGATGTTAATGAATCAGGGAGAATAAGAAAAATAATAGATGATAATGCTACTGATACTCATATGATAGTTGCACATTTAATTCCAGATATAACTGTTGCATTGATAACGCCAATACTTTTATTTGTGATAATGTTTTCTGTAGATATTTATTTAGGGATAGCAACTGTTATTTTAACTATATTATCTGCCATTTTTACTAAACTTATGTATGGTGATGTGAAATTTATGGAAAAATATAATAAAGCACTTGAAAGAGTTAATAGTGAGGCAGTTGAATATGTTAGAGGTATGCAAGTTTTAAAAATATTTAAAGCTTCAATATTTTCTTTTAAATCATTTTATGATTCTATTGTTGACTACTCTAGATGTGCTTATGAGTACAGTAAAAGCTGTAAACAGCCTTATGTTATATTTCAAATTATTCTGCTTGGGGCAGCTGCGTTTGTAACTCCATTTGCAATTATGCTTTCAAGGGGTGCAGAAAATAATGTGTCAATAATGATTAAATTAATTTTCTTTACATGCTTTATTGGAACTTTATTTGGTTGTTTTATGAGAATTATGTATGTAGGAATGCACCAATATATGGCAACACAAGCAGTAGAAAAATTAGAAAATCTTTTTACAGAAATGGAAGCGAATGATATTAAGTATGGAAATGATAAAGAGTTTTCTAGCTATGATATAGAATTTAGAAATGTTAGTTTTAAATATGATACTGCTAATATTTTGGAAAATTTAAGTTTTAGACTTGACGAAAACAAAACTTATGCTTTGGTTGGTTCATCAGGTGGTGGTAAGTCAACCATTGCAAAATTAATTTCGGGATTTTATAAGATTGACGAGGGAGAGATTTTAATAGGTGGAAAAAATATTTCTACTTATTCAAGGGAAGCTCTTATGAATAATATTTCGTTTGTTTTTCAAAATTCAAAGCTTTTTAAAACTACAATTTTTGAAAATGTAAAGATAGGAAATGAAAATGCTAGTTATGAAGAAGTTATGAATGCTTTAAAATTAGCAAG
Organism: Parvimonas sp. C2; assembly: GCF_035282405.1. Taxonomy (NCBI): domain Bacteria; kingdom Bacillati; phylum Bacillota; class Tissierellia; order Tissierellales; family Peptoniphilaceae; genus Parvimonas; species Parvimonas sp. C2. Next base: position 108,100 of record NZ_JAYKBP010000004.1, read on the forward strand.
ATGTGGAGATATTTTAGATAAATTTGAAACTCGAGAAAATACTGTAATAGGATCAAAGGGAGTTCATCTTTCAGGTGGTGAAATTCAGAGAATAGCAATAGCAAGAGCAATTTTAAAAGATGCGAAGATTATAATTTTAGATGAGGCTTCAGCAGCATCTGATCCGGAAAATGAACATGAGATACAATTAGCATTTTCAAATTTAATGAATAATAAAACTGTAATTATGATTGCGCATAGATTGAGTTCAATTAGAAATGTTGATGAAATATTGGTTGTTGATAATGGGAAAATTATTGAAAGAGGAACAGATAAAGAGCTTATGGAAATTGGTGGAAGATATAAATTTTTACAAGATTTATTCTCTCAAGCTAATGAATGGAGGATATAATTATGAAAATGCTTAAAAGAATGTTTCAATTAACTGATAAGGGAACTGCCGGAATCATAAAGGCATCAATAGCATCATTCTTTTCATATTGTAGTTTAATGATTCCAATGATTTTACTTATGTTTTTTATTCAAAATGTTATTGAAGGGAAAGAAAATACTATTTCTTTCTTTGTAATAGGAATATTAATTATGCTACTTATAATGTATATTCTTATGTCAATAGAATATGATTGCTTATATAATGAAACATATAAAGAAAGTGCAAATATTAGAATTGAAATAGCAGAGATTTTAAAAACTTTACCACTTTCATTTTTTTCAAAGCACGATGTTTCAGATTTATCTCAAACAATTATGAAGGATGTTGCGACTATTGAACATGCAATAAGTCATGCTATTCCGAAGGCTATAGGTCTAATATTTTATTTAATATTAATAGTATCTATGTTATTAATTTATAATTTTAAATTAGGACTTTGTATTTTAATTCCAATTGTTTTGTCAACTGGATGTATATTTCTATCAAAAAAAATGCAAGTTAATGGGAACAAAAAATATTATAATGTTATGAGAGGTATTTCAGAGGATTTTCAAGAATCCATTGAATTACAGCAAGAAATAAAAAGTTATGGACAAGTAGATAAAATTACTAAAAAAATATATGATGATATTGATTATTCAGAAAAAATTCATATAAAAGCTGAAGGTAAAATGGTATTTCCATTGAGTATTTCAACAAACATACAAAATTTAACTTTGGGAGCTACGATTTTATTTGGAACAGCTTTATATTTAAAGGGTGAGGCATCTATTCTTTATCTAATAGGTTATATAATGTGTGCTTCAAAGGTTATTGATGCTGTAAATGGAATGCTTTCAAATTTTGCAGAACTTATGTATTTGGATGGAAATTTACAAAGAATTAGAGAATTAAGAAGTACTAAAACCCAAACTGGAGAAGCTAAGGAACTTAAAAATTTTGATATAGAATTTAAAAATGTTGAATTTGGATATGGGGAAAATAAAGTAATTAATGATATTTCTTTTGTTGCAAAACAAGGTGAAGTTACAGCTTTAGTTGGACCATCAGGTTGTGGTAAAACAACAGTTTTAAGATTAATGTCAAGATTGTATGACTATGATAGTGGAAAAATAATAATAGACGGAAATGATATAAAAGGTATAGAAACAGAAAGTCTTTTTGAAAATATTTCAATAGTTTTTCAGGAAGTTACACTATTTAATACTTCAATTTTAGAAAATATTCGATTTGGAAATAAAAATGCAACCGATGAACAAGTCAAAGAAGCTGCAAGACTTGCTAATTGTGAAGAATTTATTGAAAAATTACCTGAAAAGTACGACACCTTAATTGGAGAAAATGGAAGTAAATTATCTGGTGGAGAAAGGCAAAGAATTTCTATTGCACGTGCATTTTTGAAGAATGCTCCAATAATTTTACTTGATGAAATTAGTGCAAGTCTTGATGTTGAAAATGAAATGAAAATACAAGAAAGCTTAAATAAGCTTATTAAAAATAAAACCGTATTGATAATTTCACATAGAATGAAATCTATAGAGAATGTAAATAAAATAATAGTAATGGAAAATGGAAAAATAGAATCCCAAGGAAATCACAATGAGCTTTTAGAAAAATCTAAGGTTTACAATACAATGGTTAAAAATTCTAATTTAGCTGAAAATTATAGTTATTAATATGAGTGCTGTTTTTACAGCACTTTATATTGTGAAACAACAAGATTCCCGGGCACCCAGCCGATGCGAAGCATCGAGGAAGGGTGGGGTTCTTATTAATTTTTAATTGATTGGGGGAATTTATTTGATAGAGCAACGTAGAATAAATTTATTTGTCTTAATTTTTATGAATTTGATTTTTGGAACGTTGATTTTAGTGTGGAATAATTTCAAATTAGATATGATTTATTTTTGTATTTGTTCTTTAATTTTAATTTATAGTGGAAAAACCAAAAGATTTATAAAATTTCTAATTTTTTATCTTATTTGTTTATATATAGTTTTTTATATAAAGTTGCCTGATGATTCATTTTTCTCTTTCATAGGTTTTATCAGTTATTCAAATGTAAAGATGTGTCCAACATACATGATAGCGAGTTTTATTGTTTTAGATATAAGAACAAGTGAATTGATTTATGTTTTAGGAAAATTGGGATTTGGTAAAAAAATAAGATTTGCATGTACGATTACTTTAAAATTTATTCCTATTTATTTTGCAGAAAAAAGAATTATAAAAAATGCTTTAAAGCTTAGAGGAGTAGATATTTCATTTACTAAACCTATTAAACGATTTGAATATTACATTGTACCAACTCTTTTTAGGGCATCGAATATTGCAAATGAAATGACAGAATCAGCATATACAAGATGTGCGATGTGTACTGATAGTATGAATTCAATATACTATAAAAATTTTGACATAGTAGATTTTGTTCTTATTGTTATGTTGATTTTACTAGTAGCTTCTTGGGGAGGTGGATTTATTGATAAAATTTGAAAATGTAAGTTTTACTTATGAAAATTCTGATAAAAAAGCCTTAGAAGATATAAGTTTTGAAATAAATAAAGGAGAATTAGTATTAATAACAGGAGCTTCTGGTTCTGGTAAATCTACGATATACAAATGTATAAATGGACTGATTCCGCATATTTATGACGGGGAACTTTTAGGAAATATTTTTATTGATGATAAAAATACGAAAGATTGTGAAAATTATGAGCTATGTAAAATAATAGGTTCGGTTTCTCAAAATCCGAGAGGACAATTTTTTACTGATAATACCACTTCTGAACTGGCATTTACTTTGGAAAATTTGGGATATGAAGTTAAAGAAATTGTAGAAAAAATAGAAAATATTTCGAATTTCTTTGGTATTTCAAATATTTTAAATAAAAATGTTTTGGAAATTTCTGGTGGAGAAAAGCAAAAAATCTCTATTGCATGTGTTTCAATATTAGATGCGAAAACTTTAATATTTGATGAACCTTCTGCAAATTTGGATTACTTGGGAATTGAGCTATTGAAAGAAATTTTTCTAAAATTAAAGAAAAACGGATATACTATTGTCGTTGTTGAACATAGAATTTTTTATTTAAAAGAAATTTTTGACAGGTTAATTCATATAAACAAAGGAAAACTTATTGTAAATTTAGGTAGAAAAGATGCTTTAAATTATAGTGCAGAAGATTTGAGAAGTTTAAATCCTTTCGATAATGAATTAACTGATATAAAAAAAGTAAAAAGAGAGGAAAAAATATTAGAAATAAGAAATCTTAAATTTAAAGACATTATTAAAGATATTTCTTTTGATATATATAGAGGTGAAATAGTTGGACTTGTAGGTAAAAATGGTGTTGGGAAATCTACAATTTCTAAGTTAATCTCTGGAATATATAAGAAGACTTCAGGGAAAATTTTAAGTAAAAGTTTACCTTTTGTTTTGATGCAAGATGTGGATTACCAGTTATTTTCAGAAAGTGTATTTTCAGAATTTTTCTTATCAAATAAAGACTTAACTGATGATGAAGTTTTGGAAATGTTAAAAGTTATTAATCTTTATGAAAATAGAAATTGTCACCCATTTTCGCTTTCTGGAGGAGAAAAACAAAGATTACTTATGGGAATTTGTGCGAAAAGTGATTCTGATATTTTGATTTTAGATGAACCAACTAGCGGTTTGGATTTTAATAATATGATTATTATTTCTGATATTATAAAAAAATTAGCAAAAGATAAAGCGATAATATTAATTTCTCATGACTATGAATTGTTGTCAAGAGTTGTTGATAGAGTGATATTTCTTGAAAATGGAAAAATCATAGAAGATTTTATTTTAAAAGAAAAAAATCAACTAACTAATATTTTTCAAAAAATAAAAGGAGGAAAATAAAATGAAAATTAAAGATTTAGTTTTAGTTGCTATTTTAGGAGCTTTAAATTTGGTTGTTTCAATGATTGTAACATTTGCATTATTTCCATTGGGACCATATGCACATTGTATAAGTCCTGGAATTGCAGGATTATTTTCAGGGACAGTTTTTGTATTTATGTGTAATAAGGTTGGAAAAAAGGGGAGTTTTTTGCTGTTTTCAGGTGTTTATTTGATTGCAATGGCTGGTGCTGGATTTTACCTTCCGTGGATTATTTCATATACGGTTTCCTTTATTATAGGAGAAGTTATACTTTCATATATGGGTTATCAAAATAAAATTGCTCAATTTATAGCTTTTGGATTGATTCAAGTAGGAAGTGAATGTGGACAAATAATACCGGTAAATTTCTTCTTAGAATCATTTAAGAAAACTTGGGTAGGAAAAAATGGAGTTACAGAGAGTGCTATAAATGAGATGATAAAATTTTCAACTGGAACATATGGATTAATTAACCTTTTGATTGTATTTATACTGGGCGGACTTGGTGTTGTAATTGGAAATAAAATTTTGAAAAAACATTTTAAAAAAATTTAAAAATTTCGAGAAATAAAGATTTTAAGAGATATATTTGCGTATATCTCTTTTGTTTTTTTTGAGTATATGTGATATAATTAATGTAGTTTTATGCCTTGTGATAAAACTACATTAATTTCATCGTAATTACCATAAGAAAATAATCAAAAAGGAATTACGATATAATTAAAACTTTTATGCCTTGTGATAAAACAAAATTTATTTTTTAAATAATAATATTAATTTAATTGCATATTAAAATATGTGATATAGATTTTATATAGTTAGGAGTTAGAGTATGAATATTACAATCATATTAGCTGCAGGTGAAGGAACTAGAATGAAAAGTAAGAAATCAAAGGTTTTACATAAAATTGTTAATCGAACTTTGATTGATTATGTTTATGATGCTAGTTGTGATGCAGGTAGTGATAAAACTATAATTATTGTAGGAAAAAATAAAGTTGAAGTTGAAGAAAAATTTGAAGATAAAGTATTATATAAGGAACAAAAAATAGGTAAAGAATATCCTTATGGAACAGGTTATGCGGTTCAACTTGCTGTAGATGAAATCAGTGATGACGATAATGTTTTAATTTTGAGTGGGGATACTCCTTTAATAAAAGGGGAAACTTTACAAAAATTATTAGAAGAACATATTGCTATGAACTCAAAAGCAACTGTTCTTACGGCATTTATCAATGATACTACAGGATATGGTCATATTATAAAGGACAATAATGGTAAATTTTTAAAAATAGTCGAAGATAAGGATGCTACTATTGAAGAAAAGAGAGTTAAAGAAATAAATTCAGGAATTTATGTTTTTAATGGGAAAGCATTAAAAAATTCAATAACAAAGATTGATCAAAATAATGTTCAAAATGAGTTATATCTTACAGATGCAATCAAAGTTTTAGTGCAAGATGGAGAGCATGTTTCAACTTATAAACTTGACGACATTGAAGAAATTTATGGTATAAATTCTAAACTTCAACTATTTGAAGCTGAAAAAATTATGCGTTACAGAATAAATTCAGAATATATGAAAAATGGTGTTATAATGGAAAATCCAGAAAATACTGTTATTGAAAAGGGAATAAGTATAGGAATAGATACATTTATTGGAAGTGGTGCTAGAATTTTTGGAAATACTAGAATAGGAGAAAATGTATATATAACAGGAGATTCTTTTATAGAAAATTCTGTTATAGGAAATGATGTTGTAATTAGAAGTTCTTACATAGAGGACAGCATTGTTGGAGATTCTGTAACTATGGGACCTTTTGCTCATCTTAGACCAAATAGTATTTTAAAAAATGAAGTTCATATAGGAAATTTTGTTGAAGTTAAGAATTCAACTGTTGGAGAGAATACCAAAGCTGGTCATTTATCCTATATTGGAGATGTAATTGTTGGGAAAGATGTAAATATGGGTTGTGGTTCTATTTTAGTAAATTACGATGGGAAAAATAAACACATTTCTGAAATTGGAGACGGTTGTTTTGTAGGTAGTAATTCTAATATAGTTTCTCCAGTAAAAATTGCAAATGATACTTTTATTGCTGCTGGAACTACTGTGGTTTCAGATGTGGAAAATGAAGGTTCTTTAATAATTGGACGCAGTGAAACTTTTGAAAAAGAAAATTGGGTTTATAAAAAGAATTTAAAAATAAGAAAGTAATATTTTAGGAGGAATTATGTTAGCTTATACTGGACCTATGAAAATTTTTTCAGGAACTGCAAATAGAAAGTTTGCAGAAGATATTTGTAAATGTCTTGATATGCCACTGGGGGAAATCAATATCGGGAAATTTAGTGATGGTGAAATTAATCTTTCAGTTGAGGAAACTGTAAGAGGTTATGATGTTTACATTATTCAACCAACTTGCAATCCAACTAATGACAATCTAATGGAAGTGTTAATTATGGTTGATGCTTTCAAGAGAGCTTCTGCAGGAAGAATTAATGTGGTTATTCCATATTATGGATATGCAAGACAAGACAGAAAAACTAAAGCTAGAGAACCAATTACAGCAAAATTAGTAGCTAATTTGATTGAAAAATCAGGGGCTGATAGAGTTATAACTATGGATTTACATGCAGGCCAAATTCAAGGATATTTTGATATTCCTGTGGATCATTTATCTGCTATTAAACCACTTGCTGATTTCTTCAAGGATGAATTAAAAGATGAAGACAAAAAAGATATGGTTGTAGTTTCTCCTGATTTAGGTGGAGTTACAAGAGCTAGAAATTTCTCTAATTATTTAGATTTGCCTATTGCTATCTTGGAAAAGAGAAGACCACGTCCAAATGTTTCCGAAGTAATGAATGTTATAGGCGATATAGAAGGAAAAACTTGTATAATAGTTGATGATATTATAGATACAGCTGGAACTATTACAAATGCTGCAAATGCCCTAATAGCAAAAGGAGCAAAAAAAGTTTATATTACTGCAAGTCATGGTGTATTTTCGGGAAAAGCAATAGAAAATATCTCTAATTCCAAAGTTGAGAAATGTGTTGTAACAGATACTATTCCTCAAGAAAAGAATTTAGGTGGTAAAATTGAAGTTGTTTCAGTAGCCCAATATTTTGCGAAAGCTATTGATAGAATAAATAACAATAGACCTGTGAGTATGCTTTTTGATGGAAGATAATATATATTTAATAGTAGGTCTTGGAAATCCTGGTAAAAATTACGTAGAAACTAGACATAATGTGGGATATGGGGTTATTGATATTTTAGCGGAAAAATATAGTATCAATATGAAAAAAGAAAAGTTTAAATCTTTCTGTGGTCAGATAAATATGTTTGGCAAAAAATGTGTTTTTTTAAAACCACTTACTTATATGAATTTGTCAGGCGAAGCAGTTATAGATGCAGTAAATTATTTTAAAATAAAACCTGAAAATATTATAGTTGTATTAGATGATATAGATATTCCTTTTGGAACTGTTAGAATTAAGAAAAAAGGAAGTGCAGGTACACATAATGGGTTAAGGTCAATTATTTATCATTTAGAAACAGAAAATTTTCCTAGAGTTAGGATAAGTGTTGGAAAATGTCCTGATTATATGGATTTAAAAGATTTTGTTTTAAGTAGATTTTCATCATCTGAAGAGAAAATTTTGAAAAAAGAATTAGAAATTGCTACAGATGCCGTTGAAGAGATAATAAAAAGTGATGTTGACAAAACAATGTGTAAATATAATGGAATGTGTATAGAGGAATAATATTCCTCTATATTTTTTATAAACGAGGAGTTAATTATGAATTTTTTAATTGATTTTTTAAAAAATAATGAATCATATTTGGATATGATTTCAGGTTTAAAATCAAATAATGTTCCAATTTATTGTAATGGACTTATCAAAGAGAGTTTATTTCATTTAATATATTCTATTTTTAATGATTTGCCCGATAAAAATTTAGTTTTACTTGTTGAAAATGAAAATAGAGCTAATGAACTTTGTGATGAATTAAAAAATTTAGTTGGGGATAAGGTAGCTGTTTATCCTAATTTTGAAATAAGATTTCACAATATTAATAGCTTAGAGACTAATTTAGAAAATTTAAGAATAGGAATAATGAACAGACTTCTTTCTAAAGAGAAATTCATAATAATAACTACTGCAAGTGCTTTATCAAAAAAAATCAGCACACCAAAATTTTTTAAATCACATTATATCTACATTGATGAAAATTCTGAAATAAATCTAAACGAATTAACTGAAAATCTAATAAAGATGCATTATGATAGAGTAGATTTTGTTGAAGCAAAAGGACAATTTTCAATAAGAGGATCTATTTTTGATATATTTCCAGTAAATTTTGAAAATCCAATAAGGATAGAATTATTCGGAGATGATGTTGACTCCATCCGTATATTTGACATTAATAGTCAAAGATCTGTTGAAAAGTTGAATAAGGTGGAAATAATACCTGCAAAAGAAATGGTATTATCAAAAGCTGATGTTGAAAATATTTTAAATGGTCTGAATAAAGATATTGAAAAATTACAAAAGTTAAAATTATTTGGAAAAGATATTGAAAAAGCAACAGAAAAGTTTTATCAAATTTATAATGATTTGAAGGTGAATTATCATATTTCAAATATGGATTTAATTTCACCATATATAAGAAAAGGTAGCTATTCAACTCTTTTAGATTATTTAGATAAAGATTCAATAATATGTACAGAAGATATTTTAAAAATTTATGATAAAAATTTGGAAATAGAAAATTTATTTCATGAAAATGTAGTATTTTCTATTGAAAATGCAGAGATTTTAGATTCGCATAAAGATATTTTAATTCCTTTTGAACAAATTTTAAGAAGAATTAAAGAGTTTAGTATAGTTAACTTTACACAGCTTTTAAAAAGGACAAAAATAATTAATGCAAAAAGTATTGTAAATCTAAAAACTATTGAATCTGAAATGTTCAACAGAAAATTTGACATGTTGTTTCAGGGGTTAAAATGTAAATTACAAAGAGGATATAAAATTGTTATCTTTGCAGGTTCATTAGAAAAGGCTAATAATTTAAAAGAAATATTATTTGATGAAAATATAAATTCTAATATAATTGAAGGATTAAAATTTGAATTAAAAAGTTCCATTTTAGGAATTTCTACCCTAAATTTAGAATCAGGTTTTGAGTATCCAATTCAAAAAGTTCTTTTTTTAACTCATAAAGAAATATATGGAACTGTAAAAAAGACTTCTAAAAAAACAAAGAAGAAAAGTAAAGAAAATTTACTTGATTATACAGATTTAAATGTTGGAGATTTCGTAGTTCATGAAAATCATGGAATTGGTGAATATAGAGGCATTGAACAAATAGAAATAGAAGGCGTTGTAAAAGATCATATTTTAATATTATATAAAGGAAATGATAAATTATATATTCCAACTGATCAAATGAATTTAATTCAAAAATATATTGGTAAAGATGGATATAGACCAAAATTAAATAAATTAGGTTCTAGTGATTGGGTAAAAACAAAAAATCGTGCTAAAAAAGCTCTAGAAGAGATAGCTATAGACTTAGTTCAACTCTATGCGAAGAGAGATAAAATAAGAGGCTTTGCATTTTCAGAGGATACAACATGGCAAAAGGAATTTGAGGATAGTTTTATTTACGAAGAAACTTATTCACAGCTTAGAGCAATCAATGAAATAAAGAGAGATATGGAGCAATTTAAACCAATGGATAGATTGCTTTGTGGAGATGTCGGTTATGGTAAAACTGAAGTAGCTTTAAGAGCAGCTTTTAAGGCTATGATGGATGATAAGCAAGTTGCATTTTTAGTTCCGACAACCATACTTGCTCAACAGCATTTTAACACAGCTAATGATAGAATAGGGGAGTTTCCTGTTGAAATTGAAATGCTTAGCAGATTTAGAAGTCCTACAAAACAAAAAGAAATTCTGAAAAATGTAAAAAATGGTAAAGTAAATTTACTTATAGGTACGAATAAACTATTATCAAATAAGTTAGAGTTTAAAGATTTAGGACTTTTAATAATAGATGAAGAACAAAGATTTGGAGTTAAACATAAAGAGGCCTTAAAAAAAATAAAAGAAAATATTGATGTATTATCTTTATCTGCAACACCTATTCCTAGAACAATGCAAATGAGTTTAGTTGGAATTAGAGATATGAGTGTTTTAGATGATCCACCTGAAGAAAGAGTTACTATTGCTACTTTTGTTTTAGAATATAATGATTCTGTAATTCGAGAAGCTATATATAAGGAGTTAGATAGAGGTGGACAAGTTTATTTTGTATATAATAGAATTCAAGATATGGAAAAAATGTATGTTGAATTGTCAAAACTTGTTCCTGATGCTAGAATTGCAATGGCTCATAGTAAATTGTCTAACAAAGAGTTAGAGAATATAATGTATGATTTTCAAGAGGGAGAATATGATATACTATTATGTACTACAATTATTGAAACGGGAATGGATATAAAAAATTGCAATACTATGATTATATACGATGCGGATAAGATGGGATTATCACAGTTATATCAATTAAAGGGACGAATAGGACGATCTACAAGAAGAGCTTATGCATACTTTACTTATGAAAAAGATAAAGTACTTACTGAAATTTCAGAGAAGAGACTTATGGCAATAAGAGATTTTTCGGAGTTTGGATCTGGTTTTAAAATAGCAATGAGAGATTTAGAACTTAGAGGAGCTGGAAATATCTTAGGAGAGTGTCAATCTGGACATATAGAAACTATCGGATATGAAATGTATGTTAGAATGTTAGAAGAAAGCATAAAAACCGTTAAAGGAGAAAATCTTAATATTAAAAGTCAAACTACTATTGAACTTTCAGTTGATGCATATATTCCTTCAAATTATATAGGAGACAGTAATCAGAAGATTGATATGTATAGAAAAATTGCAGGAATAACATCAAGAGAAGATTTTAATGAAATTTATGAAGAATTGACTGATAGATTTGGAGATGTTCCAAAAATGGTATTAAATGTTATGAATGTTTCATATTTGAAAACTATTTCTACAGAGTTGAATTTTTTAAAAATAATAGAGAGAGAAAAATCTGTTGTATTTAAGTTTGAACAGGCAAATAGAGATATTTTAAAGCTAATCGGCGGTTTATCTGATAATTTATTTAGAAAAATTGAATTTAATTTAAATAAAAACGCCGAGTTAATATTCAATTATGATAAGAATAAACTATCAGAAAGTATTGAATTAGTTGATAATTTACTCTCTTTAAAGAAGAAAAATTGAAAAAAGCTTTGACATTCCTAAAAAAATGATGTATAATATCAAAAGATTACAATGTTAGTCGAAAAGGAGAGAAGTATGAAAAGTAAATTTATAAAATTTGTAAGTGGAATTGCATTATCGGCTATGATTTTAACCGCATGTGCAACTGCTCCAAAAAATGCTATGGTGAAAATTGGGGAAAAGTATATAACTGAAGATCAAATACAAAAAGAATATGATAGAGTAATTGCATCTTACTCTGATGATCAAAAAGCAAAATATGATGAATCAACTGAAGAAGGTAAAAAAGCTTCTTTAACTTTGAAACAAAATATATTAGAAATGTTCACTAATATTGAGGTTGTAAAACAAAAATTTGCTAAATTAGAAAAAGAATACAAAGATGAAGGAAAATCAGAAGAAGAAATATCTAAGGTTACTGTAACTAAAGAAGATGTAGAAGAGGGTTTGAAAAAAGTAAAAGATCAAGTGGGTGACAAATATGATGAACAACTTGAAAAGGCCAAACTTACAGAAGAAGAATTAAAATATAAAATAGAGGATAATTTATATTCACAAAAATTTCAAGCTTGGTTTACAGAAAATTATGCTCCAACTGATGAAGACATTATGAAAAAATACAAAGGAAGTGAATATGAGGGACCACAAATTAATGCAAGTCATATTCTAGTTGAAAAAGAAGAAGATGCAAAAAATGTAAAAAGTCGTTTAGATAATGGAGAAAAATTTGAAGACGTAGCAACTGAAGTTTCAAAAGATCCATCAGTTAAAAAAAATAAAGGAGTTTTAGGAACTTTCACTAAAGGGGTTATGGTTAAAGAATTTTATGATGCTGCTTCCAAGTTAAAAGCTGGTGAAATTAGTGAACCAGTAAAGACAAAATTTGGATATCATATTATAAAAGTGAATGAAATTGTTGAAAATTATGAAGAATTTTCAGAGGAAAGCAAAAAAAATATAAATGAAAAATTGAAAAAATCAATACTATCTGAAAACTTTAAAAATGAATTTGAAAAAATTAAAAAAGAAGTTGGATGTTTACCAATTAAAAATTTTAAATAAATTGGTTGAATTGCTTGATATTTTTTAAAAATTGATATATAATAATATTGCACAATGGTTAAGTGACCATTTTATAGGCAATTATTAAATATAATAGTGTATTTAGGAGGAAATTTTAATGAACAAATCTGAATTATTGGCTAGCATGGCCGAAAAAGGAAAAATCACAAAAGTAGATGCTGAAAGAGCATTAAATGCGTTTATTCAAACTGTTGAAGAAACACTTGTTAAAGGGGAAAAAGTTCAATTAGTTGGATTTGGAACTTTCGAAGCTAGAGAAAGAAAAGCAAGAGATGGTAGAAATCCAAGAAACCCTAAAGAAGTTATCAAAATACCAGCATCAAAAGCTCCAGTATTCAAAGCTGGAAAATCATTAAAAGAAATAGTAAATAAATAATTTTGATTACTAATAAAAAGAATCAGACTGCGTGTCTGATTTTTTTTTATAAAAAATATACTTTATGTGTTGAAAAATATAATATATTATGTTATAATATCTTGGTAAATAATCACATATTCTGATTGAACAAGTGTTGCCCAAGTGGTTCTTGTCAAGTTGAGGAATATGGGTGACTTAAAAACAGGAGGTAAGAAAATGTCACAAGTAATTTTAATGAAAAATTTATTAGAAGCAGGAGTACATTTTGGTCATCAAACTAGAAGATGGAATCCAAAAATGTCAAGATTTATTTTTACAGAAAGAAATGGAATCTATATTATTGATTTACAAAAAACTGTAAAACAAATTGAACAAGCGTATGATTTTGTAAGAGAAATTGTTGCTGATGGTGGTAGAGTTCTTTTTGTAGGAACAAAAAAACAAGCTCAAGAAGCTGTTGAAACAGAAGCAAAAAGAAGTGGACAATTCTATGTTAGTCATAGATGGTTAGGTGGAATGTTAACTAACTATAAGACTATAAGAAAAAGAATTGAAAGATTAAAGAAATTAGAACTTATGGAAGAAGATGGAACTTTCCAAAGATTACCTAAGAAAGAAGTAATTAAATTAAGAAGAGAAGCTGAAAAATTAGAAAAATTCTTAGGTGGAATTAAAGAAATGGACAAACTTCCAAATGTTCTTTTCGTAATAGATCCAAAGAATGAAAAAATTGCTGTAAATGAAGCAAAAATATTAGGTATTCCGGTTATTGGTGTCGTTGACACTAACTGTGATCCTGATGAAGTTGATATTGCTATTCCAGGAAACGATGACGCTATTAGAGCTGTAAAATTATTAACAGGTACTATTGCAAATGCTATTGTTGAAGCTAAGCAAGGAGAACAAGTTGAAACAGAAGAAGCTATAGTAGAAGAAGTAGTAGTAGAAGCAGAAGAAGTTTCTGAAGAAGTAGCAGAATAATTAGTAAGTAGAATTTTTTGGGGTAAGGATTCAAATTTTTAATATTTATCCTTACCTTATTTTTTATAGATTATATAAGTTATAGGAGGGTTTTATGGAAATTACTGCAAAATTGGTAAAAGATTTAAGAGAAGCTACTGGTGCCGGAATGATGGAATGTAAAAAGGCATTACAGGAAGTTAGTGGAGATATGGAAAAAGCTATTGAATTTTTGAGAGAAAAAGGATTAGCTAAAGCTGCTAAAAAAGCTAATAAGGTTGCAGCTGAAGGTTTAATTACTTTAGTAATTGATGAAAATAATACAAAAGCAGCTCTTACTGAAGTAAATTCACAAACAGATTTCGTTGCTAAAAATGAAAATTTTGTTGCATTAACTAAAAAAGTAACTGAACATGTATTCAATAATGAATTAAAGAATATTGAAGAATTAAATTCTTCAACTATAGATGGAACAAATTTTGAAGAATATTTAAAATTACAAATTTCTTCAATTGGAGAAAACATTGTTGTTAGAAGATTGTCATTTGCTAAGGCATGTTGCGAAAATAGTATAGTTTGTGGATATGTTCACTTTAATAAAAAAGTTGGTGTTATTCTTAAAGCAAAATGTGATAGTGAAGCTACAAAGAAAGTTGCAAAAGATTTATTACAAAATATTTGTATGCATATTTCAGCAATGAAACCACAATATTTAAGTTATAAAGATTTAGATGCTGATTTTGTTGAAAAAGAATATTTAGCTCTTAAAGGTTCAATTGAAAAAGAAAATGAAGAGTTAGTTAGACTTGGAAAACAATTAAAGAGAATTCCAAAATATGCTTCAATGTCTCAAATAACTGATGAAGTTTTAAAAGCTGAAGAGGAACTATTAAAAGAAGAATTGAAGAAACAAGGTAAACCTGAAAAAATTTGGGATAAAATTTTACCTGGACAAATTGAAAGATTTATTCAAGACAATACATTAATTGATCAACAATATGCTTTATTCAGTCAACAATATGTATTAGATGATAGCAAAACAGTTTTAGAAGCTGTAAATGATAAAGCAAAAGAATTAGGCGGAAATATTGAAATTGTAGAATACACTAGATTTGAAGTAGGTGAAGGTTTAGAAAAAAAAGAAGAAAACTTTGCTGAAGAAGTTGCAAAACAAATGGGATTATAAAAATATTTTTAAGATGGCGGTATATCATTATCGCTGTCTTTTTTGTTGTGTAAAAATAAGATTCCGATGCAAAGCATTATGAAAGGGAGCTTCATTATGAAAGGGAGCTTTTTTATATTTTTTGTTAGTGAAAGAAAATAATAACAATGTTAAAAGTAAACTTGTATAGCAAAAAAAGGTTGAGAAATTGTTATTCTCAACCTTAATGTATAAACATTTTGTTATTATAGATTTTATCTATAAAATGAACCTTGTTGCCATCCACCTTTTAGATATATTGCATGAGCAATCATAGTTACTAATACATTTGAAATCGCCATTGCAAGCCATATACCAGTTGCTCCATATCCTGTAAAATTCTTGAAAAAAAGTATTAATGGAAGTCTTATTATCCAAAGTCTTATCATATCTATTGCCATTGAATATTTACTGTTTCCAGAACCTTGGAAAAGACCTTGATATACAAAAAACATATTCAGCATTACTAGAGTTATTAATGTATAGAACATATAACTATTTGCTTGTAACATAAGTACTGAATCTTTTGGTGCACTTATAAAGAAAGATAAGATTTCATATCTGAATATAAAACTTATAAATGCAATTAAAATTGACATAATAATTATAATAATGGATGCTTTTTTAAATGTTTCTTTAACTCTCTTTATATTATTATTTCCTATATTTTGTCCAATTATTGAAGTTATGGCAGAACCTACTCCACCAGGTGGAATGTTTAAGAGTCCACCTATCCTGTTTACCATACCATAAGCAGCAACAGTTTCAGTTCCATAACTTTGAATAAATGAGTTCATTATTATGAATCCTATTGCAGTTCCAACTTGCCCTATTACTGATGGTAAAGTAATTCTGTAAATTCTTTTTAAGATATGTTTTTCCCATTTAATATATATTAAACTATTTAGGTTTAATTTAATTATATCTTTATTTATTTTTAAATGAATAAATCCAACAATGCACATTATTCCTTGAGTTAATACAGTTGCAAGAGCGGCACCTTTAACTCCAAGACCAAGTCCTGAAATTGATGTAAATGGTATTACATCAAAGATAAAAACTGGATTTAGAATCATATTTAATATAACGCAAATTGTACTTATCATTGTGGGAATTGTGTTCTTGCCCTGAGCAGATAATATTGATGAATATATGTAGTAGAGAAATATAAATGGAATTCCAAGATAGCTATATTTTAAATAAATTATACTATATTTTGCTAAATCTCCAGTTGCACCCATCATTTTTACTATCAAATCAGCACTAAAATATCCTAATAACATAAATATTATTGAAAATAGCAAAGAAATATTTATTAAAGTATCAGCATACTTTTGTGCGTGTAAGAAATCTTTTCGTCCTAATAATTGAGAAATTAAAGATATTGCTGCAATTGATAGACCAATACCAATAGAATTAAATAGAAAAATAACAGGCCAAGTAAAACTTGTTGATGCAAACTCTGCTGTTCCTAATTTTCCAAGCCAAAACGCATCTGCAAGAGAGTATAATTGTTGAATAAAATTATTTAGAATAATTGGAATTGATATTATTGCAATAATTTTGTAAATATTACCATTTAAAATCATTTCACTTCGTTCTTTTTTCATACAATACCTCCCATAAAATTTATACCTTTATTATATTCCACAATTATAGTGGAATAAAACAGGTTTAGATAAAATTTTTTTAAAAATTAATAAGGAGAGTTAACAATTTAAAGATTTATTTTTAAATTATTTAGTTTGTATAAGTATTTTTGAAAATATTTATCATAAATTATAGAAATTTATTATAATTAAATATAAATTGGAGGCTTTATTAAAAATGATTCAGGACAAATTATTCTAAATGGAGAAGATATAAGTTTATTTAATCCAGAAGATAGGAATGTTTCAACAGTTTTTCAGTCTTATGGACTTTTTAGTAATAAAAATGTTTTAGAAAATGTAGCTTATGGGTTAAAATTTAGAAATGTAAAAAAGCAAGATAGAATAAAACAATCTATTGAAATGGTAAAAAATGTTGGGCTTGAAGGGTATGAAAACAAAAAAATTCATGAATTATCTGGTGGGCAAAGGCAAAGAGTAGCTCTTGCAAGAAGCCTAGTTATAAGTCCAAGACTTATTTTGCTTGATGAACCTTTTTCGAATTTAGATAAAAATTTAAGAGTTACAATGAGAAACGAAATTAAAAAGCTTGTAAAATATTTTAAAATGACAACTATACTTGTAGCCCATGATCAAGAGGATGCCTTTACAATGGCTGATAAAGTCATCTTAATGAATGATGGAAAAATCATTCAAAATTCAACAGTTACTGAATTGTATGATGCTCTAAATAGTGAATTTTCTCTTTCTTTTATTGGAAATTCAAATAAATTGGATGATGATAATTTTATTAGGCCTGAAAAAATAAAAATAGTTGATTATGAAACTAAGGAGCATGCTGAAATTGTTTCAAAACAATTTAGAGGTGTGTTTATAGAATATCAACTAAAATTAAAGAAAAATAATCAAAAAACTTTAAAAATGATAGAATTAAATACAGGTAAAGAGAAAAATATTGGCGAGGATGTTTTTATTAAATATCAATTACGAAAACTGTCAAATTAATTGAAAGATTTTTATTGAAAAATATTTTATATAATTAAATTTGAAAAATGAAAAAAAATATAGTATAATTTAGCATATGATAATTTAATACGAATATTATTAAATTGCCTTTTATTTTATTACAAGAGGGAATGTGAAATTTTTGAATAATTCTTTATTAAAAAAGTTAAGAGATTATGATGAAACAAAAACTGCTTTTCATATGCCGGGACATATGAGAAATAAAGAAACTTTTAAAACTTTAAGTGAATTTATCGGATTGGATATTACTGAAATTGATGGTTTTGATGATTTACATCATCCTGAGGAAATTTTAAAGGAGTCAATGGATATTTCAAAGAAACTCTGGAATACCGAAGGTTCTTTTTATCTTGTAAATGGATCAACTTCGGGAATTTTTTCTGCAGTTTACAGTTTGACAAAACCTAAAGATAAAATTTTGATTGCAAGAAATTGTCATAAATCGATTTATCATTCAATAGAAGTCTTTGACTTGAACTTTGAATATGTTTATCCTAAATATGATGAAAGTTTAGGAATTTTTTTGAGTATTGATGCAAATGACATTGAGAAAATTTTACGGAAAAATTCTGATATTAAAGTTGTTTTGATAACAAGTCCGACTTATGAGGGTGTTGTTTCTGATATAGAAAAAATTGCCAATACAGTTCATAAGCATGATGCGAAATTGATTGTTGATGAAGCACATGGGGCCAGTTTTGGACTTAGTAATTATTTTCCAAAGTCCTCTATTCAACTCGGTGCTGATATTACGATTCAGAGTTTACATAAAACGTTAATGTCCCTTACTCAAACAGCTATTTTACATATTTCAGACAAAAATTTGTATTCAAAAATAAGAAAATCACTTGAAATTTTTCAAACTTCAAGTCCATCTTATATTTTAATGTCATCTATGGATTACTGTATTAGAAGCATAGAACAAAATGGGGAAAATTTATTCAATAATTGGAGAGAAAATTTAAAGTATTTCTATGAAAAATGTAAAAATTTGGAAAATCTTAGAGTTTTATCAAATATAATATTAGATGATATTTTTGAATTGGATAATTCTAAGATAACTATTTTAACTAATAAAACTGATATTTCGGGATATGAATTAATGAATATTTTAAGAAGTGAGTATGATATTGAACTGGAGATGGCATCCTTTAAATATGTAATAGCGTATACAGGTATTGGAATTTCAATAAAATCTTTGGATAAATTAATTTATGCACTTTTTGATATAGATAAAAAATTAAATCTCGGAGTTTGTAAAAATTTTATATTTAATAAATTGTTGTTAAAACGAAAGCTAAGTATCAAAGACGCAGTTATGTCTAATCTTACTGAAGTTTTTTTAAAAAATTCAATTTCAAAGATTTCAGGGGAATATGTATGGGCATATCCTCCGGGAATACCTATTTTAACACCTGGAGAGATTATAACTGAAGAAGTCTTAAATTTATTTCAAAAATACAGAGAAGAAAATATAGATTTAAGATTTTCAAAATCAAAATGTAATGATAAAATTAATATCATAAATAAAAAATAAAGGAGAGAAATCATGTCAAGAATAAGAACATTAAAGACAAGAAACTTACATAATTCAATAGTTGAGGGTGGATGTGGAGAATGTCAAACATCTTGTCAAAGTGCATCTAAAACATCATCAGGAGTTGCAAATCAACCTTGTGAATCAGTTAGTAGAATAAGAACATTAAAGACAAGAAACTTACATAATTCAATAATTGAAGGTGGATGTGGAGAATGTCAAACATCTTGTCAAAGTGCATCTAAAACATCATCAGGAGTTGCAAATCAACCTTGCGAAAGATGTAGATAATATGATACATCAGTATAAATTAAACGGATATAACATTGTACTTGATGTTTATAGTGGAGCAATTCATGTAGTTGATGAAGTTGCTTATGATATTATAGAACTTTATGAAAATCATTCTAAAGAAGAGATAATAGAGATTATTTGTGATAGATATAAAAATATTATAGAGAAAGATGTTAGGGAATGTCTTGAAGATGTTGAATATTTAAAAGATAATAAGCAATTATTTACTGAGGATATTTTCAAAGGAATTAAACCTAAATTAAAATCAAATTCTGTCGTAAAAGCACTTTGCTTACATATTGCTCATACTTGTAACTTAGCATGTGAATATTGTTTTGCAAAACAGGGAACATATCACGGGAAAGATGCAATTATGACTTTTGAAGTCGGTAAAAAAGCGATAGATTTTTTAATTGAACACAGTGGAGCGAGAAAGAATTTAGAGGTGGATTTTTTCGGAGGAGAACCACTTGTTAATTGGAGAGTTGTAAAAGAAATTGTAAATTATGCAAGAAGTATAGAAAAAGAACATAATAAAAACTTTAGATTTACTCTTACTACAAATGGAGTTCTTTTAAATGATGAGGTAATTGATTTTGTAAATAAAGAAATGCATAATGTGGTTTTATCTCTTGACGGAAGAAAAGAAACTAATGATAGATTTAGAGTTAATATAAAAAGTGAAGGAAGTTATAATACAATAGTTCCTAAATTTCAAAAACTTGTTGAAAAAAGAGGGGATAAGGACTATTACATAAGAGGAACATTTACGCATCATAATACAGACTTCACTAATGATATTTTTCATATGGCTGATTTAGGTTTTACAGAATTGAGTATGGAGCCAGTTGTTGCGGATTTGAGTTCACCTTCTGCCCTAACAGAAGAAGATTTACCTATTTTATTTGAACAATATGAAATTTTGGCAAAAGAAATGTTAAAAAGAGAAAAAGAGGGGAATCAATTTTCTTTTTATAATTACACTATAAATCTTGAAACAAGCCCTTGTATTCATAAAAGAATTGCAGGTTGTGGTTCTGGTACAGAGTATATGTCTGTAACTCCGACAGGAGATTTATATCCTTGCCATCAATTTGTAAATGATAAAGAAATGTGTTTAGGGAATGTTTTTGATGGAATAAAAAGAGAAGATATAAGGGATACATTTGGGTCTTGTAATATATATTCAAGAGAAGATTGTCAAGATTGTTGGGCAAAACTTTATTGTGCAGGAGGTTGTCCTGCCAATGCATATCATACGCATAAAGACATCACAAAAATATATGAATATGGTTGTAAACTCTTTAGAAAAAGAATGGAATGTGCAATAATGATGGATGCTGCAAGAAGTGAAGAATAAACTTATTTTAAATTTAAGATTGGAAATAAAATTTTTCAATCTTTTTTATGTTGAATTTTAATTTAGATTATATTATAATTAGTATGTGAATTATAAAAATTAGAAAGATGTGATTTTATGGGATTGGATAAATTAGTTTTTTTAATATCAACTATTAGAATAACAGATATTATAGATATATTTCTAGTCAGTTTTATGTTTTATAAGTTATTTGCTTTAATAAGGGGAACAAGAGCAACTCAACTTATAAAGGGAATACTATTTATTTTTATTGCTTCAAAACTTAGTGAATTTTTTAAACTTTATACTATAAGTTGGATTTTAAATAATGCTGTTACAGTAGGGTTTATTGCTATTTTAATTGTATTTCAACCTGAACTTAGAAGAATTTTGGAACATATTGGAAATAATAAATTTTTAAAACCAGTTAATTTTGAAGGATCAAGAAGTAATGTAAATATTATTGAAGAAATTGTTAAGGCAAGTTTTTCTTTAGCAGATAAAAAAATTGGTGCATTGATGGTTTTGGAAAGAAAGACGGGGCTTAGAGATATTATTGAAACAGGTATTTCTTTAAATTCTGAAGTTTCTTATGAATTACTTATGAATATTTTTATTCCTAATACTCCTTTACATGACGGAGCTGTGGTTATAAGTAATAATCATATTATTGCAGCATCTTGTTTTTTACCATTAACGGATGATAAACAAATTTCTATGGAGCTAGGAACAAGACACAGAGCTGGTATTGGTATTTCTGAAAAATCTGACGCCATAGTAATTGTTGTTAGTGAAGAAACGGGATATGTGTCTATTTGTGAAAAATCAAAAATAAATAGAAATGTTTCAAAAGGGTACTTATTAAATTATTTGGTTGAAAATTTTGTTGTCGAAGAAAAAAATACTAATACTTTGAAAGAAATTTTTCAAAATTTATTTGAAAACAAAGAAGCTTCAGATGATGTCGTAAATAAGGAAGAACTTAAAGAAGAAGTAAAGAAGGAAATAATTGAAGATATAAAAGAAGAAGTTAGTGAAATTGTTGAAAATCAAGGTGATAAAATTGTTAAAAAAGATTAATATAAAGAGTATAATTGAATTTATAAAAAAAGATTTTAAATTAAAATTGATTTCAATTTGTGTAGGAATTGTTATGTGGTTTCTAGTTATAGGAGGAGTTAATCCTGTTGTTACTAGACAGTTTCATGATGTTCCCGTAAGTTTTAAAAATCAATCAGTCTTAGAATCTAGAAAATTAATAAGAGTTAGCCCTGAAAATCCAACCGTAACAGTTACTATTACCGGTAAAAGAAGTGATGTTTATTCTGTAAATAAGAGTGATATTGTTGCAGAGGTTAATTTGCAAAATGGAATAACATCTGGAGCTCATAGATTATCTATTAATTATAAAGTTCCATTTAATGTTCAGTTTAAATCAGCTTCAGAAAATGATTTACTTGTAACTTTGGATGAAGAAGTAACTAAGACTTTTAAAGTGGAAGTTGATACTGTTGGACAGATAAAAAATAAAAATCAAGTAGTAGCAAAAAAAGAGCCTGCAGATTCAGAAGTTGTAGTTAAAGGTCCTGTGAGTTATGTAAATAAAGTAAAGAAAGTTCTTTGTGTAGTTGATGTAACTAATAAAGATAGCGATGAAGTGGTACAATCAAAAATAGTTCCAGTTGATGAACTTAATCAAGAAGTAAAAAAGGTTAATCTTAGTAAAACAGACACCAATGTTTCTATCGGATTTAAGAATTTCAAAGAAGTTCAAATAAAATTAGTTGAGATTAACTCGCCACCTAGTGATGTTAGGATTTTAAAGAAAAATATAGTTCCTAATATAGTTTCTATAGTTGGTAATTTAACGAGTTTAGAACAAATTTCTCAAATAAGCACCAAGCCTTTTGACTTATCTCAAATAAAGGAATCTGGTTCGTTTAATTTAAACTTAGAATTACCTTCCGATGTTACTCTTGTAAATAATGATCTTAAAGTCGTTATTAATATTGATGTTGATAAAAAAATTGAAAAAGTATGGGAAATAGATGCTTCAACTATTGAAATAGAGAACGATTCAGGAAGGGATATTATATTAAAAGGGCTTCAAGATCGGATAAAAGTTACTGTAAGAGGTTTCGAGTCTGACTTAGCTAAGCTAAGCGCAGAGGATATAAAACTTTATGTTTCAGTAAAAAAAGAAGATGTTGGCAAAAATGTTCAAATAAAAGCTAAAAATATTGAAAATATTGAAATTGTAAAAATTTCAAATGATATTGTTAAAGCTATTGGAAAATAAATTTTAATTAAGCAATGGTAAACCCATTGCTTTTTTATAGATAAGTAATGAGGTTATGTATGGATCTGTTAAAAGGATTAAATAATAAACAATTAGAGGCTGTAGAGCATTTTGGATCTCCATTGTTGGTTCTTGCGGGAGCAGGAAGTGGAAAGACAAAGGTATTGACTACTAAAATAGCTTATGCAGTTTTAGAAAAAAATGTAAGTGAGTATGAAATTTTAGCTATTACTTTTACAAATAAAGCAGGAAAGGAAATGAAAGAGAGAATAGAAAATATCTTTAAAAGAGATATTTCTAGTATGTGGATAGGGACCTTTCACTCAATTTGCTCTAAAATTTTAAGATTTAATATAGAAAAAATAGGATATTCAAATAATTTTACTATTTATGATAGAGATGATCAAAAGTTAGTTTTAAAAGAGATTTTTAAACAAAATCCTACTTGGGAAAGTGTACTTGGAGAGTTTAAAAATGCAGTTATAGGAATTATAAGTGATGCTAAAGGGAAAAATGTTAAATCTAACGAATTTTCAAAATATTTTTCCTTTGGAAGTAATACTGATGTAGTAGAAAAAATATATAAAAAATATGAGGAAATCTTAATTAAAAATAATGCTTTAGATTTTGACGACCTTATCTTTAAAACTATTGAACTTTTTAAAAAATGCCCTGAAGTTTTAGATTATTATGCTGAAAAATTTAAGTATATTTATGTTGATGAATATCAAGACACTAATGATGCCCAATATGAGATTATAAAACTTTTAGCATCTAAATATAAAAATGTATGTGCCGTTGGAGATATCGACCAATCAATTTATGGGTGGAGAGGTGCAAATATTTCAAATATTTTGAATTTCGAAAATGACTTTCCCAATTCAAAAATAATTTTACTTGAAGAAAATTATCGTTCAACACAAAAGATTTTAGATTGTGCTAATGAACTTATAAAAAATAATGTAAATAGAAAAGAAAAAAATCTCTGGACAAAAAAAGAGGGCGGAGATGAAATAATTTATAAAAGCTATCAAAATGAAAATTATGAGGCTATAGAAGTTGCACAAAATATTTCAAATTTGATTTTTGAAGGTTATAATTTATCAGATATCGCAGTTTTATATCGTGCAAATTTTCAATCATTTGCAATTGAAAATGCACTAAGAAAAAATTCTATTGCGTATAGAATGGTCGGTGGTCTAAAGTTTTACGATAGAAAAGAAATTAAAGACATTTTGGCATATTTAAAATTAATTGCAAATCCGAAGGATGATAATGCTTTTAGAAGGATAATAAATTATCCTAAGCGTTCAATTGGAAATGTAAGTTTGCAAAAACTAGAGGAATATTGCAATTTAGAAAATATTAGTCTTTTTGATGGACTTTTTAGAAATGAATTTTTGGATTCAGTGAGTAAAAAATTAAGAACTGAATTTGAAAATTTTAGAGATATGACTTTTGGTTTTATTACTTGTGTTGAAGATACAGAAATTGAAATTTTAGTTAAAGAGCTTTTAGAATCAATTAAATTTGTAGATTATTTAAGAGAAAATGAAAAGAAGGACTTTGAAAAGAAAGCTGAAAATATAAATTTATTTTTAGAAGAAATTTCTAATAATTATAAAAATGTGAAATTATTAGATTATCTTGAAACTAATAGTCTTTTATCAGATATAGATAAGACTGAAGACTCAGATGATACAGTTACTTTAACTACTATTCATTCAGCTAAGGGGCTTGAATATAAAGTTGTATTTATTATAGGAATGAATGAGGGAATATTCCCAAGTGAAAGGTCAATTAAAGAGAGAGATGATGGGCTTGAAGAGGAAAGACGACTTTTCTATGTAGCTATTACTAGAGCAAAAGAAAAACTTTTTATTTCATCAACAAAGAGTATGACTATGTATGGAAAATTAAATCTTTATAGAGTTTCAAGTTTTGTAGATGAAATAATTAATTATGTTGACGATAAAAGCATTAATCTTGAATTTAATTTTGATGAAGAAAGAGTTACTACTTCGAAAATTAGAAATGATGCTTATACAGATTATTCCAGAACTTATGTTTCAAATGCAGATTTAGGTAGAACAAAATTAGATAAACCACTAAATCATTATCAAAAGCCAACTAAGACTTCTTCTAAAGATGTTTATAAAGTTGGAGAAAAGATTATACATGAAAAATATGGTATAGGAACTGTAATTAAATGTGAAAAAGCAGGAACAAAGGTTATGCTTATGGTTGCATTTGATGGAGAAGGAATTAAATTATTTGATATAAAAAAAGACAAGCGTATAAAGAGGGCTTAATAATGGATAAAATGAAAGAAATTACAGAAAAATTAAATCTTTGGGCTTATCAGTATTATACATTAGACGAACCTATTGTAAGTGATGCTGAGTATGATAAACTCTATGATGAACTGTTAAGATTGGAAAAAGAAACAGGAGTAATTTTACCAAATTCTCCAACTCAAAGAGTAGGTGGAGAAGTTTTAGAAAAATTTGAAAAACATACACATTTAAAAGAGCTTTACAGTTTACAAAAGGCACAAAGTTTTGAAGAACTTGAAGATTTTCATAATAGATGCAAAAAACTTTTGAATGAATACAATTCTATAAATAGAACCAAAAAGACTTTGGAATATTATGTTGAGTATAAATTTGACGGATTAACAATAAATTTAACTTATGATAATGGAATTTTAATTTCTGCATCGACAAGAGGAAACGGAGTATATGGTGAAGAAGTTTTTGAACAAGTAAAGACAATAAAGAGTATTCCACTTAAAATTGATTATAAAGGTTTAATTGAAATACAGGGAGAGGCTATTATGCCACTTTCCGCTCTTGTAAAATATAATGAGACTGCTGAGTTACCTTTAAAAAATGCTAGGAATGCTGCTGCTGGTGCAATTAGAAATCTTGATCCTAAAAAAACTGCCAGTAGAAATTTAGATGCTTTTATTTACAATGTTGGTTTTAAGTCTGATGAACAATTCAAAACTCAAGAACAAATGATTTCATTTTTAAAAGAAAATAAATTCAAAGTAAATGGATATGAAAAAAAATGTCTTAATATAAATGAAATTAAAGATAAAATAAAAGAAATAGAGATTTTAAGAAAAAAAGTTGATTATTTGACAGATGGTGTTGTAATTAAAGTTAACGATTTTGAACTTAGGGAATTTTTTGGATATACTAATAAATTTCCTAGATTTGCAATAGCATACAAATTTGAAGCAGAGGAATATAGTACAATTTTAAAAGAAGTTGTGTGGAATGTGGGAAGAACAGGGAAAGTTACTCCAACTGCAATTTTAGAACCTGTTGAAATAGGAGATGTAACTGTTCAAAGAGCAACATTAAATAATTATGATGATATTTTAAGAAAAAAAGTAAAAATTAATTCAAGAGTTTTGATAAGACGTTCAAACGATGTTATTCCTGAAATTCTTGGAATAATGGACGAAGATAGTGAAAATGAGATAGAAATTAAAATGCCTACACACTGTCCTTATTGTAATAGTGAATTAATTAGAGATGGAGTACATTTCTTTTGTACAAATACGCTAGCCTGTACACCACAATTAACTTCTTCACTTGTTCATTTTTCAAGTAAGAATGCAATGAATATTGAAGGACTTAGTGAAAAAACAATTGAATCATTGTTTGACAAATTAGGAGTTGATAAAGTTTATAAAATATACGACTTAAAATATGATGAACTTATCACTCTAGAAAAATTTAAAGATAAAAAGGTTAATAATTTACTAAACTCAATAAAAGAGAGTAAAAAGGTAAATTTAGAGAACTTTATTTATGCACTTGGAATTAAAAATGTCGGAATTAAAACCGCAAAAGATTTAGCTAAAAAATATAAAAATTTAGATAATTTAAGAAATGCAACTGTTGAAGAACTACTACAAATTAATGATGTTGGAGATATTGTAGCTAATTCCATTTTTGAATTTTTTAATGATGAATACAGTAAAGATGCCTTAGATAAATTACTTGAAAAAGGAATAGAAGTAGTTCCTTATGAAGAAATTTCAAAAAGTGAATTTACAGATAAGAAAATAGTAATAACAGGAACTTTTGAGAAGTATAAAAGAAAAGATTTAGAAGATATTTTTTCACAAAATGGACTTATAGTTCAATCTGCAGTAGCTAAATCTACCTACTTTTTAGTGGTAGGAGAAAAGGCTGGTTCAAAATTAAAAAAAGCACAAGAGCTTGGAATTGAAATTATTACTGAAGAAAATCTTGAAAGTTTTTTACAAAGTATTAGTCTAAAATGATATATATTTTAATTTACCTCTATATTGATTGCAAAAAAATATTTAATATGATCTACCTAAGTACTTGCAAAGGCGAGTATTCTATGATATAATACTAATGTTAAATTTGAGTTTGTAAAAGGAGGTATGAAAATGTCAAAAAGATGTGCAATTTGTGATAAAACAAAATTATTTGGAAATAAAGTAACTTTTTCACATAGAAAGAGCAGTAGATCATGGGGAGCAAATATTAGAAAAGTTAGAGTTGTTGTTGACGGTTCTGTAAAGAGAATTAATGTTTGTACTACATGTTTAAAGAGTGGTTTTGTTGAAAGACCTTCATTTACTTCAGCTGAATAATTATAAATATGATTTTTGGGAAGATTTTTATCTTCCTATTTTTTTGCTATTTTATTTAAAAAATTTTACAATTTTACATAAGAAATTTTATTTAATAATATAAAACATATTTCTACAATTTAATGATATTATTTTAAATGTAAAAATTCAAAAATTAAATCACAAAAAAATTTGACTAAATGCAAAAAATATTTTATACTTATATGAGTTAAATTATTAAGTTCAAGGTAGTGATTTTATAAAAATAGCAGTTATTGGTGCAGGTGCATCAGGTATTATGAGTGCGATATTTTCCAAAAATGAAAACAGTGAGGTTTTTTTGTTTGATGGAAATGAAAAAATTGGAAAGAAAATTTATATCTCCGGCAAAGGAAGATGTAATATTACAAACTCAAAAGAAATTTACGAATTTTTTGATGAAATAAATAGAAATAAAAATTTTTTATATAGTAGTTTATATTCTTTTACTAATGAAGATATTTTAACTTTTTTTAATGATAATGGACTGAAAACTAAAGTTGAACGTGGGGGAAGAGTTTTTCCGTTTTCTGATAAATCAAGTGATGTTATAAAAGTTTTGGAAAAAGTATTAAATAATAAAGGCATAAAAATTATTTTAAATATTGAAATTGAAGATGTAAAACTTATTGGAGAAAAATTTCAACTAATATGCAATAAAGATTATGGACTTTTTGATAAAGTTATATTTGCTACTGGGGGTAAATCATATCCTTTTACAGGTTCTAGGGGAAGGGGACATGAAATTTTAAAGAAGTTGGGTCATACAATAACAGATTTAAAAGCTGGACTTGTTGGAATTGATGTAAAAGAAAATATTAGGAAATATTCAGGAGTAAGTTTAAAATTTGTAGATTTTAATATATATGGTAAAGATAAAAAGCTTTTACATTCTGAGTTTGGAGAAATGATTTTTACTCATACAGGTTTTAGTGGACCAATAGTTTTAAAATCAAGCAAGTATTTTGATAATTCAAAAGATTTTGTTATTTCAATTGATTTAAAACCTAAACTTGATCAGCATATATTGGATCTTAGATTACTAAGAGAATTTGATCAAAATAAGAATAAAAATTTAAAAAATGTTCTTTCGAATGTTTTAATAGGTTCTATGGTTGAACTTGTACTCGAAAAATCTGGAGTTAATGGAGAAATTCCAGTTAATCAGATTAATAAAGAAGATAGAAAAAAGCTTGTAGAAACTATAAAAAATTTAAAATTTAATTTTAAGAGCTTAAGACCATTAAGTGAGGCAATTATTACTATTGGGGGCGTTTCAGTTAAGGAGATTAATTCTTCTACTATGGAAAGTAAGCTTATAAAAAATTTATATATTGTAGGGGAACTATTAGATGTAGATGCAAATACAGGTGGATATAATCTAACTATTGCATTTTCTACTGGACATTTAGCTGGAGTTTCCTGTATAGAAGGAGAGTAATTATGGATTATATTATAGCAATAGATGGACCTTCAGGAGTTGGTAAGAGTACCATTGCAAAAAAACTTTCTAAAATTTTAAATATTAATTATATAGATACAGGAGCAATGTATAGAGCAATTGCATTTAAACTTATTTCTAATGGTATTCCTTTAGATAACCATGATAAAATAAAGGAAATTCTTGAAAATACTGATTTTACTTATAAATCTAATTATCTTTATATGGATGGTATAAAATTAGGAAAGGAAATTAGGACTGATGAGATTTCAAAAGGGGCATCATTAGTTTCAAGTTATGATTATGTTAGAAAAAACTTAGTTTCAATTCAAAGAAAAATTGGAATGGAAGCCAGTTGTGTACTAGATGGTAGAGATGTTGGAACTGTTATTTTTCCAAAGGCAGATTTTAAATTTTATTTAACTGCTTCTTCTAAAGAAAGGGCAAAAAGAAGATTTTTGCAAAGTGAGAGAAAAAAAGGTCTTAATTTGGAACAAGTAAGAGAAAGTATTGAAAAAAGAGATTTCGACGATATGAATAGAGAAGTATCTCCTTTAAAAAAAGCAAAAGATGCAATTGAAATAGATTCTACTGATAAGACTCTTAAAGAAACTATTTTAGAGTTTTTATCCTATATTAGAGGAGATAATAATGTATAAGTTTTTACTTGGGATAGTTTCTATTCTTATTAAAATTATATATAGGGTTAGAGTAAATGGAATTGAAAATTTTAAAGATGATGAGCCTATTATTATAAGTGCTAATCATATTCATATTTTTGATCCAGTAATTCTTGCTACATTAACTAAAAAACAAATATTTTTTCTTGCAAAAAAAGAACTTTTTGATAAAAAGATTTCGGCAAAATTCTTTTCAAAACTAGGTGTTATACCTATAGATAGAGAAAATACTGATTTAAAAGCAATAAAGTCTTGCTTTAGAGTTATTAGATCAGGAAATATACTTGGAATTTTCCCTGAAGGAACTAGAGTTAAAACTATCGACATCAACAATATGAAAAAAGGTGTAGCTTTAATTGCCTTAAAAAATAAAGTCAATATTTTGCCAATTCATATTGAAGGTACTTATAAAATCTT
Organism: Parvimonas sp. C2; assembly: GCF_035282405.1. Taxonomy (NCBI): domain Bacteria; kingdom Bacillati; phylum Bacillota; class Tissierellia; order Tissierellales; family Peptoniphilaceae; genus Parvimonas; species Parvimonas sp. C2. The sequence continues at coordinate 138,687 of NZ_JAYKBP010000004.1, forward strand.
TTCTAAAATAACTGTTGATATATACCCTATGATTGAAATTAGTGATTTTGAAAATATGGAGGATTCGGAGGCTATTGATAAATTGACAGAAGAATTATTTAATAAAATTTATCAAGGAAAGTATGGAGATTTATATAGCAAATAATGCAGGTTTTTGTTTTGGAGTAAAGCGAGCTGTAAAATTAGCCGATAAAACTTTAAATGAAAATCATAATAATGAAAATGTGTATTCTTATGGAGAATTAATTCACAATCCACAAGTTGTTGAAAAATTTGATAAAAAAGGACTTAAAATAATAGATAAGTTTGAAGAAGAGACAAAAGGAACTATTGTTTTACGTTCTCATGGAATACATCCTAGTATAAAGAAAAAAATGGAGGAATATGGACATAAGTATATTGACTGTACTTGTCCAGTTTTATTAAATATATATAGAAAAATTGAAAAAAAAGTTGAAAATGGATATGAGATTATAATTATCGGAGATAAAAATCATCCAGAAATTAAAGCTATGGTTGGTTATTGTGGTGATAAAGTTTGTGTAATAAATACAAAAGAAGAAGCCGAAACGATAAAAAATAAAAAAAATTTATATATTATTTCACAAACAACCAATTTAGTAGAGAAATTTTTTCAATTTTCTGATATAATAAAGGATAGGAATGAAAATGTTATAATTGAAAATACAATTTGTGATGCAACTTCAAAAAGACAAAATTCTTGCGAAGAAATTTCTAAGAAGGTGGATTGTATGATAGTTATTGGGGGATACAGTAGCTCAAATACAAATAAGCTTTATGATGTCGCCAAAAAGCATTGTAAAAATGTATATAGAATTGAAACATTTTTAGATTTGCCATTGAAAGATATGGTAAAATATAAGAAAATAGGATTAACCGCCGGTGCTTCAACTCCGGATTGGTTAATAGAGGAGGTAGTTGAAGGTATGGAAATTTTAAGCAAGGATGAATTTATGGAACAAATAGAAGGGAGTATTAAGAAAATTTATCCAAGAGACATAGTGAAAGGAACTATAATTTATGTCACTGAAACTGAAGTTATGGTAAACATTGGTTATAGAAGTGATGGGATTATAAAACTTGATGAGTTATCTTCTGACGTTACTAAAAAACCTAAAGATTTATTTCATGAAGGACAAGAAATTGACGTTTATGTAATTAAACTTGATGATGGAGAAGGTAATGTTGTTTTATCAACTAGAAGAGTAGAATCATTAAAAGATTGGCAAAATCTTGTTGAAAAATTCAATAATAAAGAGTTGGTAGAAGCAGAAGTAGTAAAAGAAGTTAAAGGGGGCCTATTAGCTACTGTTGATGGAATTAATGCTTTTATTCCCGCAAGTCATATTACAACTAGCTTCGTAAAAGATTTTACACCATATATTGGTCAAAAATTAGAATGTGCAATAATAAATATTGATGAAAGAAAGAAGAAAGTTGTTCTTTCAAGAAGAGAAGTAGAAGAAAAAGAATTAAATGAAAAATTAGATTTAGCTTGGAGCAAATTAGCTGTTGGTGATATTTTAACAGGAACAATTAGAAAGTTAACTGACTTTGGAGCATTTGTAAATTTAGGAGATGTTGATGGTTTAATTCATGTTTCAGATATTTCTTGGAATAGAATTAAAAAACCTTCTGATATTTTAAATGTCGGAGATAAAGTAGAAGTTGTTATTTTAAAACTTAACAGAGAAAGAAATAGAATTTCTTTAGGTTTAAAACAATTGACAAAAAAACCATTTGAATTATTCTTGGAAAATAATTCAGTTGGAGATGTAGTTACAGGTACTGTAATTAATCTTGTTGATTTTGGTGCATTTGTTAAGTTAAAAGAAAATGTTGAAGGCTTAGTTCACATTTCTCAAATTTCTTATGACCACATTGAAAAGGCTTCAGATGTATTAAACATTGGTGATGAAGTAGAAGTAAAAATTATAAATATTGATGAAGAAAATCAAAAAATTTCTTTATCAATAAAAGAACTTCTTGAAAAACCAGTTGAAGAAACAGTTGAAGAAGAAAAAGAAGTAGTTGTAGAAGAAGAAAAAGAAGAAAAATTTGAAAATCAAGAATTGGACAATTCAATCGGTGCGTTACTTGATATAGAATTATAATTTTAAATTTTTTATATAGCTGTCGAAAAAATCGACAGCTATTATTTTGCTCGCATTGAAATAAATTTCATTAAGGTATATAATTTAGTTGGAGTGATTTTTTATGAATATAAAATTTTTTAATAAAAGTTCTGATGAACGACGAAATATGATTCTTAGTGAAAAAGTATTAAAGACTATAGTTATTTTAACTATACCTATTTTTATGATGGGTTTGGTGCAATCTTTAATTCCTATTACAGATGGATTATTTTTAAATAATAAAGCGGGTTATATTATAGCGGGAGCTATTGGATTTTCTCAATCTGTTATAAACATTTTAAATGCATTTTCACAGGGGCTAAGTGTAGCCGCTTCAGCAATGATTGGACAATTATATGGTAAGGGAGATATAGAAAAAACTAAACAGGCTTCAGTACAAATTTTGGTTTTATCTTTTACAATAGGATTGATTTTGTCACCACTTTGTATAGTATTATCCTATGTAATTTCAAGAGGAGTAAATGAAGAATTATCAGTACATGTTTTTCAGTATCTTGGACTATATTCTTTTGTTTTACCTTTCTTATTTATGGCAGCTATTTTTAATTCTATTAAAAATGGAACGGGTCATCCGGAAGCTCCATTTTTTCGGATGATTATTTTGTTAGTTTTTAAAGTTATTTTTAATACAATATTTTTGTCAATACTAAATTTAGGTGTTTTTGGTGCAGTATCTGCTTCCTTTATGTCTTACTTTTTAATTGGAATTTGGATGTATTATGATTTGTTTATAAAAAAATCTGATATGCAACTTTCTTTAAAAAACTTTAAATTTGACTTTGAGTTTATTAAAAAGACGATGAATTTAGCAATTCCTAGCATATTATCATATATTTTAGTATATATCGGATTCTTTTTAATTAATAAAGAAGTAGTGAAATATGGATCTATTGCACTTAATGCTTCTACCATTGCTTCTAATATAAATTCAATTTATTTCATTTTGCCAACAAGTGTTGGAACTACAGTTACAACAATGATTAGTATGAATATAGGAAACGGAAATGTAAAAAATGCAAAAAAAATATTTTATTATGGAATTTTATTTTCTTTGATGATAGTTTTTGCTATTATTATAATTTTTACTCCTTTAAATCCTTATATTGTAGAGTTATTCCAAAAGAATCCTGAAATTACTACTATAACTAATAAAGCTTTAACAATTTATATGTATTCTGTAATTGGATTTGGAATTTTTACAGTTGAACAAGGAGTATTTATTGGTTTGGGAAGAACGAAAATGCCTTTACTTACTGGAATAATGAGAATTTGGCTACTTAGATATATTTTTATAGTATTTACAGAAAAATATTTGGGTGTATATTCAATATTCTGGGGTAATTTATTTTCAAACTGTATGGCTGCATTTATATTTTTCTTTTTTGTTATGAAAGTAAAATGGGAATCGGCAATTAAAGATTTATAAAAATCTTGATTTTTTTCTTAAAATTTGATATAGTAATCTATATACTTATGTATAAATTAGGAGGTTTTTTTATGGAATTTAATAATAAATTAGGTAAAGTTTCTATTAATCCTGTTGTGATTAAAACAATTGTAGCTAATGTGTTAAGAGAAAGTTATGGAGTTAGTGGATTGGCTAATGTTTCTCCTAAAGATGGAATTTATCAACTTTTGGGTTGGGATAATTCTGGTAAAGGTGTTCATGTAGTACTTAAAGAAAATAATATTTTTATAGATTTACATATTGTTACTCAATACGGAATAAAGATATCAACAGTCTGTGAAAATATAATAGAAAATGTAAAATATAATGTTGAAAACTTGACAGGATTAACTGTAAAAAAAGTTAATGTTAATGTGCATGGAATAAAATTAGAAGGTAATTAGGAGGAAGTTATGATAAATAGTGAACAGTTGCAAATGGCATTTGTAAGAGCTCGTAATTATCTTGAAACAAATAAAGAGATAGTTAATAGCTTAAATGTGTTTCCAGTTCCTGATGGAGATACAGGTACTAATATGTCTTTGACTATTAAATCAGCAATAAAGAATTTAGAAAATTCAAAAATTAATACTTGTGCAGATGTTACTAAAGCTATTAGCGATGGTGCATTGATGGGAGCAAGAGGAAACTCAGGAGTAATCTTATCTCAAATTTTAAGGGGATTCTATTTAGGAAGTAAAGAAAGTGTAACTCTTGATGTTGAAACTATTAAAGAATGTTTTGTAAATGCTTATAAGGTTGCTTATAAATCAGTTATAAAACCCACTGAAGGAACAATTTTAACAGTTATAAGAGAAATGGGTGAGTTTGCAGAAGCCAACTACACTCATTATAATGATGAAATAGAATTTTGCAAAGAAATTTTAAAGGAAGGTTTTAGAAGTTTGGAAAAAACTCCTGAAATTTTACCTATTTTAAAAGAAGCAGAAGTAGTGGACGCAGGCGGTCGTGGATTGATGTATCTTCTTGAAGGTGCATTAGGAGATGAAATAGTAGAAATTAAAAATAATTACGAATTTAACAGACCTGCAAGAATTGAACACTTAGCTGCACAACAAGATGAAGATATTAAATTTGGATATTGTACTGAATTTATGGTTACAAGTGATTCAGAAGAATATGGAATATTAAGAGATAAGCTTTCAAGTATTGGAGATTCTTTAATTGTAGTTAAGGGCGATAATATTATAAAAGTTCATGTTCATACCAATCATCCAGGACAAGCAATTGAATGGGCATTAGAATTTGGACCTTTACATGACTTAAAAATTGATAATATGAGAAGACAACATAATCATTTACATCATACAGACAAAGAAGTTGCAGATGCTAAGCATTCTGAAGAAGTTAAAGAACATAAAAAATATGGTTTTATTTCTATTTCGACAGGAGATGGTATTGATGAAATCTTTAAGAGTATGGGGGTAGACGAAATTATTACTGGGGGACAAACAATGAATCCTTCAACTGAAGATATATTAAAAGCAGTTGAAAAGATTAATGCTGATGATATTTTTGTTTTCCCTAATAATAGTAATATTATACTTGTTTCAGAACAAGCAGCAAAAATTTCAAAGAAAAGACTTCATGTTATAAAAACAAAACAAATCCCACAAGCATTTAGTTCATTATTTAATTTTGATGAATCTCTATCAGTTGATGAAAATATTGAACTTATGACTGAAGCTATTTCCAACATTAAAGTTGGTCAAATAACTTATGCTCTGAGAGATACCGAAATTGAAGGAGTAAAAATCAAAAAAGATGACTTTATGGGCTTAAATGAAGGTAAGATAACTGTTTCTAAAAAGAAAATAGAAGATACATTTAAAGAACTTATTGATCAGCTTGTTGATGAAGATTCATCTATAGTAAGTCTTTACTATGGAGAAGATGTAAAAGAAAAAGATGCTGAAAAATTAGTAAAATTAATTGAGAAAAAATATAAAGATATTGAAGTTGAATTGGTATATGGTGGTCAACCATTATATTACTATTTGATTTCAGTTGAGTAGAAAAAGTCCGAAAGGACTTTTTTTGTAAGGATAATTATGGAATTAAAAGATATTAAGGGAATTGGAGAAAAGAAAATTGCTCTTTTAAATAAACTTGGAATTTTTACAGTTAATAATTTATTAGAGTATTTTCCATATTCTTATATTGATACAACAAAATTTAAAAAAATTTCTGAAATAACTGAAGAAGGAAGTTATTCATATAGATTAAAAATTATTTCTTTAATGGAAAATAGAAAAAAAAGAAATATTAGAGTTACAAAATTTTTAGCAATGGATGAGGAAATGAATTATTGCACAATTGTATATTTTAATAATATCTTTATTTCAAAAAATTTAAAGATTAATAATGTATATGAAATGTATGGAAGGGCAAAATTACTTGGAAAAAATGTTGAAATTCAGTCTCCTACAATGCAAAATAAAGCTAATATTATTGGAAGTATAATTCCACAATATCATTTGTGTAAAGGAATTTCTAATCTAGACTTAGTTAAGATTATTCAAAATTTATTAAAAAAGAATTCATATTTTGAAGAAAAACTACCTAGTAATATTCTAAATGAATTAAACTTAGAAAGCTATGACAATGCAATTAGAAACATACATTTTCCAAAAGATAACGAAAGTTTTATTAGAGCTAAAAGAAGACTTGCATTTGACGAGATTTTTTATTTTCAACTCTCTATGAAAAAATTAAAGAGAAATAATGATGATGCTATTAGATTTGAGATAAAAGATGAAACGTATGATTTTATAAAATCTTTGAGTTTCAAATTGACAAATTCACAAAATAAAGTATTGGAAGATATTTTTAGAGATATGTCTAATGATAAACAAATGAATAGACTAATTCAAGGAGATGTGGGTTGTGGTAAAACAATAATCTCTTTTATTGCTATGTTTAATGTTATAAAAAATGGATTTCAATCAGTTTTAATGGCTCCTACTGAAATTTTAGCTAGACAGCATTATGAAAATGCTAAAAATCTTTTTTCAGATTATAATATAAAAGTTGAGTTATTAGTTGGAAGTTTAAAAGAATCCGAAAAGAAAGCTATTAGAGAAAAGCTAGAAAACGGAGAAATTGATATTGTAATTGGAACACATGCGGTTTTTCAGGAAAAAGTTGTTTACAAAAATTTGGGCTTTGTTATTACAGATGAACAGCATAGATTTGGAGTTAAACAAAGACTTTTACTTTCTAAAAAATCTAAAAATCCAGATATATTAGTAATGAGTGCAACTCCAATACCTAGGACTGTCGGTCTTGTTATGTTCTGTGATTTGGATATTTCTACTATTGACGAATTGCCTAGCGGTAGAGGAAAGGTGAATACTTATTTTGTAGATGAAAATTATGAAGAAAGATATATGAATTTTATAAAAAAATATATATCAGAAGGACGTCAAGCCTATATTGTTTGTCCACTTGTTGATGAAAGCGATACATTGGAATTACAGTCAGTTATAAATTTATATGAACGTCTAAAAGAAAGATATTTTCAAGACGTTGAAATTGAGTTTATACATGGAAAGATAAAACCTGTTGACAAAGACAAGATAATGAAAAATTTTGAAAACGGAAAAATAAAAGTTTTAGTTGCAACTACTGTAATAGAAGTTGGTATTAATGTTCCTAATTCAAATATAATGGTAATTTATAATGCAGAAAGATTTGGTCTTAGTCAATTACATCAACTAAGAGGAAGAATAGGAAGAGGAAATTATGAAAGTTTTTGTATTTTAGTTAGTAATAACAAAAGTACAAATGTAAAAAAGAGAATGAATATAATGTGTTCATCAAATGATGGTTTTTATATTTCTGAACAAGATTTTTTACTTAGAGGATATGGTGATATTCTAGGATATCGACAATCAGGAGAAGCCAGATTTAAAATTTTAAATATCCAAAAAGATTATGAGCTTTTAAAATCTGCAATAAAATATGTTGATGAGCTTTTGAGTGAGGATTTTAATTTTGAAAAAGAAGAAAATCAAGTTTTAAAAAGAAATGTTGATGAGTTTATCCAAAATTTAAGTAATAACATTATTATGAATTAGATTTTAAAGTTACTTAATAGTGTAATCAAAATTGCAATTAGTGTTAAATGATGTTATTGATGATAGAGAGGGATTTTTTTGATTAGAAAAATATATAAAATTATTAATTTTAATTATTTTACTCATATAGTAATTTTTACTGTTTGTCTATTAACTTCTATTTGTCAACTTCTTGTTTATGTTTATACTAAAAAAATAGTTGATAAATTTATAGAATTAAATGGTATTTATTACTTTGGCGTTAAAATATTTATGTGCTTATTGTTTGCTTTTTTGGTTATGAATACCTTAAAAAAATTTTTGTTTTCAGTTATTGCTATAAAGCTGGAATATAAAATTTTGAGTAAATATATTTTAAATATAAAAAATTTAAAAGAAGAAGAATTAAATAATTCCATTGTTATTATGGATAGAATTTCAAAATTTACGGATTTTCTAGATAATAATTTAAATAGTCTTATTTATACACCTTTTTCATTTATATTTACTTTTTTAGGAATTTTTTTGATTGATAGAATGACTGCTATAATAATTATACCAGTTGTTATAACTACAGTATTTATCGACTTTTTGCTAACAGATAAACTGATATATTCTTCACAAAAGTATTATAGAGAATATAGTGAATGTATAAATTTTCAAAAAGAGATGTTAGAAAAAATAGAAAATATAAAAATTAATAGTCTTGAAGATTATGTTGATAGTTTACATAGAAAAAAACAAGAAATATTATTGAAATCTAAAAATTATCTCACATTTAGAGAACAAATTTCCTATATTCCTGCACTATTAAACGAATATTTACCAACTATTATATTAATTTTTATAGCAATTTTAAGAGTAAATTATTCTCCTATGAGCTATGGACAGTTTTTTGCACTACTTAGTATGGTTGTTGGTATATCATTACCTTTTACGAAATTTTTAAGAACAATCACTAATTTGAAATCAATAAGTGTTTTGTTGGATGATATTGTAAAAATAATAGATTCAAAAGATTGTCATATCGTTAAGAATAATTTTAAAAGTTTAAGCTTTACTGATAGTACAGTAATTAATGTTAAAAATTTGGATTTTAATTATGGAGATAAAATTATTTTTAGGAATGTAAATTTTAGTGTAAAGAATGGAGAAAAAATTTCTATAATTGGAGAAACTGGCTCAGGAAAGTCTACTTTGATAAAAATTATTTTAGGATTATATGACTTAAATGAAAAAACAAAAATAAATGTTTTTGGATTTGATGTTAATAATGAAAAAAGAGAAATTTGGGAAAATATTGGATATGTTGATAATAATACATATTTGTTTGATGATAGTATAAATTATAATATTACTTTAAAAAATGATTTAACCAATTCTGAATTAAAAAATTTAGAAAATATAGCTTTAATGCTTGATATAAATTATTTACTAGATAAAGAAATAGATGTAAAACAATTTGGAACTAATTTATCTGGAGGAGAAAAACTGAAAATTTGTATAGCCAGAGCATTATTTAGAAATCCAAGTATTTTGATTTTAGATGAACCTACATCTGCACTTGATGATTACAGTGAGGATTTATTTTGTGATTTGATAAAAAACATTAATGTTACAACTATATTGGTTACACATAGAAAAAAACTTATGGATATGAGTGATAGAATACTTAAAATTTCAGATAATAAAGTTTTTGAAATAAATAAGGAGAGTGAAATTGATGTTTAAAAAAATTAATTTAGTAAAAAATAGTTTTAATTTACTTTCTGGAATTTCATTTCTATTCAATGCATTTCAAAGTGTTTTTGCAGATTTTCTTTTTGGAATATTATATTTTTTAATTTTTGAAAAATTGTATTATAGTAAAATACATTATCCTTTATTAATGTTATTAACATTTTTAGTTTTTTTATATTTTGTGTTTTTAATCCCTTTTTGGGGATATCATATGGAAAAAGGTGTTAATATATATACTAAAAATTTAACTAATTTAGTTTTTAAAACAATTCTTAATAGAGATAATGCTGTACATTCATCTGAAAACATTACTTTAATTCAACATGATGTAATAAATGATTCAAAGATATTAGGTTGGGATTTTGTAGTGCTTTTTCAATCGATTCTATCAGGTATTATATCAACTATTGTTATTTTTAATGCTTCATACAAAATGTTACTATTCCTTTACATTTTAGGTTTAATTGCAATAATATTAAATTTATTTTTTATAAAAATGATAAAAAAATTATATTTGTGTATAAGAAAAAATATTGAGCTTAAAATAAAATATGTATCTGATTATGTTAATAATTTAATAATAATAAATATTTTTGGATTAAGTGAATCAGTAGAAAGTGATATTTTAAAAGTATTGGAGGAAGTTTATAAACAAAAAATAAAAATAAAATTTTACGAGACTATAACTTTTTTTATAGACAATATAGTATATAAAATTGGATTTAAATTAATAATAATTATATATGGAATGTATCTTGTTTCAATAGGAGATATAAATTTTGGATATTTATTGCTATGTTTTTCTATGGTTGAAGGGATAATTTTCTTTTTGAGTTATACAGGTGAATATATATCTATTATTCAAAAAATATTTATAAGTATTTCTAAAGTTAACACTTTTTTATATTCTAAAAAAAATTCTGAAATGTCGAAATTTGTTTTAAAGCCCGTATCTAGGATAGAATTTAAGGATGTATTTTTTAAATTTTTAGACAGTAAAGAGTATTTAATAAATGGATTAAATTTAGAATTTGACTTTTCAAATAACTATATAATTTGTGGTAAAAACGGTATTGGTAAAAGTACAATCTTTAAATTGATATTTGGTATTTTAAAACCTGATAAAGGGAGCATTAATTTTAATTATTGTAAATTAGAAAATAGTGGAAATCCTGTTTATGTATCTCAAGAACCTTTGATTTTTTCAGGTACTGTAAGAGAAAATATATTACTTGATAAAAGAAATGTTAGTGATGACAAAATATATAAAGCTTTAGAAACAGTTTGTTTAGATAATTGGGTAGATTCTTTGTATGATGGACTTGACTTTTATATTGATGAAAAAGTAAGTGTTTTATCTAAAGGAGAAAAGATGAGATTAACAATAGCTAGGGCGTTAATAACTAACCCCCAAATACTTTTTTTAGATGAACCTGATGCAAATTTAGATGTTGAAACAATAAAATTAATTATAAACAATATAAAAAAATTATATAAATGTAAATTTATGATTATTTCACATCTAACAAAGTATAATATTTATGATGAAGAATTTAAAATAATTGAGTTGTAAAAAGAAATGTTGACAAGTTTATTAATAATATTATTATGAATTAAAGAAAAGAGATAGAGTTGATTTTTATCTCTTTTTTTAGTTTAATTTAAAAATAATAGTATAAACTTTTATTATCTGATATTATTTATAAAAATCAAATTAAAATAATATCATTATATTAAATTTAGTTACAAAAAGATTGAAAAAATAATAAAAAAATGATACACTTATTGTATAAAATTAAAGGAGAAAGACTATCTTATGGATTTAGATTTTAAAAGAGTAGTTATTAAGCTTAGTGGAGAAGCTTTGTCTGGTGGAATTGGACATGGACTCCATGATGAAACAATTGAAAAAATTTGTAAATCAGTAAAAGATGTATATGATTTAGGTATTCAAGTTTGTATTGTAGTTGGTGGTGGAAATTTTTGGAGAGGTCGTTCAAGTGAAAAAATAGAACGTTCAACTTCTGATCATATGGGTATGCTTGCAACTATAATAAATTCTTTAAGATTACAAGCTACACTTGAAAATATGGGAGTACCTACAAGAGTTCAGACAGCAATTAATGTTCATGAAGTTGCTGAACCTTTCATAAAAAGAAAAGCTGAACGTCATCTTGAAAAAGGGAGGATTGTTATTTTCGGTGCAGGAACAGGTATGCCATATTTTTCAACTGATACTACTGCAGCTTTAAGGGCAGCGGAAATGCAAGCAGATGTAATTTTACTTGGTAAAACAGGAACTGATGGCATATATGATAAAGATCCAAATAAATTTAAAGATGCAAAGAAATTTGAAGAGTTAACATATATAGAAATTTTAAATAGAGGATTAGGTATAATGGATGCTACTGCTACTTCTCTTTGTATGGATAATGATATTCCACTTGTTGTATTCGGAATTGACAATCCAGAAAATTTAGTTTCAGTAGTAAAGGGCGAAAAGGTAGGAACAATAGTAAGGGGGAAATAAAATGCATAAAGAAATAATTAATGAATTAGAAAGAAAAATGTCAAAATCAATAGAGTCTTATGAAACAGAATTAACAACAATAAGAGCTGGTAGAGCAAATCCTACAATATTGGATCAATTTACTGTTGATTATTATGGTACAGAAACACCAATTAAACAAGTTGCATCTATTTCTGTTCCAGAAGCAAGATTATTGGTAATTCAACCTTGGGATGCTTCTTTGATAACTCCTATAGAAAAAGTTATTTTAGCATCAAATTTAGGTATAACTCCATCTAATGATGGAAAAGTTATAAGATTACCTTTCCCAGCTTTAACTGAAGATAGAAGAAAAGAATTAGTTAAGGTTGTAAAAGGATATGGAGAAAACGCCAAAATTGCTATTAGAAATTTGAGACGTGATGGACTTGATAAATTGAAAAAACTAGAAAAAGATAAGGAAATCAGCGAAGATGAATTAAGACAAGCTGAAGAAGAAGTTCAAAAAGTTACAGATAAATTTATTAAAAAAGTTGAAGATATTACAAAATTAAAAGAAAAAGAGTTAATGGAAATTTAATGAAAGATATAGATTTTACAAATATACCAAAACACATCGGTATTATTATGGATGGCAATGGAAGATGGGCAAATAATAGATTTTTGCCCAGAATTGCTGGACATAAAGAGGGAATGAATAGAGTAGTTGATATTGTTGAAGAGTGTTGTAAAATAGGGGTTAAAACTCTAACTTTGTATGCTTTTTCGACTGAAAATTGGAAAAGACCTAAAGATGAAGTTAAAGGTCTTATGAATATTTTGGTTATTTATATAAATTCTCAATTAAAAAGAATTTTAGAAAATAATATTATTTTTAGAGTTATTGGAGATTATAGTAGATTACCAAGTTCAATAGTTAAGTTACTAGACAATAGTATAGATAAGTCAAAAAACAATACAGGAATGGTTTTGAATATCGCATTAAATTATGGCGGTAGGGCAGAAATTATTTCTTCTATAAAAGACTTATTTGATGATGTTTCAAAAGGTAAATTTTCAATAGACAATTTGAATGAAGAAAGTTTTAAGAATTATTTATATACAAAAGAAAATTCTGACGTTGATTTAATGATAAGAACTGGAAATGAAAAGAGAATAAGTAATTTTTTAATTTATCAGTTAGCTTATTCTGAGTTTTATTTTACAGATACTTTGTGGCCTGAATTTTATGCTAATGATTTGTATGAGGCTATATATGATTTTCAAAATAGAAATAGAAGATTTGGGGGAATTTAATGACTAGCTTTATCAATAGAACTATAAGTGGAGTATTGATGTTAATAATATCTTTTATATGTATATGGCTTAAAGGATATGCACTTATGGGTTACACTATGACTATTACAGTTTTATGCTTAATTGAATTATTTAGGACATTTAAGTTAAATGATTTATTTATAATTTCTTTTAGTATATTGTTTTCTATAGCAATGGTGTACTCTATAGGTATTTCAAATAAAAGTTTAGTATTAACTTGTTTTTCATTGTATTTTCTTGTTGTTTCTATTTATTATTTATTTTTTAATAAAATTAATATTGAAAACTTAGGAAAATTGTTGTTCTCTTTTATATATATTTCAGTTCCTATGGGAGTTTTCTTAAGACTTGGAGAAAATAATCTTCTTTGGGCTGTATTTTTAACTTCTTGGGGAACTGATACATCTGCTTATCTGTTTGGAATAATTTTTGGAAGGCGAAAGTTATATCCTAGTATAAGTCCAAAAAAGACGGTAGAAGGTTCTTTAGGTGGGATTTTTGGGTCTCTTATACTGTTAAATGTATTTAATTTTTTTGTTTTAAAATTTGATATTGTTTTTATAATTGTTTCAGGAATAATTCTTTCTATTGTTGCTCAATTAGGAGACTTATTTGCATCGAAAATAAAAAGAGAAATAGGAATAAAAGATTTTAGTAATATTATCAAAGGACATGGTGGATTTTTAGATAGATTTGACAGTATAGTGTTTGTGACGCCTTTGGTTTATATTATTTTTTGTATATTTGGAGGTAGTATTTAATGATTATAAAAATAATAGTAGCACTTTTAGTATTTATGGTTGTAGTTGTAGTTCATGAATTTGGACATTTTATTTTTGCGAAAAGAGCAAAGATAAAAGTTAATGAGTTTTCTGTTGGAATGGGGCCAAAAATTATTGGCAAACAAAAAGGTGATACATTATATTCAATCAGAGCCTTACCATTAGGTGGTTTTTGTGCTATGGAGGGTGAAGATGAAAACGAAGAAGAACAGGATTTAGATTTTTCAGAAAGAGGACACTTTAATGGTGCAACAATAGGCGGAAGAATTTTAACTATATTTGCTGGACCTTTGTTCAACTTTATATTGGCATTTGTTATTCTTTTCTCGCTGTTTGCAATTAGAGGACATCAAACAACAACTGTAGAGAGTGTCAAAAAAAATTCTGTTGCTCTTAAATGTGGGATACAACCGGGAGATAAAATTATAGGTATTGGAGATTATGAAATAAAATCTTGGAAGGATATTCATACAAGCCTCTCAAAATTAGATAAGCAAGAAACTGGTGTTAAAGTAATAAGAGGAAATAAAGAAATAGATATTTTAGTAAAATTTGAAAATTCTGGTGAAAAAGTTTTAGGTGTTACATCAAAATTAGAAAGAAGTTTGCTAATGTCAGTGAAAGAAAGTTTAAATACATTTTTTTATTTTATAAGTTCTATGTTTGATATTTTAAGACAATTATTTACTGGAAAAGTTGGAGTAGGACAGCTATCTGGACCTATAGGAGTAGTTGGAGCAATAAGTAGTGCTGCTAGTAATGGTATATACTCATTATTATACATTACTGCTTTTCTAAGTGTGAATTTAGGATTTATAAACTTGTTACCAATACCTGCTTTGGATGGTGGAAGATTAGTTTTCTTGTTTATAGAATTAATTTTAGGTAGACCAGTTTCAAGGTCTAAAGAAGGTTTAATTCATACAATAGGATTTATATTTTTAATGGGTCTTATTTTATTTGTATCATTTAAAGATGTAATAAGACTAGGAATTTTTGGAGCAAATTAATGGAAAGAAAAATAACTAAGAAAATTTATGTGGGGAACATGCCTATTGGAGGTGGTTCTCCTATTTCTATACAATCAATGACAAATACAATAACAAAGGATGTTGATTCAACTGTAAAGCAAATTAATCAATTTGCAACAGAAGGTTGCGACATTAGTCGTTCAGCGGTTAATGATTTAGACGACGCTTTAGCTATTAAGAAGATAAAATCCTTAACGTCAATACCTTTTATTGCAGATATTCAATATGATTATAAACTTGCAATAATGGCAGCTGAAAATGGAGCTGATTGTTTAAGAATTAATCCTGGAAATATTGGTGGAAAAAAGAAAGTTAAAGAAGTTGTAGAATGTTGCAAATATCATAATATTCCAATAAGAGTTGGAGTTAATTCTGGATCTGTAAATCAAAAATTTATTGATAAGTTTCATGGAGTTAATAAAGAGTCTATAGTTTATAGTGCCTTAGATCAGGTTGAGTTTTTAGAATCACTAAATTTTGGCCAAATTAAAATATCAATAAAATCAAGTAATGTTCCTATTTGTGTTGAATCTTATGAACTTTTAAGTAGTTTATGTAATTATCCACTACATTTAGGAATTACAGAAGCTGGTCCAAATTTTAGAGGAACTATAAAATCTTCAGTAGGACTTGGTATTATTTTGGCAAAAGGAATCGGTGATACTATTAGAGTGTCTTTGACTGGAGATCCAGTTGAAGAAGTTAGAGTCGGAAAAGAAATTTTACGTTCATTAGGACTTTTAAAAGATGGAATTGACTTAATCTCATGTCCTACTTGTTCAAGGACAAAAATTGATTTAATTAATATTGTAGAACAGGCAGAAAAGGAATTAAAACATATTAAGAAAAACTTTAAAATTGCAATAATGGGTTGTCCTGTAAATGGTCCTGGAGAAGCAAAAGAAGCAGATTTAGGAATTGCAGGTGGAAATGGAAAAGGGTTAATTTTCAAAAAAGGACAAATTATTAAAAAAGTAGATGAAAAAGACTTACTTAAAGAATTGATTAATGAAATTAATAAATTGGAGGAATAGTATGTATAGGAGTTTAAAAAGTTTTTATTTTTCACAACGAAAAAATTACAGCTTATCAGAAGATTTTATTATTGATGAGTTTGTTTTTGGTGATGAAAAAATAGATTTTAGATTACTTACAAACTCCGATGAAGTTGGAATAGAAGAACTTGTAGTTTTAGATAAAGAACTACATGAGTTATTTAATGGTAGAGAAGTGGCTATCTCAGTTCAGAGTTTTTCAAAATCAGAATGTCCATATGATTATTACTATTATATAAACTATGATGAATTTGTAAATGAAGTACAAAAATTATTGGAAAATCATGGTTTTACTCTTACAAATAATGATAGAATAAATTTTTTAGAGGATTATATAGAAATATATATATCCGACTCTATTTGTAGATTTAAACTAATTTCGAATTCATTTTTAAATGATTTAAAATCATTTATTTCAGAAAAATACAATAAAGATATTGAAATATTAATGCTAAATAGTTTATTTACAAGAGAAGAAAAAAGTTCTGAAAAATTGGAAAACAAATTAGAAAATAAAAGAAAAGAAATTCAAAAAGAAAAAGATAATAAAACTGAAAAAGTTAAAGTAATTAAAGAAAATGATGAATCAAAAGAAAAATTTAAAATTGGTAAAAAAATTTCAGATAAAGAACCAATTTTAGAAATTTCTGATTTGGATCAAAATAGTGGTTTTTGTAAAATTCAGGGAAGAGTTTATTCTTTAGATATTAGAGAGTTAAAAAGTGGCAAAAAATTAGCTTTATTTGATATTGAAGATGAAACTTCTGCAATGAGTTGTAAATTGTTTTTAGATGATAAAAAACTACAAATTTTTTCTGATAAAATAAATTCTAAATCAATCTCAAACGGAATTTATGTAACAGCAGTAGGTAGAGTTGAATATGATCAATATGCAAAGGGAATTTCTATGATGATTGATGGAATGGAAGAAGCACCACGACATATATTTGTGGATAATGCTCCTGAAAAAAGAGTTGAATTACATTTGAATTCACAGATGAGTGCTCTTGATGGATGTGTAAATTTGGAAGTATTAAAGTCAAGATTACAAGAAATTGGACATACTGCTGTCGGAGTTACTGATATCGGAGTTGTTCAAGCGTATCCACAAATGATGGATTTGTTCAGTAATGGAGATATAAAGGCCTTATATGGTTTAGAATTAAATTTGTTAGAAGATAATCCAAGAATTTTATATAATTATAAAGATGGAGTAAATTTTGATACTTTTGTAGTTTTTGATATTGAAACAACTGGTCTTTCGCATTTAAAAAACAATATTACAGAAATAGGAGCAGTTCGTGTTGAAAATGGGAAAGTTGTTGAGTATTTTAATGAGTTAGTAAATCCAGAGCAAGAAATAACTCAAGAAATAACTGAAATAACTGGTATTACCAATGAAATGGTAGTAGATAAGCCTTTGATAGCCGAAATTATGCCAAAATTTTTAGAATTTTCTAAAAATGCAGTTTTTGTTGCACACAATGCAGAATTTGATATTTCATTTATAAAAACTAATTGTAAAAGATTAAATCTTGAATTTGATCCCACTTTTATAGATACAATGGGGTTTGCTAGAGCTGTATTACCAAATTTAAAAAATCATAAACTTAATACATTATGTAAGGAATTAGGGGTAAAATTATTAAATCATCATAGGGCAAGTTTTGATGCTGAAGCCTGCTCAGGAATTCTTTTAGAACTTATAAAAATGATAGAAAAAGATGGAAAAGTATTTGATGAAAATATAAATAATATTGAAACAAAATGGCCTATCGCAAAAAATATTTCATATAATTCAATAATATATGTAAAAAAAATGGAAGCCTTAAGCGGATTTTATAAGATGGTTTCAGAAGGACTGATGAAGTATTTTAGAAGAGTCGCAGGTTTTCCAAAATCAAGATTGAAGGAATATAGAGATGGTCTTTTAATAGGTTCAGGAAATTGGGATGGAGAACTTTTCAGAGCATTCATAGAAGAAAAAAGTGAAGAAGAAATATTAGAAATTGCCAAATTCTATGATTTCTTTGAAATTCAACCAATTTCTAATTTAAAACATCTGTTTTTTAGAGGAAAAGTTTTAAGCATAGATGATTTAAAAGAAATAAATAATAAGATTTATGAGCTCGGAAAGAAATTAGATAAATTAGTAGTTGCAACTGGAAATGTTAAATATCTTGATAAAAATGACTATATTTTTAGAAATGTAATCTTATATGGTCAAGGAAAGAAAAATCTTGAAAAAGAAGGTTCTTTTTATTATAGAACTACGAATGAAATGCTAGGTGAATTCTCATATTTAGGGGAAGATGAAGCATATGAGGTTGTAGTAAAAAATACTAATATTTTTAAAGATACGCTTGATGACATTTTGCCAATTCCTAATGGGACATTTCCACCTTTTATTGAAGGCGCTGATGAAGAATTAAGAAAAATATGTTATGATAAAGCCAAATCTATTTATGGCGAAAATTTACCTAAAATAGTTGAAGATAGACTTGAAAGAGAATTAGGATCAATCATTAAAAATGGTTATGCGGTTTTATATATAATTGCTCAAAAATTGGTTTGGCGTTCTAATGATGATGGATATTTAGTAGGTTCAAGGGGGTCGGTAGGGTCTTCTTTTGCAGCTACTATGGCTGGGATAACAGAAGTTAATCCACTAATTCCACATTATATTTGTCCTAAATGTAAACATTCAGAATTCCATGATCAATATAGTGGACAATCTGGAGTGGATATGCCAGATAAAGAATGTCCAGAATGTAAAATAAATATGATGAAGGAAGGTCATGATATTCCATTTGAAGTATTCTTAGGTTTTGATGGAGATAAAGAACCTGATATTGACTTAAATTTTGCAGGAGAATATCAATCAACTTGTCATAAGTATACAGAAGAATTATTTGGATCAGATAAAGTATATAGAGCTGGGACTATTGGGACTGTTTCTGACAAGACAGCATTTGGTTATGTAAAAAAATATGTTGAAGAAAATGAACTCTCACTTACAGCAGGCAACATTAGAAGATATGTTAGAAAGATAGTTGGAGTAAAAAGAACTAGCGGTCAACATCCGGGTGGAGTAATGATAGTACCACATAATAAAGAAATTTATGATTTTACACCTATACAATATCCTGCAGATGATTCAACTTCTGAAACAAAAACAACACATTTTAGTTATAAATCAATAAGTGGGAGAATTTTAAAACTAGATTTACTTGGCCATGATGTTCCTACTATTATTAAACATTTAGGAGATTTAACAGGGGTAGATCCTTTAAATATTCCTATGGACGACAAAGACACTTTGAATATATTTTATTCAACAGATAGTTTGAAATTTATTGATGATAAATACAAAGATGGAGTTGGAACTTTAGGAATACCTGAATACGGTACGAATTTTGTAAGACAGATGTTACTTGATACGAGACCAAAAACTCTAACTGAACTCATTAGAATATCAGGACTATCACATGGAACTGATGTATGGTTAGGTAATGCACAAGAACTTATTAAAAAAGGAATACCTTTAAATGAAACAATTTGTACTAGAGATGATATAATGACATTTCTAATTTTTAAAGGCCTTGAAAATAAACGTTCATTTAAAATAATGGAAACAGTAAGAAAAGGGAAAAGTCTTGATGAAGAAACTGAAACATATATGAGAAATAATGGGATACCAGAATGGTATATTGACTCTTGTAAAAAGATTAAATATCTATTCCCTAAAGCTCATGCGGTGGCTTATGTAATGATGAGTTATAGAATTGCATATTTTAAGGTTCATTATCCTGAAGCTTTTTATGCCACATATTTTACAACAAAAATAGACAACTATCCTGGTAATTTAATATTTAAAGGGCTATCTGCAATACAGTCTAAAATGAAAGAAATAAACGAATTAGGAAAATCTGCATCTCAAAAAGAGCAAGATGTATATGACATCCTTGAAGTTGCAGAAGAAATGTACCTTAGGGGAATTGTTGCAAGTAAAGTAGATTTGGAAAAATCAGATTCTTCAAGGTTTTTAATTGATGGTAAAGGTAAAATTTTACCACCATTTAGAGCTTTAGATTTTGTAAGTGATGTCAATTCAACTTCTATATATGAAGAGGTTAGAAAATTACCATTTATATCTATTGAAGATTTTCAAGAAAGAACAAAAATAAATAAAAATGCATTAGAATCCTTAAAAGAGCATGGAGTTTTAAGTAAATTACAACAAACAAATCAAGTAAGTTTATTTGACTTTATGTAAAGAATAACTGAGATTTTATTATCTCAGTTATTCTTAGATATACAATACAAAGTTAACCCAATTATTTAAACATAGGGCTTGTAAAAATTATATGTTTGTAGTATAATATTACTGTTATTTTTGAGGAGGTGAATGAGATGGCAAATATTAAATCAGCACTTAAGAGAATTGATGTTACTAAAAAACAAACTCTTAAAAATAAAAGTAGAAAATCTGAAATAAAGACTTATATTAAAAAATTTGAATTAGCAATAGAAGAAAACAATTTGGAATTAGCTAATGAGTTGTTAAGAAAGATTGATAAAAGACTTAAACAAGCTACTGCACACAGTGTTTTTCATAAAAATGCTGCTTCTAGAAAAGTAAGTAAATTAAGTAAAAAATTACATGATGCTTCAACACAAGCGTAAATATAGCGTGTATGGATCCAACACACTATATTTGCTCCGTGTGGAGCTTTTTTTTTACATTTATTTATTGATATGATATAATATCAAAAAGACCTTAAAATCTATTTTTTGGATTATAAAGTTGTATTATAAGGAGAGTTATAAATTTGAAAATTTTACATTTAATTAGTCAATATCCTTCAAAAACAGGTAGTGGAGTCTATTTGTCAGAAGTATATAAAAACTTCAAAGCTATGAATTTTACTCAAAAGGTTTTATGTGCTATGAATAAAGATGATATTGTGGAAGTTAATTTTGATGATTATGAAATTATCAAATTTAAAAGTGAAGAATTGCCATTTCCAGTAGTCGGGATGAGTGATGTAATGCCTTATGAATCCTTTTTATTTTCAAACTTAGTTGGTGAAAACTTAGAAAGATATATAAATGTTTTTATAAATAAAATAACAAATATCATTGAAAACTTTAAACCAGATATTATTTTTACAAATCATCTCTATATAATGACATCTATTGTTGCAAGTCTTGATTTAAAATGTAAAGTTTTTGCGTTTTGTCATGGAACGGATTTAAGACAACTTTATAAAAATGACATACATAAAAAGTTTATTTGTGACAATATTCCCACACTTAATGGAATTTTTTGCTTGTCAGAAAAGCAAAAAGAAGAAATTATTAATGTATTTAATTATAATAAAGATAAAGTTTATGTTATTGGTGGGGGATATGATTTAGATTTTTATTATACAGATTATAATAAAACTTATTCTAAAGATGCTAAAATAAGACTAATATATGCAGGAAAATTTAGTAGAGCTAAAGGAATTATATATTTACTTAAAGCTTTTGAAAAAATAAAGGATAAATATAATGTAGAATTGATTTTAGCTGGAAGTGGAACAGGAATAGAATATGAGGAGATTATTTCTTATTCTGGAAAGCTTTCTGATAAAGTTAAATTATATGGATATATGAATATGAGGGAAATAGGGGATTTGTTTA
The DNA here is from genome assembly GCF_035282405.1 of Parvimonas sp. C2. NCBI lineage: Bacteria > Bacillati > Bacillota > Tissierellia > Tissierellales > Peptoniphilaceae > Parvimonas > Parvimonas sp. C2. The sequence continues at coordinate 160,512 of NZ_JAYKBP010000004.1, forward strand.
GATCCTGTGATATTTTTGTGATGCCTTCGTTTTATGAAGGTCTTTCACTAGTAACAATTGAAGCTATGGCTTGTGGATTAAAGGTTGTTATGAACGAACTAGAAAATTTTATCAATTTTGTTGGCGAAGATATTACAAAATCTAAAAATATTGAATTTGTAAAAATGCCAGTTTTATATGATACTGATAAAGTAATGGAAACGGAGGTAAATTATTATATTTTAAGACTTAGTATGGCTTTGGAGAATCAAATAAATAATTTGTATAATAATAATTATGAACAAGATTTTCCGTCTAAAATGATTCAATTCAGTTGGAAAAATATCTGTGATAACATAAAAAATACAGTTATATAGAAAATATTTATTGATATTATATATTAATAAGAAAAAATTATTTTACTTTATTTAAAATATATGGTATCATTTTGTTGATTATATTTTTGGAGGTAAATTAATGAAAAAATTATCAAAACTATTGCTTTTATCATTAGTTACAGCAACAACTTTAGTAGGTTGTGGTTCTAAATCTGACAATAAGGCAAATGATAAACAAACTGAAAAGAAAGATGAAAAGAAATCATCAGATTTAATGAAAGGTGAAACTCTATTAGAAGAACAAAAGAAAGGTGCTACAGTTATAGATGTTAGAGTTGCAGAACAATATAATGAAGGACATATTAAAGATGCGATAAATATTCCATTGGAAACTATTGAAAAAGATATTGAGTCTAAAGTAACAAAAAAAGATGCAAAAATTATTTTATATTGCAATACTGGAAATAGAAGTGGACAAGCATTAGAAAAATTAAAAAAATTAGGTTATACTAATGTTAGCAATGCACAAGGTGTTAAACAATATAAATATGAACTTGTAAAATAATTTTTAAGGCGATGAAAATTCATCGCTTTTATTGTGAAATAACAGTGTTTTAGGATTCTTATTAAAATCCAATTATTATTTGTTAGGGGTTTCATTTCTTTTTACTTCATAAATTTTACCATTAAAAATATAGAAAATAAATTTCAAATGTGATACAATATAACTTGAGGTGAAGTTATGGCAAAACAAATTTCTGTTATAATTGTTGCTGCTGGTTCTTCAAGTAGAATGGGATTAAGTACTAATAAAATTTTTTTAGACTTATGTGGAATTTCTGTAATTGAAAGAACTATTAGTGCTTTTACTGATATATCTGAAATATTTGAGATTATTTTGGTTACTAAGAAAGAGTTTTTTGAGGACTTTAATAATATAATTAAAAAATATACATTAAAGATAAAATTAGTTGAAGGAGGCTCTTCAAGAGAGGAGTCTACTTTTAATGGACTTTTAAAAGTATCTGATGAGGCAAATTTTGTAATTTGTCATGATGGCGCTAGGCCACTTGTTAGTAAACAAAATATTTTAAATGTAATAAATGAATTAGATAGTTATAAAGCTGTTATTACAGGAGTTAAAACTAAAGATACAATGAAGTTTATATCTTCTGATTTTGAAGTTGTCTCAACTCCCGATAGACGTTCACTGTACAATATTCAAACGCCTCAGGCTTTTGAAAAAGAAGTTATTATAGATGGATACAAAAGATATTTTGAAGAATGTGGTTTTGTTACTGATGATTCTTCTGTTGTAGAAAAGTTGAATGTTAGAGTAAAACTTGTTGAGGGAGAATACTCAAATATAAAAATTACAACTATAGAAGATATATATTATGCAAGATTATTATTAGAAAGAGGCATTTAATATGAGAATAGGAATTGGTTTTGATGTTCATGAATTAGTAGTTGGTAGAGATTTAATAATTGGTGGAGTTAAAATAGATCATGAAAAAGGTCTTTTAGGGCATAGTGATGCAGATGTTTTAGTTCATGCTATAAATGATGCAATTATTGGAGCTTTATGTTTAGGAGATATTGGAAAGTTATTCCCTGATAATGATCCAAAATATAAAGATATTAGTTCTTTGATTATGACTAAAGAAGTTGTCAGGCTTATGAAAGAAAAAGGATATAAAATTGGAAATGTAGATAGTGTAATATCTGCACAAAGGCCTAAATTATCGGGTTATATTATTGAAATGAGAAAAAATATTGCAAATGTTTTAGAAACTGATATAGAAAATATAAGTATAAAAGCCACTACAACAGAACATTTAGGTTTTGAAGGAAGAGAAGAAGGTATTTCTTCTCAAGCGGTAGTATTACTTGAGAAAATATAAGGAGGGAAAGATGAAGAAAGTTTTATTTACATCTGAATCTGTAACTGAAGGTCATCCAGACAAAATATGCGATCAGGTTTCTGATGCAATTTTAGATGAAATTTTAAAAGTTGATCCTGTTGCGAGAGTAGCTTGTGAAACTTTAACAACAACAGGAATTGTAATGGTTGTTGGTGAAATTACAACTTTTCAATATGTTGATATACAGAGTATAGTTAGAAATGTTTTAAAAGAAATTGGATATACTAGAGCTAAGTTTGGTTTTGACGCTTCAACTTGTTCAGTTATAACAAGTATAAATGAGCAGTCAAGAGATATAGCATTGGGTGTTGATAGTGCATTAGAATATAAAAATGGTAATGAAGATAAGTATAATTCTGTTGGAGCAGGAGATCAAGGTATGATGTTTGGTTATGCTTGTACAGAAACAGATGAATTTATGCCGTTGCCAATTACTCTAGCTCATAAATTATCAAAAAGACTATCTTATGTAAGAAAAAATGATATATTAGGATATTTACGACCTGATGGTAAAAGTCAGGTTACTGTTGAGTATATAGATGGAGTTCCGTCAAGAATAGAGGCAATAGTTGTTTCTACTCAACACAGTCCTTCAGTTAAATTAGAACAAATTCAAAAAGATATAAAAGAATTTGTTATTGACGAGGTTATTCCTAGTTATTTAATTGATGAAAACACTAAAATTTATGTGAATCCTACAGGTAGATTTGAAATTGGGGGACCTATGGGAGATTCAGGGTTGACTGGAAGAAAACTAATAGTTGACACTTATGGTGGTTTTGGAAGACATGGTGGGGGAGCTTTCTCTGGTAAAGACCCAACTAAAGTAGATAGATCTGGAGCATATATGGCAAGATACATTGCAAAAAATATTGTTGCTAGTGGAATTTGTGAAAAACTAGAAATAGGAATTTCTTATGCTATTGGTGTAGCAAAGCCCCTTTCTATTTATGTAGATACTTTTGGTACAGGAAAAATTTCAGATGATAAAATTATTGAAATAATTAATAAAGTATTTGATTTAAGACCTGCTGCGATTATTGATATTCTAGATTTAAGAAGACCAATTTATCGTCAAATTGCCGCTTATGGTCATTTTGGAAGAGATGATTTAGATTTGCCTTGGGAAAAATTGAACAGAGTTGAAGATATTAAAAAATTAATATAAATTAAGTAAATATATAGGAGATGTTATTATGGGAAGATGTTATGATTTTAATGAATATGTAGACAGAAAAAATTCACATGCTGAAAAATGGAATAATATGATTTCTGCAGGTGCACCAAAGAATGATCATTCAATTTTATCTATGTCTATAGCCGATATGGAATTTAAATGTTGTGATGAAATTTTAGAAGCTTTAAAAGAACCAATATCAAACGGAGTAATAGGATATGACTGTCCTTGTGAAAAGTTTTTTTCATCATTTATCAAATGGCAAAAAGAAAAAAATAATTGGGATATAAAGAAGGAATGGATTGTTCCAGTTCCAGGAGTAGTACCTGGAATAGCAAATACTATCTTGCACAATACAAAAGTGGGAGATGCTGTTATTATAAATACACCGGTTTATCCACCTTTCTTTAATGCCATAACTCTAAATGATAGAGTCGTTGTTGAAAATCCATTGATTGAATTAGAAGATAAGTATGTTATTGATTTTGACGATTTTGAAAAGAAAATTATTGATAATAATGTAAAATTAAGTGTATTATGTAATCCACATAATCCAGTCGGAAGAGTTTGGACAAAAGAAGAATTAGAAAAATATGGAAAAATTTGTAGAAAACACAATGTACTAATGATTTCAGATGAGATTCATGGAGATTTAATTCTTAAGGATTACAAACATTTACCAATTGCATCTCTTAATGACGACTTTTTATATAATACAGTTACTTTAACTGCACCTAGTAAAACTTTTAATATTGCAGGTCTTGCT
>NZ_JAYKBP010000005.1:0-57131 GCF_035282405.1 Parvimonas sp. C2
TGGATGGATAAGGAAACAAATAAGCCATTCATGGTTGACGGAAAAGAAGTAACAGTAGAAAAAGAATTCGTAGCAGAGCAAGAAAATGGAGAAGTAGAATTAAGTACAACTGTGGATGCTAAACATTTTGAAAAAGATACAACACTAGTAGCTTTTGAAGAAGTGTATAAGGATAATACTTTAGTAGCATCACATAAGGATATTAATGATGCGGATCAAACAGTAAAGGTTAAACAACCAAAACCAGAACTAAAGACAGAAGCAAAAGTTAATGGAAAGAAAGAGGCAGATTTAGAAAAAACATTGACTTTAACAGACTATGTTTACTACAGTAATTTAGTTGTTGGTAAGGAATATACAGTTAAACTAGTATGGATGGATAAAGAAACAGGAAAGCCATTCTTAGTAAATGGGAAGCCATTAACTGTAGAAAAAACTTTTGTTGCTGAAAAGAGCAGTGGAAAAATAGAGTTAAGTGTAAATGTTGAGGCAAAAGATTTGAAAGGTGGAAAACTTGTAGCCTTTGAAACACTTTATGAAAAAGGTGTAGAAATAGGTTCTCATAGAGATATAAACGATCCTGCTCAAACAATATCGTTGAGAAAACATAAATTGCCTAAGACAAATATATCTTCAAACTTATATTTTGTAAAAATGCTATTAGCATCAGGAGTTATACTTTACCTAATTGATTCTAAACGTAAAAAGATAGAAGGATAAATATAAAAAATGAAGGTCAAATGACCTTCATTTTTTTTGTATTTGAATAGAAACATTTCACGTCATAGCCCTTTAAAGAGAAATGTTCTCAACACGTCATCTCGACAAAAACCAAGTGAAGCTGAGTGCAGTGGATCTAGCCCTAACTTTGTTTACTTTAAACAAACAAAAGTAGGTTTGTTGGGTAGTTATAATAGAGATTTCCTAAATCTAATTTTCTATAAAAATTTCCTAAATACAAAAAAAGAAGGCATTTCAACCTTCTTTTTGTCTTTTATAATGCTTTTTTCTTTATTTGTCCCATATTTCTTGGAAAATTATCCGGAGTTTTTCCTATCTTTTTAATAATCAAAATATTTCTTTCTGAAATTTCTCCACTTTGCTCAATTTTAAAATTCAAAACATTCTCCAATTTGCAGTTTAGTTTTTTAAAAGCATTTTTTGAGGTTTCAACTTCTTCAAGATATGAAGGCCCTTTCATTGCAAGAAAAAGTCCGTTTACTTTTAAAAATGGAATTGTAAATTCCAAAAGTAAAGATAGGGAAGCGACTGCTCTTGAACTCACTATATCAAAACTTTCTCTAAAACCTTCTTTTCTTCCGACTTCTTCTGCACGTCCATGAATAGCTTTTATATTTTTTAAATTCAAATCGTCAATTACGATATTTAAAAATCTTATTCTCTTATTTAAACTGTCGAGCATTGTTACTTTTAAATTTTCATTATATAGTTTAAGTGGAATAGCAGGGAAACCCGCACCTGTTCCCACATCTAAAACAGATTTATCATTATCAAAAAGATCTGTTTTTGTAAGCAATAGACAATCTAAAAAATGTTTTGTATTCATAGCTTCTTCATCTGTAATGGCTGTTAAATTTATTTTTTCATTCCATTCCAGAATTAGTTTTCTGTAAATTTCAAACTTTTCTAAAGCTATATCATTTAAAATAATATTTTCTTTTTGAGTTAAACTTTTTAAATTATCCATTTTTTCTCCTTTGAGTTTCAAGATGAATAAGCAAAACATTTATATCTGCGGGGCTTACTCCTGAAATTCTACTAGCTTGTCCCACCGTTTCAGGTCTGAATTTTGAAAGTTTTTGAACAGCTTCAATTCTAAGACCAGATAGGGAATTATAGTCGATATTTTCAAGTTTTTTATTTTCTAATTTTTTAAATGCCTCAATTTGTTGACTTTGTTTTTCTATATAACCCTCATATTTAATCATTGTTTGAACTTGCATTTTTATCTCTCTATCCAAAGGTTCACGAGTTGTGTCTAAATCCTTGATTATTTCATAGTCAAGCTCAGGTCTTTTTATTAAATCATAAAGGCTTACTGCAGTTTTAAGTTTCATACTTCCCAAATCTTCTAAGGCTTTATTTGTATTTTCTTTTGGTGTTAAGATAGATGACTTTAATCTTTCAATTTCGTTTTCTATTAAAGTCTTTTTATTTAGGCATTTTTCATAACGTTCTTTAGTCGCTAAACCTATATTATAACTCATTTCTGTAAGTCTTAAATCCGCATTATCCTGTCTTAAAGAGAGTCTGTATTCAGTTCTTGAAGTCATCATTCTATAAGGCTCGTCAGTTCCTTTTGTAATCAAATCGTCGATTAAAACGCCGATGTAGGCATCACTTCTAGTTAAAACAAAAGGTTCTTTTCCTAAAATATTCATTGCTGAATTTATCCCTGCGATAATACCTTGACTTGCAGCTTCTTCATAACCGGAGCTTCCATTAATTTGACCTGCAAAGAAAAGATTTTTAATATCCTTATGTTCTAATGTTGCTCTTAAAATAGTTGGATCAATACAATCATATTCAATTCCATAAGCAGGACGCATAATTTTAACATTTTCAAGTCCTAAAATACTTTTATACATCTGTTTTTGAACTTCAAGGGGAAGAGTACTGCTGACACCTTGAACATACATTTCAGAAGTATCTAAACCCTCAGGCTCAATAAAAACTTGATGTTCGTCTTTTTCATTAAAACGTACAATTTTATCTTCAATAGAAGGACAATATCTTGGACCTACACCATTTACAATTCCCGCATACATAGGACTTCTATGAAGATTTTTTTCAATAATTTGTTTAGTTTCCAAAGTTGTATAAGTCAAAAAACAATCTTCCTTATGATTCCCTATATCTTTTCCCTCATTCATAAAAGAAAATGGAATAATATTTTCATCTCCCTTTTGAATTTCCATTTTTGAATAGTCAATTGAGTCTCTATGAACTCTTGCAGGAGTTCCAGTTTTGAAACGTCTAAGTGGAATACCTAAATTTCTCAAACTTTCACTTAAAAAAGTAGAGCATTTCCAGTTGTTAGGACCACTTTCATAACAATTTTCTCCCATTAAAATCATAGATTTAAGATAAGTTCCCGTACAAACAATAACTGCTTTCGCAGGAAAGATTTCATTGGAAGTCGTTAAAACTCCTGTTATTACATTGTTTTCAGTTAGAATTTCCTTAACTTCTGCTTGAATTAAATCTATATTTTTTTCATTTTCCAAAACTTTTTTCATTTCAGTATGATACATCTTTTTATCTGCTTGAACACGTAAACTGTGAACAGCAGGACCTTTTGAAGTGTTTAACATTCTGGATTGAATAAAAGTTTTGTCTATATTTATTGCCATTTCTCCGCCAAGAGCGTCAACTTCACGAACTAAATGGCCTTTTCCCGTACCACCAATATTTGGATTGCAGGGCATATCTGCTACTGAATCCATGCTTATTGTAAGAATAGCTGTTTTAAGTCCAAGCCTTGCACTTGCAAGACCTGCTTCACAACCTGCATGACCTGCGCCAATTACAACAACATCATATTTTTCATCTATAAAATTTGTCATTTTTTCTCCTTGTTAAAAATCTACATAAATATACATATTATATTTTACCATAAAATTGTAAAAATTTCATAAAAATATACAAAAAAAGAACTCAAAGAGTCCTTTTTGAAATAATAGGGGATAGAAATATAATTGCAAAATTGATTTAGGAAATATCTAGTACAGTTATATATTGTTTTTTATACAAGTCCTTAGCAGGACTTACAATTATTTGTAACAAATAATTGTAATGAGATCTCTCCGTTCCACTCAGCTTCGCTTCGTTACAGTCGAGATGACGTGTAAAGAGAATACTTCGTTTTATAGCTAGACGTTAAAAGCAAATAGAATTTAAAGAATATTTAAAAATTTTATATAAAATTAAAATTTTTCACGTCATAGCACCAAGAAGAGTAAAGCCCCCAAACACGTCATCTTGAGCGAAACGTAGTGTAGTCGAAAGATCTCAACTATTGCTTGTTTACAAGCAATAGTATTTCTGAAAGAAATCTAAACTTATTATGTATCTACGATACATTCTGTTGGTATCTAAACACTACAACTCCCTAACATCTATTTCATTTGCTATAAACTTAACTTTAAGTTTTTTCTTTGCTATTTTGTAATACTCCTTAACTGTATCTTCCTTTATTTTCATTTTCTCTGCTATTTCTCTATTTTTTAGATTTTCATAAAATTTATATTCTATAACCATTCTTTGCTTTTGGGGGAGAGTAGATACAATTTCTCTTACCTTTTTATTCATTTCATTTGTTTCAATCTCTCTTTGTGTATCTGCATTTTCATCAACAATAAGCTCCAAAACTTCAATTGTTTCGTCATCCTTTGTCTGATATATTTTCGTATATGTTTTTTCATTTTCTTTTTTTCTTTTAAAAAATTTTTGCATATAAAAAAATTTTAATTGATATTTTAAATAACATTCAAGCGAAACTTTTCCACCACCTTTATAGCTATCCAAAAGCTCTAAAATTTTTACAACTCCGTCTTGATATGCATCTTCATAACTTATGTAATTTGCAAAATACTTTTTTATACTCGCTTTTATCAAAGGGCTAAAATCTTCTATAATCTTCTCTCTATCGTACATCTTTCCTCCTGATTTTAAGACATGACGGTATTTTAAGTTGTTGGGTTAAGTTTGCTAATTCTTGGTATTATTATATCACTTTTTTAACCTAAGGTCAATTATAAAGTTACTAAAATTTATATTACTTACTAAATAGTAGCTTTATAAGTTACTGCTTGACTATACTTAAGAAATATATTATTATTAGTTATATTAAATAGCAATTAAGGAGAGTTGTATGAAGATAATAATTGGTAATGATCATTCAGCAGTTGAAATGAAAAATGAATTAGTAAAATTTTTAGAAGAATTGGGGCATGAAGTTATAAATGTAGGAACAGATGAAACTAAAAGCGTGGATTATCCACTTTTTGGACAAGCTGTTTGTAAAAAAGTTTTAGAAAATAAAAATTCTTTAGGAATTGCAATCTGTGGAACAGGTATCGGAATTTCAATAGCTTGTAATAAGGTTAAGGGAATTCGTGCAGGTCTTTGCAGTGAAAGTTTTTCAGCAAAAATGACAAGAAAGCATAATAATGCAAATGTTCTTTGCTTGGGTGCAAGAGTTATAGGAATTGAACTTGCAAAAGATATTGTAAAAACTTTTATTGAAGAGGACTTTGAAGGCGGTCGTCATCAAAATAGAATAGATATGTTAGAAGAAAAATAGGAGATTTTATGAAAATTGCTGTTATAGGCTGTGGAAGATGGGGAAGTTTCATAGCTTGGTATTTAGATAAAATAGGAAAAGAAGTTACTTTATATGGAAGAGAAACTTCAGAAAAGATGAAAAACTTTTTAGAGAATAGAAAAAATAATTTTCTTGAACTTCCAAAGTCAATTTCTTTAACAACAAATATTAATGATGTTTTTGATAAAGATTTAATTATCATCTCAGTTGGAACACAGGGCTTAAGAGAATTGTTAAATGAAAATAAAGCTCTTTTTAAAGAGAAAAATATTCCAATTATTCTCTGTATGAAGGGAATTGAAATTAAGACGGGCTTTACTCCTACAAAAATCGTAAAAGATATTCTAGGAGAAAATTACTCTTGTGGTGCTTGGATAGGACCTGGTCACGTTCAAGACTTTACAAATGGAATTCCGAATTGTATGGTTATAGATTCTGACGATAGGGAATTGGTAAAAAAATTAGTTGATTCTTTTTCAAGTAATTTAATCAGATTTTACTATGGAACCAATCTTTTAGGAAATGAAATTGGAGCGGCTTCAAAAAATGTAATAGGTATTGCTGCAGGAATGCTTGACGGATTCAATTTAAGCTCACTAAAAGGAGCTTTGATGTCAAGAGGAACAAGAGAAATTGCAAGACTTATAGAAAAAATGGGTGGAGATAAAAGTTGTGCATACGGGCTTTGCCATCTTGGTGATTATGAAGCTACAGTCTTTTCTGAATTTAGCAATAATAGGAAATTTGGAGAAAAATTTGTAAAGGGAGAAAAATTTGAAAAACTTGCAGAGGGCTATTATACAACAAAGGCATTAATGGACTTATCCGAAAAATATGATGTTGAATTGCCTATAACAAATGCAGTTTATGAAATAATATATGATAAAAGAGATCCAAAAGAAGTTTTGGACAATCTTTTTAAAAGAAGTATAAAAATGGAATTTTAAGGAGAAACTATGTTACCGTTAATATTAATTCCTTTACTTTTATGTCTCTTTAACATTTATCGGAGACTAACTTGTATCATAAAAGTAAAGTTTACAAAATTTACATTAATGACTCTTATAATCGCATTAGCTCTTATGCTATTTGCAGGATATAAAGTAAAAAATGACTTAGTGGGATATATAATTGTTTTATCTTGGTGGCTAGCTTTCTTTACAAGCATTATAAGTGCTGGGATAAGTGAAAGAGGTATTATTCATCCATGGCAATTAGTTGGGAAACTCTATAGATGGGATAGAATAAGAAGCTTTTCTATTGAAAAAAAAGAAAAAACCATAATGGTAAATTTCAAAATCTTTAGAGATTTAAGGCAAGAATACGAAAACAGCGACTTGGATAAAATCAAAAAAATTGCTAAAAAGAATAAATTAATATAAAAAATCACAAAAAACACATTTTTTTGTGATTTTTTATATGTATTAAGGGTATATATGACGGGTACCGCTTGAAATTAATGTGAAAATACATTATTATACTACGGAAAGTATATAAGGTTTGAGCTTTTATTTATAATTAATTATTTGTTACTAAATAAAATTTTAATTGTTTTTAAGCTCATTTTTTATATAAAAAATTTTTTAAGGAGTAGAGTTACAATTTATGAAAAAGTCAAAATTATTAGTCTTTATTTTGTTATTCAGTTTTGTAATTAATTTTTTACCTAAACAAGCTTTTGCAGAAGAAGGAAATTCGTCAAAAAATAAAACTGTTGAAGAAAAAAAGGAACTTGTGGTAAGAAAAGAAGGAACTGACAAAACAATCTCTGATAAGGACAAAAACGTAAAGAAAAGAGATGTTGATCAGACAGAATTGTTTGATATTATGAAATCAGCTGTTGTTGGAGAGGATAAGTCAATAACTGTTACAACAACAATAACACCAAAGCAAATTCATAATGGTTCAGATGTTATCATCCTTTTGGATACATCTAAAAAGATGACTGAAGAGTCTAAGAAACTTGCAAAAGAAAAAATCAAAAAAATAGTTAAGACTCTTTTAGAAGATGATGCACATAAAAATCTTAATTCAGTTAGATTAATCAGTTTTTATCGTCAAGTTAAAGATGCAGTTGAATTAAAACCTTCAAATGTTGAGCAAATGGTAGAAAAAGCATTTGATGAAGCTAAGAAAAACACTAACTATGGTGTAAGTATGCAAGCTGCTATTTATAAAGCTGAAAATATTTTTGATAAAGAGAAAAAGAATGGGAAGCGTCAACATATTGTACTTGTGTCTCAAGGAGAAGCTACTTTTAGTTATGACATAAAAGATAAGGAAAAAGCTAAAACTACAACAATCAAAGGAGACAGTGTAGTAAGTGAAAGTCCATATCTTCCATGGCCTTTTTATCTTGAACAAAAAACTAAAAAAGCTAATATGATTGAAGACTTTAAAACATTTTTAAATACTTTAAACAAGCTTGGAATTCATAATTTTGATAATATAAAAGATAAACTTGGATTAACTGATATATTAAAGCTTTTTGGATTGGATTCTGTATTTGACTATATAAAATTAAAAGAATATGCAAGTAATGATTTTGATTCTTCAAAGTTTGATTACTCAAAAACTATTGGAGAGGGATACCATAATCACAGTTATCATAGAAAAAAAGTCGTAAGCAATGAAATGCCATTTAAAAAGTTGATTATGGATAATATTAAAAAAGCAATAACAAAAAAAGATGCTGGAAGTGCTAGAAAATTACTTGATAATGTAACTATAAAGGCAATTGAAACTGCATTAGATACAATTTTCTATCAAAGAGACTATATCTACTATAATCATAATTTATCAGCACAAGGTGAAGCAAAAATTGCTAAAGGAAAAAATATAAGTTTTTATTCTGTAAATGTTACTGATAAAAATAATAAGAAAAAAGATGAATTAGAAAAATATTTAAAAGATATGTCTGAAAATAGAAGCTTTTTAAACACTGATGACAGCAAATTAGGCGATAAATTTAAAGATATCTTAAAAGAAATCTTAATTGAAGATAAAATTAATAAAGATTATGAAGCTGAAATTGTTGAAAAAGACGGTAAGGCTGAATTTAACAAAGGTAGTAAGGGATTTTTCTTCTCAAGTGATCCAAAAGTTAGCTGGACTTTAAATGCAGAAGAGGTTAAAAAAGCTTTTGAACAAGGTAAAACTTTAAAATTAGTTTACAAGCTAAAACCTAAAAAAGATATCGGTAATGATGAAATAACATTAGCAGAATCTACTGCAAAATACAAAATAAATGATGGCAGACAAAGTAGTGAAAAAGCAGGAAAATTATTCTTAAAACTTCAAGATGTTGTCGTTGAATCAAATGTAGTTGATACAGATGAAAATTCAGCAAACGGAACAAATGGCAGTTATCCTAAGGGAACAGATTTAACAACTACTGAAGATACTAAACCAGAAGATAACAAAAAGGAAAACAACAAGAAAGAAGATAATAAGAAACAAGACAATAAAAAAAATAATAACAAAAAAGAAAATAACAAAAAAAGAAACAAGAAGGAAGATAATAAAAAGCAAAAAGATAGTGCAAAAAATCCTAAGAACAAGGGTGATAATAAGAAAAATGGCAAAACTAATAAGAAAAAAAGAACTAAATTGCCAAAAACTGCAATTGCAGGATCTTCCACATTATTATTAGCAGTAGGAATTTTAGGAATGTATATTTCTAAAAGAAAAAAAGCTAAATAAGATTAATTAAATAAAATGTAAACATAAAAAGGAGCGAAAATTCGCTCCTTTGTTGTTTATTTAAAACATATTGAATAGCATATATAAAATATGTGCTGATATTCCTGCAACGATTCCGCCTATTGTATGGCTGATTAATGCTTTTCCTGTGGCTTCTTTTGTTCCAAGTGCATCCATCATTGCGATGTGAGTTGAGATATATCCACTCCAGCACATACAAATTGCAGTAAATACTGCGATGTCATTTCCTGTAACTTTGCCAACTTGTGCCATTTTTGCAACTGTTCCGATTGCTGCACCTGTTGAGCCTAATGCAGTTATTGGAACTGCTATTGCTTCAGGAGAACTGAAACCGAAAAGTGGGGTAAGTATGAAGGATAATTTTTCTCCAATCCATGGAAGAACAGCGACGCCTTCATTAGCTGCTCCAGTATAGATTCCATCTGCTCCAGGTCCTTTTGTAAGCATAATAACCAAAGTACAGATAATTACAACTCCTGGGATGATTGAAACTCCCATATCAACTCCAACTTTTCCTCCGTCAAGTATAGATTGGATAAATCTTGAACCTACACTTCCTTCTCTAACTATTCTTGAGTTTTCAGGAATTTTTTCTTTTGAGTGTACTTCAACGTATTCGGTAGTTCCGTACATTTTTTTAGTAGCATGTATCATAAGTCTAACTGAAACAATACTACCTATAACTGCTCCTAAATTACCTATTAAGGCACTTGTAACTGCACCTTTAACATTCATTCCCATCATTGTTGTGGTAGTGATAAGTCCCATACCAAAAGCTGTTCCGAGGTTTGTAAGAGCCGGCATTTGATATTTTTTATAATAACGTCTAAAATTATCATCATGTGCTAATGTTAAAATAGCCGGATTGTCTGAAAGATAGCAATTTAACATACCTAGGGAAGATGCTCCTGGTAAGTCATAAATAGGTTTCATAATTTTTGACAGAAGTTTATTTACAAGAGCTATTACTCCAAATTCTGAAAATAAGCCCGAAACAGCTCCTGCCAATACAGCAATTGCCATTAAATAAAAACAAACATTCATAAGCAGATCAAAACCTGTATTCATCATGGTTTTAACCATATTTATTCCACCCATTTTTCTACCAATCAAAATAAAAAATGTTAGAAATAAACCAAGACATAGGAAGTTTTCCAGTCCAATATCTTTTTTGAATTTTCCAATATTCTTTTCTTCCAATTCAATATACCTCCGATAAATAAATGCTGAGATTATTTTAACATAAAAGGTATAAAAAAACAATGGAAAAAACAGTTTTTTGAAAATTTTTTAACTAAATGTTTTTTGATATTTTTATTGATATATAGGGGAAGAATTAATATTAAAATAGTTTTAGGAGATTTCTAGAGCAATTGTATCAAAAGATACAATGACCTCATCAGACTTACTTTTGTTTGCAAATAAACAAAGTTATGGCTAGATTAACTTCGTTTCACTACGCTCGTGATGATGTGTAAGAGAAGATTTTTTTGAAGTGTTATGATGTTAAATATTTAGCCATACACATCATCTCGATTGTAGTGGTAGCGAAATGGAGAAATCTCATAAATCTCCAACAAAAAAACGACTGAATTCAGTCGTTTATATTAAAATTAATCCAAAACCTGTTATTAAAAGGTATGTCGCAATTGTGTAAGTCAATGTTGTACAGATATTAAAAAATCTGTTATTTTTAATAACTGCAGCGAATAAAAATAGTGAGTTTGAAATTAGGAATAAATTACTTCCAAAAATCAAATACCATACTCCAATTTTATAAGTTGAAATAGCTGTTAAAATCGCCATAATGCAAAGTGTTGCGTTTAAAAATGCAAAGGTGAACAGAAAAATTATATCTTTTTTGAAGTATTCACTTGCATATTCATAGGATATTATGATTTCAAAAAATACAAGTCCAAAGTACAGTACCATTATTAATATGGTTAGTAAATAATTTAAATTCGGTATTTTTATAAATGTTGCAAGTTTGATTATATAAAAAGCTATACCGATAATAAATAGTGGTAAGCCCAAAATTATATTTTTTTTGTTTCTTCTAGTGAATAAAATATCTCCAATCCAAAAGAAAAATATAGCAAGATATATTAAAATATCATGATTTTTAAATCTTAATAGATAAAATAATGCCAATAACGGCATCAAAAATATATTGAAAAAATTTCTTTCTGTATTCTTTTTTTGTAATATCATATATAAATTACTAATGGTAAATACTGTATAAATAAATAAAATTATGTACGAAAAAATTCCGAGTAATCCGTTGTTCATACTGCCTCCTAATCTTTTAGTATCAAATATTTTATCATAAAATAGTATATCATACAAGTTAAAGGAATAACAGATAAACCTTATCCCCCCTTTTTTTTAAAAATTTTTATTATATAAGTGTAAGGCTTACAAAATAAATAAAAAGGAGAAAAGATATGGCTAAAAAGTATTTAAAGGTTAGTTTTAACCTTGCTAATTCTAAAAAGAGAAGTGTAACTGTTAAGAATATTCAAAGTGAATCTTCTGATGAAAATTTAAAGAAATTAGGAGAATTCGTTGAAAAATTTATTGATGGTACAAGAAAAGAAATAATTAAAGTCGTAGAAACAGCTTTAGAATAGGAGGTAAAGTATGAAAAAGACATTGAGTATGACTCTAATATTAGAAAATGGGAAAAATATGGCATTTACAATTTCAAATATTAAAAATATATCAGCCGATGAAGCGTCTGATGTTATAAAAACTTTTGATTATAAGTCAGTTTTGGCTAAAGATAATTTAAAAGTTACAGGAATTAAAAAGGCTAATATTATTTCAACAAGCTATGAAGAAATAACAGTAATCTAGTAGAAAAAGACCTTTGGGTCTTTTTTTGCTAAAGATAGGAGGAAAAAATGGAAAATATAATTTCAAGTATTTCAAATGTAGGCTTTCCTGTTGCTCTTTCTGTATTTTTATTACTTAGGTTTGAAAAGAAGATTGACGAACTTACAAAGGCTATAAATGAATTGGTTGTTAAACTTAAATAGGAGTTTTTATGATAGATATTGAAAAGGCTATAAAGTGGTTTGAACACAGAAAAGGCAAAGTTTCATATTCTATGCAAAATAGGAATGGATCTTCCAGTTATGATTGTTCATCTTCTGTATATTATGCACTTAGGTCTGCGGGTGCAAAAAGTAATGGTTGGACTATTGATACCAAACATGAACATTACTGGCTTACAGAGAATGGATTTGAAAAGATAACGGATAATATTCCTTGGAATGCTAAAAGAGGTGATATTTTTATCTGGGGAAAAAAGGAAAATAATAGTTCAAGTTATGGGCATACTGGAATTTTTATTGACAAAAACAGAATTATTCATTGTAATTATTCTGCAAATGGAATTTCTGTGGATAATCATGATAAACTTTGGGTTTATGCAGGCAGACCTCATTATTTTGCCTATAGATTAAAAGAATTTCAAGATGAAGGAGAATATATGGAGCTTTTGGATATAAAGAGCAAGATTAAAGGCTTCTATTCAATCGATAGCTTGCCTTGGTTTTGTGAAGATAAAAGTATGATTGGAACGACTCAAAATCATCAAGGCGAAGAAGTAACTCTAACTCGAAAATGGGGAAGTTACTATTATGTAAAGGAGCTAAAAGGTTGGGTTGACTATAGAGCTTTTATAAATGAAAAGGCAATAAGAGATGTTGCCAAAGAAGTTATACAGGGAAACTGGGGCAATGGCGAATTAAGACGTGCAAGACTAGAAAATGCAGGTTATAATTATGATGAAGTTCAAAAGGAAGTCAACAGATTATTAAAAAGTAAATAGTTTTATATTATAAAAAACAATTAATGATTAGTTATCGTTAATTGTTTTTTTGTGAAATAGCAAAAAATATTTTTACTTTTTTGTTAATTTGAGTTATAATATAATTGTAGTTAATAATAATTATTATTTAGAAAGAGAGGTTTGTTATGTGTACTACAATTCTTATAGGTAAAAAAGCAAGTTATGACGGCTCAACTTTGGTTGCTCGTATTGAAGATTCTTCAGCGGGAATGTTTAAATCAAAAAAATTTATCGTTGTTGAGCCTAAGGATCAACCAATTCATTATAAATCTGTTCGTACAGATTGTGAAATTGAATTGCCTAAAAATCCTATGCGTTATACTTGTCTTCCAAATGTAAAAAAATGGCGTGGAGTTTGGGGAGCTTGTGGTGTTAATGAAAAAAATGTTTCAATGACTGCAACAGAGACTATTACTACAAACGAAAGAGTTTTGGGAGCAGATCCTTTAGTAGAATTTGAACCGGGCATTATAAAAAAAGGTGGAATAGGTGAAGAAGATTTTGTTGTAATTACTCTTCCTTATATAAATAGTGCTAAAGAAGGTGTTGAAAGACTTGGTGCATTAATAGAAAAATATGGAACTTATGAAAGTAACGGAATTGCTTTTCAAGATGTTGATTCTATTTGGTGGTTTGAAACAATCGGCGGTCATCACTGGATAGCAAGAAGAGTTCCTGACGAGGTTTATGTTGTAATGCCAAATCAATTCGGACTTGATCATTTTGATTTTGAAGATGCTTATGGAGCAAAAGAAGAATTTATGTGTTCATCAGATTTAAAAGAATTTGTTGAAGAAAATTTCCTTGACCTATCTACTGATATGTCTCTTGAAAAACTTCTTGATGATTTTGAAGAAGGTTTTGACTATGATGAAGATGAAGACTATAAAGAACCTTTCAATCCGAGAGTTGCTTTTGGAAGTCATTCCGATGCGGATCATACTTACAACACACCTCGTGCTTGGGTAATGCTAAGATATTTCAATCCAAATACTTTTGATTGGGATGGCGAAGATGCTGAGTTTAAGCCACATAGTGATAATCTTCCTTGGTGCATGATTCCTGAAAAGAAGATTACAATAGAAGATGTTAAGTATATTATGTCTAATCACTATCAAGGAACTCCTTATGACCCATATCTAAAGAATGGAGATTTATCACAAAAGGGTAAATTTAGACCTATAGGGATAAATCGTAATGATGTTTTGGCTTTGGTTCAAATAAGACCTTATATGCCTGAAGAAATTAGAAGTATTGAGTGGCTATCCTTCGGTTCAAATGTATTTAATGCAATAGTTCCATATTATGCAAATATTACAAAAACACCTGAATATTTGGAAAATACAACTCTTACTCCTTCAACAGATAATTTCTATTGGATAAATCGTATTATTGGAGCACTTTGCGATGCGCATTTTCCATCAACTGCTTCTCATGTTGAAAGATATCAAAATGCAGTTCAATCAAAATGTCGTACATTCTTGAATAAATATGATAAAGAATTTTTGAAAAATAAATCAAAGATAAAGAATGTTCACGAATTTTTAGAAAAAGCAAATGATGAGATAACAGATTTTGTAAAAGACCAAACAAATGATTTACTTGATAAAACTCTTTTCACAGCAAGTTGTGAAATGAAAAACGGATTTTCAAGATCAGATGCTTAAAAGACTTTAAAAAATATTAAATTGCCGTCAGAAATGACGGCTTTTTTTATGTTGAGATACATCCTTTTAATCAGTTGTTTAAATTTTTACTTAAATTGAAAAATATGGTAAAATATGTAGAGCTAGAACATACAAAGGAGAAACAATGAGTATTTTAACTGTAAAAAATTTGAGCCACAGTTTTGGTGGTCGTCAAATACTTAAAGATGTAAATTTTAGACTTTTAAAAGGTGAACATATAGGACTTGTTGGACCGAATGGTGAGGGTAAGAGTACCTTTTTAAATTTGGTTACGGGAAAACTTGAAGCTGAAGAAGGAAGTATCGAATGGGCAAAGAGAGTAAGAATTGGCTATCTTGACCAACATTCTGTAATTGGTGCGGATATGACTGTTCGTGATGTTTTAAAATCAGCCTTTTCATATCTTTTTGAAGTTGAAAGTGAATTAAATGATATTTATATGAAGATGGGCGAGTTATCAAGTCAAGAACTTGATGATATAATGATGGATGCAGCGGAGCTTCAAGAATTACTTGAAACGAATGACTTTTATATGATTGATTCAAAGATTGATGAAATTGCACATAATATGGGAATTAAAGATTGGCTTGATAGACCCGCTTTTGACCTTTCAGGAGGACAACGTTCAAAGATTTTACTTGCAAAATTGCTTTTAGAAAAGCCTGATATTTTGCTTCTTGACGAGCCTACTAACTATTTGGATGAGGAGCATATAAATTGGCTTAGAAGATATTTACAAAATTATGAAAATGCATTTATTTTAATTTCTCATGATATTTCATTTTTAAATTCGGTAATAAATTTGATTTACCATGTTGAAAATTGTGAAGTAAATAGATATGTTGGAGATTATGACGAGTTTTTAAGACTGAAAGAGTTGAAACAAAGACAAATTGAAGCGGCTTATAAAAAACAACAACAGGAAATTCAAGAACTTGAAGACTTTGTGCAACGTAATAAGGCGAGAGTTGCTACAAGAAATATGGCGATGTCAAGACAGAAAAAACTTGACAAAATGGAAAAAATTGAGCTTGTAAGAGAAAAACCAAAGCCAGAATTCTATTTTGAAACAGCTCCTTCTACAAGTAGATTAATTTTTGAAACAGAAGATTTGGTAATAGGTTATGACAAGCCTATAAGTAAGCCTTTAAATCTTCGTATGGAAAGAGGAGATAGAATTGCTATCGTAGGAGCGAACGGACTTGGTAAGACTACTCTTATAAATACAATTCTTGGAAATATTAAAGCCATTTCAGGCTCCGTTTCTTTCGGTCAAAACTTAGCAATAGGTTATTTTAAACAAGAGGAACATTACGATAATAACAACACTCCAATTGATGAGATGTGGGAGAGATTTCCAAGTTGGGAACAATTTAAAATACGTGCAGCCCTTGCAAAATGTTCTCTTACAACTGTACATATCGAATCACAGATGAAGGTTTTAAGTGGTGGAGAACAGGCAAAGGTTAGACTTTGTAAGATTTTAAATGAAAAGACAAATATTCTAATGCTTGATGAACCTACAAACCATCTTGATCCAGAGTCAAAGGAAGAATTAAAAAGAGCCTTAAAGGAATATAAAGGTGGAATATTTTTAATCTCTCATGAAAAAGACTTCTACACGGATATAGCGACAGAAATTTGGAATATGGAAGATTTTTCACTATTATAGAATGCCGTCAGCAATGGCGGTTTTTTGTTTGTATTTATCTCTTGTATTTTTTTGTGAAAAATAATATAATCATAGTTAAGTGTTTTTAAATTATTTAATAAATTTTAATTTAACTGATATTAAATAATGAATATTTTAAGGAGTTTTTATGAGTGATATAGATATAAATAATTCTAAAAGAAAGACCAAAAAGAAAAGTAATTGGCCTTTTATTTTAGTTTTTTTACTTGGATTTGGAATACTTATGTACCCTATAATCACAAGATGGTATTATAGAGTAGAATCAAAAAATGTTATCTCTACTTTTGATAGTGAAAAAGAAAAATTGTCAAAAGAAGAAGTTAAAAGAAAAATGGAATTGGCAAAGGCATATAATAGTACTTTGCATAATGAAGTTACTAAGGATCCTTATTCAGATGAAAAAAAGAAAGAGGGCAAGGTAGAATATGCGAGGATGATAGAGCTTCGCGAGTATATTGGACATGTTCAGATTCCCGCTATAGATGTTGATGTGCCAATTTATGCGGGAACTGATGAAGAAGTTCTTCAAAAGGGTGCTGGTCATTTGGAGGGTACATCTCTTCCTATTGGAGGAATTAATACTCATACTGTTATAACTGCACATAGCGGACTTCCAACAGCAACTTTATTTTCAAATCTTTCAAAACTTCAAATTGGAGATAAGTTTTATATTCATAATTTTGCAGAAACTTTGGCTTATCAGATTGATCAAATCAAAGTTGTTGAGCCATCAACTTTTGATGATTTACTTATTTCTGAAGGGAAAGACTACGCAACCCTTTTGACTTGTACACCTTATATGATTAATACTCATAGATTATTAGTCAGAGGTCATAGAGTTGAATATGACAAAGACCTTGTTGATAAGGAGTTGTTAGAAGGCAAAAAGAATATTTGGTATATGTATTTATTCTACTTTATTTTATTTTTACTTGTAATTTTAATTATTTCTACTTTGTATTATATTAGAAAGAGAAAAAAATTTAGTAAAAAACTAGAAAAAATAGATGTAGATAATATTAAATAGAGGTTTTTATGGAAATTAATGATAATAAAGCTAAATACAAAAGCTCTAAAAAGGTAAAACTTCCTTTTATCTTCATTTTTCTAATCGGATTTTGCATTATGATTTATCCTTTTGTATCTCAGTGGTATTATAGAGTTGAAAGTGGAAAGCGTATTGAAAATTTTGAAAAGGAATCATCAAAGCTCTCTAAGGAAGAAATAGAAGGAAGAATAAAACTTGCTAAAGCATATAATTCAACACTTGACCCGTCCAAACTTTCTGACCCTTATTCTAAGGAAGAAAAAAATCGAGGAGTTGCTGAATATGCAAGAATGTTACAAGTTGGAGAGTTGATAGGTCATGTTGAAATACCTAAAATTGATGAAAATTTACCAATTTATGCGGGAACTTCAGAAGATATTTTACAAAAAGGAGCAGGGCACTTAGAAGGTTCTTCACTTCCAGTCGGTGGTGAAAGCACTCATTCGGTAATCACAGCCCACAGAGGTCTTCCAACGGCTGCACTTTTTACAAAACTTGATAAATTACAAAAAGGGGATGTGTTTTTCATTCACAATATTCAAACTGTTTTAGCTTATGAAGTTGATCAAATTAAAGTTGTTGAACCGACAGATTTTTCTCCGATTTTAGTTGAAAGTGGAAAGGATTATGTAACTCTTTTGACTTGTACACCTTATATGGTTAATTCGCATAGACTCTTAGTTAGAGGCCATAGGATTGAATACACACCACTTGATAAGGCAAAAACTGTTAGTAAGAGAAGAAGTTTTTTCAGAAAATATTTTTATTGGTTACTTATGATTTTTATTATAGTACTAATTATTTTTTTATATAATTTGAAAAAATATTTAGATGTTAGAAAAAGAATTAAAGAGCTTGAGTTATAAAGAATGGGTTAAATTAAATGAAAAGTAAAAAAGTAAGAATGATTGGATATTTGGCTATGATTATAGGGATTTCACTTCCGATATATACCTTTACTAATTTAGTAGTTAATGATTATAGGCAAAAATCAATGTATGAAGAGTTTAAGTCTCTTCAAGAAAAGATGAGTGAAGAAGAAAAAAGTCAATTGGAAAATTCAATAAAAAAGTATAATAATAATGTAAAAAGTTCAAACATAGTAGATCCTTTCAGCAATGAAGAGTATAATACTGTTTATGAATTTAAAAAAGATGATCCGGATGGGATTTTTGCGTATATTAGAATTCCAGCTATAAATCTATATAAACCTATAAGACTTGATGCATCCTATAAACATCTAGATAAAGGTGTTGCTCACATTGATGGAACAGCTCTTCCAACTGGAGGAATGGGTAATAGAAGTGTAATCGCAGGGCATAGAGGTTGGTACAAAGATGTAATGTTTTTAAATATTTCCAAATTGAAAAAAGGAGATAAAGTTTATATTGAAAGAGCAGGAAAAACTTTAACTTATGTAGTTTCAAATACTGAAATTATAAAGCCTTATGAATGGGAAAAATTAGAGGCAGAAAAAGATAGAGACATTTTGACATTACTTACATGTGATCCAGCAATACCACCAAGTCCTTATCGAATGCTTGTAAATTGTGAAAGATTAGTAGAGAGCACACAAGAACAAGTAAAAGAGAAAGATGAAGTAAATAAAGATGTAAAGAATGTGTCTATTTTAGTATATTCTATTACTGGTGGATTGTGGATTGTATTTATCTTTACAGTTTATAAATTTATAAAATTTTTAATAAAAAGAAAATAAAAATAAGAACCCCACCCTTCCACGATGCTTTGCATCGGGTGGGTACCCGGGAACCTTGTTGTTTCACAATAGAAAAGACCTTGAGTTTTAAAACTTAAGGTCTTTTTTATAGTTTTTTTGTTTACTATATTGATTTTTTCTTTTCAATCATATAGTATGCTCCAATAGAACCTATCATAAACAATACTCCTGTTACGATAAATAAAGCTATACCACGTCCACCTGTATGTGGATAAGTTGCTTTTTCATTTGTGATGTTAAGAGTTTTAGTTTCTATATTATCTCCATTTTCCTGATATAAGATAGTGTTTTTAACAGTAGAAACCCCATTTTGCACTTCTTTTTCTAAGATTATTTTTCTTTCTTCATTATCAATCTTTAGATGATATTCAATATTTGATTTTTTATATCCCATTGGAGCAGTTTTTTCTGTAAGTATATAATTACCGCTTTTGAAGTCAGATGGGATTTCAAACTTAAAGCCATCTTTTGTACTTTGAGTTAAATCGTAAACTTCAGTTTTTTCTGAACTTCCCTTTAATTCTAACTCCAATTTTCCTTCTTTAATCAATTCATCTAAAAGATTTACTTTATTTAACATAAAATACATTGTACTAAATTTTTTGTTTTCAATATTATAAAAGTCATCATCAGATTTGAATTTTGAAGTATCATATTCTATTTTACCTGAATTTGTTACTTTAAAAGTTCTTACAAAATCCTTAGGAGTAATGTAGCCCTCTGGAGCTTTTAATTCTTTAATAGCATATTCTCCAGCTTCAAGTCCGTTAAATTTGAATTTTCCATCATTCCCAGACTTTGAAATAACATTCTTATTATCTCTTGTTACAACCTCGAAATTTCCATTTTGAGCTCTTTTATATAGTTCAAACTCAATATTTTGAGCAGGAATTTTGTTGTTTCCTTCTTTTTTGTATTTCAAAAATTCAATTTCTATATCTTTTATATTTGTTATCTTAACATTTCCAGATGTCGATTGTATGAAATTTTTATTATTTGAATATTCTATTTTAGTTTCAAAGTCTTTTGCCAAAGCTTCTTCCTTAACATAATATTCAAAAGCGTATCCATGATTGTCAAAAGCTATTAATTTTTCAAATGTAGTCTTCCAATCGCTGGCTTTATTTAATGTTTTTTCAGCAATTTCTTTCTCTTTTTCAGAGGATTTAAGATTTGGATTGGTTGACTTTCTGATAAGTTTTACTTTAATATCTTTTTTCATTTCTTCTGGTAAGTCATTACCACTTTTATATTTCCAAATCTTTTCTACATTGATATCCAAAGAATCTGCTTTTACAGAAGGTATTGGAAAATCTATAACTCGATCAGGATTTACACTATTAGGTGCTAATTTTGTAGGACCGTTTGTTTGATAGAAAAATCCTGGTTTGAAATCTTTATCTTCAGTTCTTAAATTAACTTTATATCTCAAGTTAATCCATTGACCTTTACCTAGATGTAATCCAGATAAAGAAAGTTGTCTTGAAACTTTATTATAACTAACATCTACATCTTCTAAAAGTGAATTATCTGATGCTGTAAGAGTATAATCCGATGGATCCCAATCTTTATTAGCACCTAAGTTCAAATCAACCATATTTCCAATTTCATCTGTTACAGATCCGTCAACAACTGTATTATGAATATCTTTTTCCAATTGGCTAAGTATATCACTCAGCTGATTTACATTCTTGGAATCATAATAATGCCTTGGAGAACTTGAAATACTTTTCATCAATTTTACTATATCCGCTCTTTCGAGTTTTCCTCCTGGGAACCAATTTTCATTAGTATTACTACTTTTGCTATCATATTCTTCTTTTTTCAATTCAATTCCAATAGTATAAGTTGAAAATTTGTTAACAAATTTTTGAGCTTCATAATATGTAGGAATACCATGATTAGTTACATGCACATCTCTACCTGTTACATCATTTTTGACATTATAATCTGCATGTTCTTCTTTATTTCCATCACCTTTTCCTCTTTCCAAAAAGTAAGTAGTTCCTCTTCCTTTTAAGTAATCTGAAAATTCAGCTCCACTTTGTTTTATGGAAGTCATTTTGTGGGAATAAGTAGGCATACCATCTGTTAAATGGACTATTATCTTCTTTTTTGCATTACTTTTATCTAAAATACTCGCAGCTTCTCGAAGAGCAGATTGTGTGAATGTCCCACCAATTCTCTTTTGGCCAAAACGGTCTTTTGGAACATTTCTAGGGACTTTATTTATTATTTTGTTAGCATCAGTTGTAAAGTCTTTAACACAATAATCCGGAGCGTTGCCTGTGAACTTACCATTATTGATATATCTTCCGTCAAATACATCTGAACCATATGTTACCAATGCAAATCTTACTTTTCCATTACCATTTTCAAGTACACTTTTTACGAATTTACTTAGAACTTTTTTAGCTATTCCAACACGGTTATTATCTTTCATTGAAGAGGAATTGTCCAAAACAATAACAATATCTTTGGTTACATCTTCTTCATAACTTTTTCCTTCGATTTTTAAGTCAATAAAAAACTCTCCATCCTTATCGCCTTTGCTTGCAGTCTTGGACAGTTTTGCTTCTTCATAATCTATAGGTTGATTTTTAAAGTTTCTAATAATACCGTCGCTTTCATTATAATCAGTTGGGAATTTTCCCTCATGATTTGTTGTATATCCCATATCAGCATTAATAAAGGCTGATATAGTAACTTGAAATAAAAGTATTAACACCAAAAAACAACTAATTAAGACTTTTTTTGATTTCATTTTATTACCTTCCCCAAAAATAAATATATATTAATAATTACAATTACAAGTATCAAAAAAACTGATGTTAAATATGTTCTATAATTTTTCAATAATTGTACATAAGATTTTGCTTCTAATTTTTTTCTATAAAACTAACCATTATTAGTTTACAATATATTTTAAATAAAATCAATCCCTAAAATAGAAAAATTATAAACCTCAAAAATTATTATTAATAGTTATACAATTTTCAACTTTTAAAAATTCTTTTAAATTTTTCAACTTTTCTATTGTTTTTTATTCAAATTAATGATATACTTATCATGAAATTGTAGAATATTTAGACAAATATTCTTAAACTTGAATTTATTATAAGAGTAGAATATGAAAAATTTGACGGTTTACAAGTCAAATTTTAATTATGTATACTCAAAGAATTTATAATAATTTATTTATTAGGAGGAGAGATTAGTTATGAAAAAAACAACTAAGGCGATTGTTTCAAGTATATTAGCATTTGCAATGATTATCGGAATATTTTCATCCGTGTTTTTACCTGCAAAAGTAAGTGCTGAAGCAAATGGAACTAAAAAAGTAACTTTGCATAAATTACTTTTAAAATCGAAAGAAGAATTAGAAAAATGGGATAGCGAAAAAGTTCAAAAAGGTGGTTACAATGGAACTCAAGATCTTAGCCAATTGAACAAAATCCTAGAAAAAATTGGTAATGGACATCCTAATTCTGTGAAAGAAATTTCTGGTGTTTATTTTGCTTGGCAAAAGAAGAATGATGCAGGCGAATGGAAATACATCAAAAATGACGGATCAGAAGCTACTGGATTAGAAGATGCTGAAATCTTGGGTGGACTTACAACAGCTAATGGTAAAGACTTTGATGTTACAAATCTTCCAGCAGGAGAATACCAAATAGTTGAAGTTAGAGAAAAATCAACTTATGTTGGAGAAAAAGGAGAAACATTAACTTCTCAAAAAGCTGTACCAGTTCTTATAACTTTACCTTTAGTTAAAGAAGACGGAGTTATTGAAAATGGGCATGTTTATCCAAAGAATATTCAAGAAAAACCACAAGTTGATAAGAATATTGAAGGAAAAACAGATTATAATAAAGCTGATAAACCAAAAGATAAAGTAAATAAGATGATTGGTGATGAAATTCCTTTTGAAGTAAAAACTAAGCTTCCTAAAGACGCTAAGTATAAGACTTTAAGATGGGAAGATACAATGACTAAAGGGCTTACTTACAAAAAAGGATTAGATTTTAAAGTTAAAGTATTAAATCCTGCTGAAGATGTAGCATTAACAGCTGGAACTGATTATGAATTAAAAGAAAATGGTAGTGGATTTGTTTTAAAGTTCAATGAAGCTGGACTTAAGAAAATTGAAGATGCTGCTACAAAAGGTGAAGTTGAATTTGTTTTAAAATACAAAGCTATTTTAAATGGTGAAGCTGTAGTTGATACTCCGGATAAAAACCAAGTTAAATTCGATTATGATAATAAAACAAGAGAATTCAAAGACCCAAGGGATAATGAAGTAACTCCTAAGAATAATGCTATAGAAGTTACAAAGAATTGGGCTGATGGAAATGCTCCTGCAGGAGCTTCTGTAACATATTACTTATATGAAAAAGGGGCAACTGCTGATCAAGATAAGGTTGTAGATAGTGTTACTAAAAAAGACAATTTTAATCATAAATTCGAAGGCTTAGATGCTAATAAAAAATATTATGTAAAAGAAGTTGTGGCAGGATATACTCCTGAATATACAGTTGAAGCAGGAAAAGTTACTGTTAAGAATACAAAAACTCCTAACAGTCCGACACCTGTAATTCCAACTTCTCCAGAAGTGGTTACTTATGGAAAGAAATTTGTTAAGACTAGTGAAAATGGAACTGATAGATTAGCTGGAGCTGAATTTTTAGTTGAAAATGAACAAGGTAAATTCTTAGGATTAAAAGATGCTGCTACAGTTCAAGCTGACAGAGATGCTTATAATAAAGCTCAAGAAGAATATGACAAGGCAATCAAAGCTTATAATGAATTACCTACAGACCAACAACAAGGTCAAGCAGGAACACAAGCTAAAGAAAAAATTGAAGAAGCTAAAGTAGCTCGTGATAAAGCTTTCTTAAAAGTAAGAACTGACTATGAATGGACTACTGAAGACAAGGCTGTTAAATTCACTTCTAATAAAAATGGTCAATTTGAAGTTTCTGGTCTTTTAGCTGGAAATTACAAATTAAAAGAAGTTAAAGCACCGGAAGGATATGCATTATTAAGTGGAAAAATTGAATTTGAAGTTAATGCAGATTCTTATTCAAAGGGTGGCGATATTAATTATGCTGTAGATCAAGCAGATAAAAAAGATGCTACAAAAGTTATAAATAAAAAAGTTACTATTCCTCAAACTGGTGGAGTAGGTACTATAATCTTTACTGTTGTTGGTATTACTCTAATGGGAGTTGCCGTTTATGCAATGAAGAGAAGAAATGCTGAAGAAAAATAATTTATAAATAGGTAAAAAATTATATCAGGAGTTTTCTCCTGATATAATTTTAATTGAAGGAGAAGAAGCATTGAAAAAATTTACGAAAAATTTAATATCTATTGTAATGGCTTTTGTATTGCTTCTGAATATAGGCTTAATTAGCAAAACGGTATTTGCATCTGAAACCATAGATATTTTCTTGATTTCTCAAAAAGGGAAAGAAGAGAAAAAACCTATAAGAGATACTAAATTAAAAGTTTGGAAGCTTAAAGACAGTTATGCTAACAAAGAAAAAAGTGAAATTATTGAAAAGCTAAAAGATTTAAAAGATGAAGATATAAGTAAAGAACACGGAAATTATACAGAAACATCAAAAAGTGATGTGGACGGAAGAATTACTTTAAGTCTTGAAAAAGGAACTTATTATGTTAGAGAAGTTTCAGACGATTCAAGAGATTATAAAATATCTCCTTTTACTTTCAAAGTTCCAGATGACGGAAATACAATTTATTCTAAAACAACTATAAAAATTCCGGATGCTTTAGGAAAGGTACGACTATTAAAAGTGTCTGAAGGAAATAATCCTCTTGAAAATGTAGGCTTTAAATTATATATGAGAACTGCTAATGGAGATGTTGAAGTTCCACTAACAGAAAATTCCTATGACAAAGATGGCTCATCAAGAATACTTTACACAGATAAGAATGGACAGATTTTTATTGATAAATTACCTCTAGGAGAATATATTTTTAGAGAAGTTAAGCCACTTTTTGGTTATACTGTAGATAATAGTGATACTTCATTTAAAATCGTTGATGAAAATGAAATCTCTCTTAAAGTTATAAACAAAAAAGCTGAAACAGGCGATAAGTTGTTTGTTAAAGTTTCAAGTGGTAACAAACCAAAATTCCTAGAAGGTGCTCATTTTAAAGTAATGATGAAAGACGGAGATAAATTTATCCCTGTTAAGAGAGATGGTAAAGATTATGTAGTTGTTTCAGGAAAAAATGGAGGTTTTAAAGTTGAAGATCTTCCTTTTGGAACTTACTACTTAGTAGAAACAAAGGCTCCAAAGGGTTATAGTTTACTTTCAGGAAGTGTTGAATTTAAAATAGATGCAAATTCAAAGAGTAATGAGGCAACTATTATAAAAAATAAAACTTTCAGAAGAGGGCTTCCGAAAACTGGAGATATTCTCTTTTTGATAATGACTCTTGGTGGTTTAGTAATTTTTACTACTGGATATTTTATTAGCAGAAAAGGAAAGAGCAAACAAAATTAATAGATTTTAATTTTAATAAAAATATTAATAGAGTTGAGTAGAACAAACTACTCACTCTTTTTTTAATTTATAAGCAAAAATATTTGAAAGGAAAAAATCTTTTTCGTATAAAAATACAAAGCTTCTTAATACAGCATATTAATAATTGACAACTGGTAAGATTTATAGTATATTTAATGTAGTTATTCTTATAAAAGAATAAAGAAAATAAAGGAGGATTTTATGAAAAAGAAATTGTTGTCAATGTTAATGGTGGGATCTATAATTCTACCAAGTGTAGTATTTTGGAATAATCCAAAACACGAAGTTGTTGCAGAAAAGAAAGAGGATACTGTTAATTTGAATGTCGTTCCTTATGTAAATGGACATAAGTTGAAAGATTTTTCTAAAATTGATGCAGATGCTTTAAAAGTAGGTGTTAGTTATTATGATTACACTACATATGAACAGTTTAAGTTATTTTCAGAACAAAATGATAAAAATTTAGTTGTAAAGAAAATTCCTAAAAATACTCAAGGAGCTATGTTATATGCAGATAATCAGGAAGAAGTTAATGATTATGGAGTTAAAGTGAAGAGTGCAGATTTTAAATACTATGAAGGGAAGCCATTCCCAATATTTGAAAGTCTTGACAGTGAATTTCCTCAAGAACCTCATTACTTGAATACAAAAGAAGATAGCATTTTAGCCATTAATTATGAATTAAAATATGATTTAAAACTTAATTTTGAAAATGAAGAGTTTGCAAAGAATGTAGAGATTGAACTTTTAGATCATAACAATAAACCTTTGGATATTCAAAAAGAAGTTAAAGGAAACTCAGTTATTATAAAAAATGTTGAATATAATCCGACTAAATCTGCTTTAAAATTGAAATTAGGAAATAAAGTATTTAGACTTAAATCTAATGATAATACCTCAGCTAATGAACAAGAAACTAATGTTTTTAAATTAGATCCTAGTTTCAAAAATAAAAAAGTTAATGCTGAAAAACATCTAGAAGTATCTATAGATGTAGAAGAATTTAAAAAGGAAGTTTCAAAACCTTTAAATATTCCTGACAAAGCTTTAAGACAAGAAATTTATAAAAACAATTTGGAAGTTCTTAAACATATTCCTGCTGATGTAAATGAAGCAGAAGCAAAGGCTAATTATTATATTTATGAATCACAAGTAGAATATATCAAAAAGTTAAAAATTTCAGAAAACACTGATACAACTGGTGTTGAAAAACTAACTAATGTATATCTTTTAGAAATAAAGGGAGAAAAACACAAAAACTTTAATTTTACTACATTTAAAAAGCTTCAATATTTAAATGTTGAAAAAGTTGGGATAGAAACTTTAGGTTTAAGTACTTTAGAGCTTTTAAAATCAGTAAAAGCTAATGATAACAATCTTAGAGAAATTAAATTTAATGATAATAATAAGATTGAATGGTTGGATTTAAAGGGAAATAATTTTAAAAATGGATTAGATTTTTCAAAATTAACTTCTCTTAAACATCTTGATTTGTCAGATCAAAAAGAAAAACTTGAAAATATAGATGTTACACCTCTTGTTAATTTAACTGAACTTAAACTTGAAAGACATAATTTGAAAAAATTAGACCTTTCTAAAAATACTGAATTAGGATCTCTTTCTTTAGATAATAACAAAGAAGATGATATGGGACTTACTGAGCTTGATTTAAGCAATAATAAGAAACTAACAGCAATTTATCTAAAAGAAAATAAATTGTCAGAATTAAAGATTGAAAATTTAAAATTATTTGGATTAAATATTCATGGAAATAGATTGACTACTATCGATTTATCTAAAATTGAATTTAACAGTGAATCTTCATATTTTGATTCAATCCAAAGAGTAAAATATAAAACTAATAATTTTGCAAAAATAGATATGAGTAAGATTGTAGGGAAAGAAAATTTAGATAAAGTTAAATTCGATGAAAAAGATACAAATCTTTCTTATGATAAGAATACAGGAATTTTAAATATTAGCTCAGATAAGGTAAAAAGTTTCACTTATTATTATAATACTAAAAATACAGGTGTTTTTAGTGTTATGGTTGTGAATGTTGAATTAGTTTTAGACGAAGAAAATAAACCAAAAACTTATGAATGGGTTCAAAATGAAGATGGAACATGGACATATCAGTCAACTGATGGAAAAGAAAAAATTAAAGACTCTTGGAAATTTATAAATAATGAATGGTATTTATTTGACAAAGATGGAAAAATGATAGCTAATAGCTGGTTTGAAGAAAATGATAAATGGTACTATCTTGAAGCGAGTGGTTCAATGTCAAAGAATGAATGGACAATAATAAACGGAAATTGGTATTATGCAAACGCAAGCGGAAGAATTTCACAAAACGAATGGGTATTAGTAGATGGAAATTGGTACTATGCAAATGCAAGTGGACGTATTGCTGCTAATGAATGGATTTTTGTTGACGGTAAGTGGTATTATGCTGAAAGTGATGGACGTATCACTCAAGGCAAAACCCTTAGAATTAATAATGTATACTATACATTTGATGATAATGGCGTTTGGATTAGATAAATTTTAAAAACTAATCATTTTAGTATTAATACATTGGATTGCAACTATAAAGAATGCGAAAACAGATCAGGTGGCTTAAGTTATAGTATAACTTCAATCATAGCTTTGTAAGTATCTGGTGTTGTTATATTTAAGAAAAAATATTAATAAAATAGTAAAAAGGCTGGTATAAACTAGCCTTTTTTATTGCGAAGCAACAAGGTTCCCGGGACCCACCCGATGCAAAGCATCGTGGAAGGGTGGGGTTCTTATTTGTAAAAATTAATTTGTTTTAAAATTGCTTGATTTTAATTTTTGCTAATTTGTTAAACATTAAATTTATAAATTGTATCATAACACGAGTAAGGAGAGTAAAAATTGCACAAAAAGGTAAATTCATGTTATAATATAAATTACTATTGTAACAATTTCTTATATTAGACAGATTTTATTTTGTTTGTCTTAAAATAATGTAATTGATTTTCAATAGCAAAATATTTTAACAAAAAGGAGGAAAAATGAAGAAGATAATTTCAAAAATTCTTATTCTTGCAATGTTATTTGCAGTATTACCGAAAGTTAGTTTTGCAGAGCAAAAAAATGGCGAAAAAACACATAATGTTGGTACAAATTCTATTAATCGTGGAGAGGCTAAGGAAAAATACGATGTAATACCTAAATTTGTATCAGGAACAGCAGGTAAGGATTTGCCAGATGGAGTAGAAAACCAAATTCCACAATCAGCTATTGACGCACCTAAAGGGTTTAAATATCAACTTAAGACTGATTTTAAAGAAGTAAAGGTTGATGGTGGAATTTGGAAGTTCAAAAGATGGGAAAAAGTTAATGCAGACGGAACTAAAACAGTAGTAAATAATGAAGTTCAAATTGTAAATGAAGATATCAATTTAAATGGAGTTTGGGAATTCGAAAAAGATGGTCAAGCAAATAAATTTAAGGTATTATATAGATTTGTTGCAGTACCTGATGACAGAGAGTTACCAGAAGCAGTTAAAAATAAAAAACCTGCAGATAGATATGATGTTCCAAATGGGACAAAAGTAACTCTTCCAAAATTTGATGATGTAAAAGTAGAAGGAGGAACTTGGAAGTTTATAACTTGGACGGTTCCTAAAAATAATAAAGTTGAACCAATAGAAAATGAAGCAATAGTTGAAAATGAAGATTTAAGATTACAAGGCGAATGGAAATTTGTAAAAGACGGTCAAGAACAACCAAATCCACAAAAATATAAATGGGTTCAAAATGAAGATGGAACATGGACATATCAATCAACTGATGGAAAAGAAAAAATTAAAGACTCTTGGAAATTTATAAATAATGAATGGTATAGATTTGATAAAGATGGAAAAATGATAGCTAATAGCTGGTTTGAAGAAAATGGAAAATGGTACTATCTTGAAGCGAGTGGTTCAATGTCAAAGAATGAGTGGGTATATAAAGACGGAAACTGGTATTATGCAAATGCAAGTGGAAGAATTTCACAAAATGAATGGGTATTAGTAGATGGAAATTGGTACTATGCAAATGCAAGTGGACGTGTTGCAGAAAATGAATGGATTTTTGTTGACGGTAAGTGGTATTATGCTGAAAGTGATGGACGTATCGCTCAAGGCAAAACTCTTAGAATTAATAATGTATACTATACATTTGATGATAATGGCGTTTGGATTAGATAAGTATAAGATTCTAAATAGAGACTGAGTAAAATTTTACTCAGTCTTTTTAGTGTATAAGTTAATAAATTTAAGAATAGATTGTTTTTTCTAAGTATAGCAGATAAGGATATGTATGTTTTTTAATTATCTTGCAAAAATATTAAGTATTTTTATAAAAAATTATGTTTAATAATTAAATTTTTGTGGTAATAAAAAAGAGATATTTTGAAAAGGTTAAAAAATAAAAAAGAAAAGGAGAGCCTACGTGAAATAATAAAACAACAATATTAATTAAATAATGTACCTAACATTTCATGTAGCAAAAATCAAAATATGAAAAAATCAGTAAAAGCAATGTTACTATTAGCATCTATTATGTCTGCTTCAGTTGCAACTGTAGCAGTGAACACATCACATGCCGTATATGCAGAATATGAAAATCCTACAGACGATTTTCTTAATGATTTATATACTTTGAAAATTGATGTACAAGATATTAAACCAGAAACTGAAGAACAAGGAAAAAAGAAAGCTAATCTATTAGTAGATATAGAAAAATTAACAAATCAAGTGATGTTGGTAAGAAATAATATGAAAGATTATGAAGACCAAATTAAAAAAGATTTTGACGGTTTAGCTCAAAGAGCTTTTGATTTAAAAATGGGAATTGAAAAACTTAAAGAAGAAAATAACAAGTCAAAATTTAAAGTAAAGTATAGATTTGTTGCAGTTCCTGATGAAAGGGAACTGCCTGAAGAAGTAAAAGCAAAATTACCAAAGGATAAATCAGATGTTGAAAAGGGCACAAAAATAGCTATTCAAAAATATGATGATGTTAAGGTTGACGGAGGAACTTGGAAATTTATAAATTGGAAAATTCCAAAGGATAATCAAATGGTTGCTGTAGAAAATGAAGTTACAGTAGAAAATGAAGATTTATTTTTAACTGGTGAATGGAAATTTGTAAAAGATGGTCAAGAACAACCAAATCCACAAGCTTATAGATGGGTTCAAAACGAAAATGGAAAATGGAGTTACCAATCAGCTGATGGTAAAGACAAAGTTAAAGATAGCTGGAAATTTATAAATAATGAATGGTATTTATTTGACAAAGATGGATATATGATTGCTGATAACTGGGTTAAAGAAAATGGAAAATGGTACTATCTTGAAGCGAGTGGTTCAATGTCAAAGAATGAATGGGTATATAAAGACGGAAACTGGTATTATGCAAATGCAAGTGGAAGAATTTCACAAAATGAATGGGTATTAGTAGATGGAAATTGGTACTATGCAAATGCAAGTGGACGTATTGCTGCTAATGAATGGTTCATGATAGGTGGAAAGTGGTATTACGCTGAAGATGACGGACAAATCGCTCAAGGGAAAACACTTAAAATCAACAATGTAAATTATACATTTGATGGAAATGGAGTTTGGATTAGATAAATTTTAAAATTTATATAAAAAAGGCGAAAACAAATCAGGTGGCTTAAGTTATAGTATAACTTCAATTTGGAAGTAGCTGGTGTTGTTATATTTAAGAAAAAATATTAATAAAATAGTAAAAAAGGCTGGTATAAACTAGCCTTTTTTATTGTGAAACAACAAGGTTCCCGGGACCCACCCGGTGCGAAGCATCGAGGAAGGGTGGGGTTCTTATTTATAAAAATTAATTTGTCTTAAAATTGCTCGATTTTAATTTTTCTAAAGTATTTCTTACAATTGGTATTAAAAGCAGTGCGACAGTTAAAGCTCCTTCAGCCCCAATATATGAAAAATTATACCAGATTGAATAATTTAATGGATACCAACCTTGTGGTGCATAAGAGCTGAAAAACACATATCCTGATAATGTAGCAAAGATAAATCTTCCTGTAATTGAAATAAGGTATGCAGGTATTAATTTATCTTTTTTATTTGCAAATAATCCGCTAAGTCCAAGAGAACCAAAAGCTAAAATATAGTCGATGATTGCTTGAACGGGAGTATAGACTTCTGGCTTAATCAATAAATTTAGAAGTCCAAAAGTTATACCGGCTATAAGTCCTACTCTAAGTCCGAACATATAACCAATGAAAACAATAAAAATCATTGAAAATAAAGTAACGCTTCCACCTTGTGGTAGTCTTAAAAACTTTATCTGATTTGCACTGATTCCAAGTGCCAATAAAATGGCTGAATAAGTTAGTGCTTTTGTAGAAAATATTTTTTCATCTCTTTTAAAATAAAAGACAAAAAATAAAAATGCAAAGGAAATCAACAATATAATAGTTGTTTTTCCTGCAGTACTTGAGAAAAATTTTCCAAAATTTTCCATAAAAAAACCTCCTAAGATATTCACTAGAAAGTCCATAAAAAAGACTATTCAACTTCCCTACGTCAGTATTAACTGAATCAGGTACAAAGGGTATTTCTCAGCTTAGTAGCACCCCTAGCGAATAAAATATTTTGTATTTGTATACTTTAAATTTTTACCCCTTTGCTAATTCATTAAACATTAAATATTATTGAGTAAATTTTGTAAAAGTGATATACTTTAGTCGTATATGTTTTAAAATTAAGGAGATATTATGAAAAAAATATTAAATTTGGCTCATAGGGGTTTTTCAGGGCAATATCCTGAAAATACAAAAATTGCTTTTTTAAAGGCCATTGAACATTCTGATTGTGATGGTTTTGAAACTGATGTCCATATGACTAAAGATAAAAAACTTGTAATAATCCACGATGACACTGTTGACAGAACTTGTTCAAATGGAAGTGGTTTTATAAAGGATTTGACTTCTAAAGAACTTTTGCAAATGGAATTTGGTTCACATAAGGGAAGTGAGTTTTTAGGAGAAAAGATTATATTTTTAGACGAATTTTTACAAATTGTAAAGGACAACAAACTCTTTGTAAATTTAGAGCTTAAGAATAATTATGTATTTTATTGTGGACTTGAAGAGGTTGTTATCAATATGATAAAAGAATTTGGACTTAAAGAAAATGTAATTTTATCCTCATTTAATCACGAATCAATGGAACTTTGTAAAGAGATTGACCCAAGTTTTAAAACGGGACTACTTTTTGAAAGTCCAATGATGAATACAGTTGAATATATGAGAGGAATTAAGCATGAAGCGGTTCATCCTGGATATTATATGCTTTTGCAAAAACCTTCTTGGGTTGAAGACTTTAAAAAAATGGGACTTGATATTAATACTTGGACAGTAAATGACGAAAAAACAATGAAGTATCTTATTGACATGGGAGTAGATGCCATAATTGGGAATTATCCCGATTTAACATCAAAAGTCTTAAAATCATAAAATTGGAAAAGTAATTTGACAAAAACTTTAAATTAGTATAGAATATGAGTGTTAGAAATTTTTGTAAAAAATTTTTAATAAAAATAAATAAAATTAGGAGGAATTATGAAAAAATCTTTAAAATTATTTGCATTATTGCTTATCACTATTATGGGTTTTAGTGCTTGTTCATCAAAAAATAACGAAAATGCAACTGAAAAGGCAAAGAAAGAATCCGAGAAAGCTTTAGAAGATGCTAAGCAAAAAGGGAAAGATGCTCAGGATAAAGTAAAGGAAGAAGTAGAAAAGAAAACTAAAAAAGCAAAAGAAGAAGCTGATAAAGCCTTAGAAGATGCTAAACAAAAAGGAAAAAATGCTCAGGATAAAGTAAATGATGAAGTAGAAGATCAAACTAAGAAAGTAAAAGAAGAAGCTGAAAAAGCAAGAAAAAAAATACAAGAAGAAATAAAAAAAGCAAAGGAAAAAGCTGAAAAAGATGCAGAAGATGCTAAAGGAAACTAATATATAAATTGCAAGAATAAGTTAGCCAATTGAAAAAACTTCAAAAGATGTTTTAAGAGAATTGTAAAAAGTTATTAAAAGTATTGTATTTTGTGTATATATATGGTATAATAACCGGGTATCACTTTTGGATACATGATATTTAAAAAGCCTTGTCTTTTTACAATATCAATCGCATAGCAGTCGAGGTTGCGATTAACAAGTCCTCGCCTACAAAATCGCTGGGTAGCGATGTCTAAATAACCCAATATTGTAAAAAGAATTAAGGAGGAAAAAATGAAGAGTTACGTAGCAAAACCTTGCGATGTAAATCGTAAATGGTATGTAGTTGATGCAAAAGATGTTGTTTTAGGTAGACTTGCAACTGAAGTTGCTTCAATTTTAAGAGGAAAGAAAAATGTTAGATTCCAACCATCATTCGATATGGGAGATTATGTTATTGTTGTTAATGCTGAAAAAGTTAAATTAACTGGTAAGAAATTACAACAAAAAGAACATAGATACTATACTGGATATTCAAATGGTTTAAAAGCTATTTCTTATGAAAAAATGTTACAAACTAAACCTGAAAAAGTTATTGAATTAGCTGTTAAGGGAATGCTTCCAAAGAATACTTTAGGAAGACAAATGTTCAAGAAATTAAAGGTTTATGCAGGTCCAGAACACAATCACGAAGCACAACAACCTGAAGTTTTAACATTAAATAAATAGGAATAGAAAGGAGATTAACATATATGGCAACTCAATATATTGGAACAGGAAGAAGAAAAACTTCAGTAGCTAGAGTTTTTTTAACACCTGGAAACGGAAAATTTGTTATTAATAAAAAAGATATAGAAGAATATTTTGATTACGATACTTTAAAGGTTACTGCAAAGGCACCTTTAGAAATAACAGAAAGTCTTGGTAAATTCGATGTTTATGTAAATGTTAAAGGTGGCGGATTTACAGGACAAGCTGGAGCAATCAGACATGGTATTGCAAGAGCTTTATTGGAAGTTTCTGCTGAATTAAGACCTGTATTAAAAAGAGCTGGTTTCTTAACAAGAGACCCTCGTAAGAAAGAAAGAAAGAAATATGGTCTTAAAAAGGCAAGAAGAAGCCCACAATTCTCAAAGAGATAAGAGAATAGTAAATATAAATTTAGAACGTTGGAATTTTTTCCGACGTTTTTTTGTGTTATTTATATTGTATTTAGTATTAACGTCTAGATATTAAACAAAGGAATTTCACTTATACGTCATTTCGACTGTAGCGAAGCGAAATGGATTTAGACCTACTTTTGTTTACTTGTAAACAAAAGTAGGTCTGACGCAAAGATTGTTCAAATCTTTGATTTGAGCACAATCAACTGTGAAAATCTCAACTATTGCTTGTTTACAAGCAATAGTTTTTCTGAAAGAAATAATAGGAGATAAATAGATATATTCATGTCATTAAAAAGGGTATAAAAATATTGTATAGTTTTTAATAAAGGAGGAATTATGTTTAGAGTATTTAGAGCGTTTTTTATTATGTTAAGGGCTCATATCTGGCAAAAAGACAAAGCAGGGAGATGTTATATTTTTCATCCACTTAATGTTGCTTTGGGGGTAAAGGGAGTTAAAGCAAAAACTGTCGCATTATTACATGATGTACTAGAAGATAGCGATTTGTATAGTATAGAGGATTTTAAATTTTTAGACAAAGAACAAATGAAAGCAATTTTACTTTTAACACATAATTCTGATGAAGATTATTTTAACTATATAGATAAAATAAAAACTAACAAAATAGCTTCTGCTGTAAAATTGTCTGATTTAAGACATAATTCAAATTTGAACAGATTAAAGACAATAACAGAAAAAGATATAAGTAGAAGAGAAAAATATTTAAAGGCAATAGAAATTTTATCAAATTAAAGGCAACTATAAATTATATTTTATAGTTGTTATTTTTTTGCATAAAATTATTTTACAATAAACTTTATCTGTAGGTTAAAGGATAAATTTGTTATATTAATAACTTATGCCATAAAATAGACAAAATGTGAATTTTGTGGTATACTATATCGGCGGTATGTTCAAATTAATAGATTAATAAAATTTTTAGGAGGATTTATTTTAGAATGAAAAGAATATTAAGTATTGGATTACTTGTATTTGCAATTTTTATTGGAAGTTTTTCTGGACTTTTTGCTAAAAATGAAGTTTTTGCAAAAAATAATGGAAAATCTTCAGATGAAAAAATTGATATTGCAGTACAATGTAAGTGGGTAGGTGATGATGACAATTCGAGAACTGTAAAGGTAGATTTACTGATTGATGATGTAGTAATAAATACAGTTGCAATTACTAAAGGTTCTGATTGGAAACATGTTTTTGAGGGTTTAGATAAAAACAATCCTGATGGTACACCTATCAATTATAATATTAAATTACATGATGAAAATCATACTAGATATAAAGCGAAAATTACTGGAGATATTAAAAATGGTTTTATTATTAATTGCTGTGAATTAAGAACTATTTATGTTACTAAATATTGGAATAGAGAGCCAGATATATCACCAGCGATGTTAAATCCTGATTTATTAAATAGTAAATCGAAAAAAGCTAGTTTATCTGGAGTAAAACAAATAAATCATGATAAGTTAAATTCTAAAGTTCCAATGCCTGACTCAATAACTATTTATCTTCTTGCAGATGGAAAAGTTATTGATACTGCGGTATTGACTGAAGATGACGATTGGGAATATGCTTTTATTAAAAAACCGTTGTATGATGAAAAAGATGGACATGAAATTGAATATAAAGTTCTAGAAAAACCCGTGAAAGGTTATAAGGCAGAATATGATTATTTTGATATTATTAATAAATCTGTTTTTGATATTCCAGTTGAAAAGAAATGGATTGGTGCTCCTAGGGATGAAGTAGAGGTAACATTATATAGAGATCATGATGAAAGAGAATACAATCCTCAAATCCAAAAATATGAAGTAAAAAAAATAACGGAAACTGTAGCTACAGTGAAGTTAAATAAAGCAAATAATTGGAAATATACTTTCAAAGATGTAGAAGAATTTTTTCTTGATGAAGAATTTACTCATAAGTATAAATATTATATAAAAGAGAAAACTATAGATGGTTATGAAAGTGTTATTACAGGGGATGAAGATAAAGGATTTACAATTACAAATAAGAATAAAAATGAAACATCACCTGCAGTTGTACCAACAATTGATGTTAAGGTAGAAAGCGAATTTTTGGGAGAAGATAGAAAAGAAATGACTGCTCCAGTAGATAAGATAGAAGTTGAATTGTATAGAAATGGTGAACCAACTGGACAAAAACTTGTATTGAGTAAAGCAAATAACTGGAAAGGCGAGTTCAAAGATTTAAAAGTTTATGAATCTGAAGAAAATCAAAAGCCTTATGAATATACAGTTAAAGAAGTTGGAGAAGATAAAAATTTAATTAACCTAGCAAGTAAGTTGTATAATGTAGTTTATTCTGGAAATATGAAAGATGGAATAAAGATACAAAATATTGTTAAAAAAGAGGATAACAAAAAAGTTGTTACACCTGAAAAAGAGCAAAAATTGCCAAAAACAGCTTATGATATTAATGCTATTATGTCTTTAGGTATGATGACTGTTTTAGGAATAGCTTTGGGAATTATTGGAAAAAAGAGAAAAATTAAATAATATTTAAAATTTAAAGTGTCAAACTTATTGATTTGGCACTTTTTTTGTGGAATTTCTACTAATTTAATTTATAGTCATATAAATGTAAACAGTTGTAAACTATAACAAAAAATTGTTATTTAATAAATTACTAACAAAAAATTAACAAAAAGTGAAACATTTTGTTTTTTTTGTGTTATAATTAATATAGTTTTACGCCTGATGGTAAAACTATATTAATTGCATCATAATCTTCATTAAAAAAATAATCAAAAAGAAGATTATGATATATCATACTTTCCATTTAGATAAAAAGTTTAAGGAAAAGTATGATGAAATAGATTTTAAAATTATAGGGAAAAACTAATTTTAATTTAATAGGATTAATTTTTTTTGCTCATTTTAGGTAATGTATGTAATAAAAAATAAATTATATTTATTTTCAGTATAAAAATTGTTTAAATATAGGAGGGTTCTTAATGGGTTATAAGATTTATAAAGACTCTATTGGAGAAATTAAGGTAGAAAGCGACAAACTTTGGGGAGCGACTACACAGAGAAGTTTTGAAAATTTCAAAATTGGAAATTACAAAATGCCAACAGAAGTTATAAGGGCTATGGCGA
Organism: Parvimonas sp. C2; assembly: GCF_035282405.1. NCBI lineage: Bacteria > Bacillati > Bacillota > Tissierellia > Tissierellales > Peptoniphilaceae > Parvimonas > Parvimonas sp. C2. The sequence goes on from NZ_JAYKBP010000005.1 coordinate 37,959, forward strand.
CTGTTAAGTATGCTTGTGCTATGGCTAATTATGAGCTTGGAGATTTAAATATGGAAAAATTTTCTGCAATAGAAAATGCTGTTCGGGAAATTTACAGTGGAAATCTTGATGAACATTTTCCACTTGTTGTTTTTCAAACGGGAAGTGGTACTCAAACTAATATGAATCTGAATGAGGTAATTGCAAATTATGCAAATCAAAAGGCGGGGAAGACTTTAATTCACCCAAATGATGATGTAAATAAATCTCAAAGTTCAAATGATACTTTTCCAACAGCTTTGCATATAGCTTGTTTAGACGTTATTGACAGAAAGCTTATTCCGTCAATGAAAACTTTGATTTCAGCTTTTAAGACTTTTGAAGATGCGAACAAAAATGTTATAAAGATTGGTAGAACACATTTACAAGATGCTGTACCTATTAAGATTTCTCAAGAGTTTAGTGGTTATAGAAGTTCTATTGAAAAATGTTTGGAATATATCGAATTTACAAGAAAAGGTCTTTTAGAAATTTCACTTGGAGCAACTGCAGTTGGTACAGGAATTAATACTAGAGAAAACTTTAAGAACATTGTTGCAAAATATGTTTCAAAAATTACAGGAAAAGACTTTAAACCTGCTGAAAATTTCTTCCATTCTTTGACAATGAAAGATGCTGTTGTAGTTTCTCATGGAGCTATTAAGGCACTTGCAATGGATTTAATTAAGATAGGAAATGATATAAGATTTTTAGCTTGTGGACCACGTTGTGGTTTTTCAGAGATTGAAATTCCTGCAAATGAACCAGGTAGTTCAATTATGCCGGGTAAGGTAAATCCTACTCAAATAGAAGCCTTGACAATGGTTTGTGCAAGAGTTTTAGGAAATGATACTACTATAAGTTTTTGTGCATCTCAAGGAAATTTTGAGCTTAATGTTTATATGCCAGTTATTATTCATAGTTTTGTTGAATCTGTAAATTTACTTTCAGATGCAATGGAATCTTTTGTTAAAAACTGTGTAAGGGGAATAAAGGTTAATAAAGAAGTTGTAAATAAATATTTGAATGAATCTTTAATGCTTGTTACTTCACTTAATCCATATATTGGATATGATAAGGCAAGTCAATGTGCAAAATATGCTTTTAAGGAAAATATAACATTAAAAGAAGCAGTTTTACATTTCGGTTATTTAACAGAGTCAGAATTTGATGAAATTGTTGACCCTAAAAAAATGGTTTAAAATATTTTTTATATAAAGGAGAGTAAAGAAAATATTATGGAAGCAAAACAAGGATACAGAGTTGAACATGATTGTATTGGGGAAAGTTTAATTCCGGAAAATGCTTATTATGGAATTCACACTCAAAGAGCAACAGAAAATTTCAAGATTACAAGAAGAAAAACAAATCCTGAAATGATTAAATCAGTTGCTGAAATTAAGAAGGCTTGTGCTATTACAAACTTTGAAGCTGGAGTTTTAAGCGAAAAGAAAAAGGATGCAATAGTTTATGCTTGTGATGAAATTATCTGGGGAAGATATTTAGATCAATTCATTGTTGACCCAATTCAAGGAGGAGCAGGAACAAGTCATAATATGAATGCCAATGAAGTAATTGCAAATATTGCTATTGAACATTTAGGAGGAAAACTTGGAGATTATTCAATAATACATCCTAATGATGATGTAAATATGGGACAATCTACAAATGACGTTTATCCAACAAGTGGTAAAATTGCTCTTATCAGACTTTTAGGTGAAACAATTGAAAGCTTAAAAGAATTAGAAAATGCTTTAATTTCAAAAGCTGAAGAATTTGATGATGTTATAAAAATGGGAAGAACTCAAATGCAAGATGCTATTCCTATTAGACTTGGACAAGAATTTAGAGCTTATTCAACAGTTATTGCTAGAAATATTAGACTATTCAAAACTGCATGTACAGTTTTAAAAACTGTAAATATGGGAGCAACTGCAATCGGTACAGGACTTAATGCTGATGTAAGTTATATGGATAAGATTGTAAAAAATCTCGCTCAAGTTACAGATATGGAATTAGTACAAGCAGAAGACTTAATTGACGGAACGCAAAACATTGACGTTTTTGTTCACGTTTCAGGTCTTGTAAAGAGCTGTGCAATCAGTATGTCTAAAATTGCTAATGACTTAAGACTTATGTCATCAGGTCCAACTTGTGGATTTGCAGAAATCAATTTACCTGCAAGACAAGCTGGAAGCTCAATCATGCCGGGAAAAGTAAATCCTGTAATTCCTGAAGTTGTATCTCAAGTCGCTTTTAACTGTGTAGGTAATGATGTTGCAGTTACAATGGCTGCAGAAGCAGGACAACTTGAACTTAATGCTTTTGAACCAGTTATTTTCTATAACTTATTTGAATCAGTTGAAACAATTGGTAGAGCAGCAAATACATTTGTTCATAACTGTATTTTGGGAATTACTGCAAATGTAGAAAGAACTAAAAATATGGTTCACAATAGCTATGGAATTGTAACAGCTTTCGCTCCACATATTGGATATGAAAAATCAGTTGAAGTTATTCATAAGGCTATTGAACAAAATTTACCTGTAAAGGCAGTTCTAATTTCAGAAAAAATTATGACTGAAGAAGAAATTGACAATATTTTAGATGTATTCTCAATGACTACACCGGGAATTGCAAAAAGAAACTAAAAAAATATAAATAGAGTCTTTGGGCTCTATTTTTTTGTGAGAAAAAGGTATTGAAATTATGGTAAAAAGTCTAATTTTATGTTAAAATATTTTTGATTGCATTGAATATTATGTAACAATTATTTGGGGGTAATATGAGTTATATGATTTATGCTATTGTTATAGCTGTTTTTATTATTAGATTATTTTTTCTTAAGATTTCAATTAAAAACGAGAAAAAAATACTAAAAGATGGCGGGAGAGAATATGGGGTAGAAAATTCTAAGAGAATTACTATCTTACATATATTATTTTATTTATTCTGTTTTATTGAGGCGATTATTAGAAAGCCAAAATTTGATAAAATCAGTTTTCTTGGTTTGTTTTTAATAGTTTTTTCAATCTTTATGCTCTATACAGTTACAAGATTGCTAAAAGATATTTGGACAGTGAAACTTATGATTTTAAAGGATCATAAATTTGTCAATCACTGGTTATTCAAAAATATAAAACATCCTAATTATTTTTTAAATATTTTACCTGAATTGACAGGACTTGCATTACTTTGTCATGCTTTATATACGGCTTTAGTAATTTCTCCTCTATACATTTTTGTAATGTATATTAGAATAAAGGAAGAGGAAAAATTACTAAAAGAAATTATAATTCCAAACGGGTTAAGAGAAAATTAAAAAAATATAATATTCAGTGTAATTTAAAGGGCATTTCAGACGAAATGCCCTTTTTGTATGTTGTTAATTTTATTTTGTTTTAAGCTTAAGAATATGAAGTTCTGCTTCTTTTGAATCTTTATTTTCTTTAACTAAATAAGAGATGCAGTCATTAGTTACGGAAATTTTAGAAACTATTTTTTCTTTGTTTTCATAAGATTTTTGAAATAATAATTTTCCTTCATCATTATAAACATAGATATTGTTTTTATTATCTAACAAATATAAATTATTTATTTTGTAGGCATCTGTTAAATCATCTCCACCTGTAACATCTGGAATTTCTGTGCTTTCCATATTCTCTAAATTAAATACTTTCCCTGTATTGTATTTTGCTGATTTTGCTACATAGTCGCTTGTAAATAACAGTTTATCATCGCCTGAAACAAATAATAATTTCCTATTTTTTACATTTTCTGGAGTTTTAATCTTATCTAGCTCTAAAACTTTTTTAGATTCATCTTCTGAAATTAATTTATAAACATCTGCTGAACCTTTTTCCATTTTATTATCATTTTGGTAATTTACAACTTGGTAGTATATCTCGTTTCCAACTCCACCTGCAAACATAATATAATTACCGGATATTTTATTATTTTTAATATTCAGTTCTTCTTCTTTAAGTAATCTCAAACTCGCATCATCAACATTAAATCTAAGGATATAGGATTTAAGAGTATCTTTTCCAACATTATTCTCACAAGTTAATATTAAATTACGCCCGTCAACTGCAATGGAAGGAACTTTGTTATATACTTGATAATCACCGGAAATTTCAGCTTTATCTTCATTAAAATATCTTTTAACGATTTTATTTTTATCCACTACAATAAAATTATATTCATAAGAGTCTTTTTTGCCTACAGTATATGTAGTATTATTTGCAATATTTTTGTTATTAACCTTTACTATATACAAAGTTTCACCAATAACACCGTCTTTTGCAATAGTATACATATTTTCCTTTTCGTTACCGGTTATTTCATAAATTATATCAATATTTTCATCTTTTAAATTTTTTGAGGCATAAAAAATATTGCCTTCACTCGTATATGCAAAATAAAGTTTATTATTATCAGGATTATAATTTAAAAAACGAAAATCAGTGGCGTTTTTTGGAATTTCAACCTTTTTTATCTCTTCATCGAAATCGACATTTTCAATAGCTTGTTTTTTCATCTCTCTATTGTCTTCTGCATTTGAACTAGATTCATTAGTTGTTTTATTGGAACAGGAAGTTAAAAATAGAGAAAATACAAATAAACAAATAAATAGTTTTTTAAATTTCATAAAGCACCGCCATTCTTGTTAATTTGATTTTCATTCATTTTATATAAAAAATTTTTATCAACTTTAGGATAACATAGGGGACGTTTATTGTCAATATTTTAAGGTAAAGATATGGCAACATTTATTTAATTTTTTCGCAATAACAACCTTACCTTTCCATGATGCTTCGCATCGGGAGGAACCCGGAAACCTTCTTGCTTCGCAATAAAAAATGGCGATTAAAAATCGCCATATATTTTAACTATTTACTTGTTAATTCTATAAATTCATCAATTTCCTCTTTTATGCTTTCAAGAGATTTTAACCAGAAATCTTTCTTAGTTAAATCAATATTCATAACTTTTGCAACGTCTTCACAAGTATTAATTGTAGTTGCTTCTAAAAGTTCTTGATATTTTTCTACAAATCCATTTGGATTTTCTCTGTAGATTGCATAAAGTCCTCTTGAGAAAAGTCCACCAAATGAGTAAGGGTAGTTATAGTATGAGAAACCAGCAGAATAGTAATGTGGTTTGCAAGTCCACATAAATGGATGGTAAGTTTTAGGATCAAGTCCGTCTCCATAAGTTTCTTTTTGAGCGTTTCTCATAATTTCTTCTAATTCTTCACTCATCATAAAGTGATCAAGTTTTCTTTCAAAAACTTCTTTTTCAAATAAGAATCTTGAATAGATGTCAACAGTTATTTGAGCACAGTCAGAAATTTGAGATTCCATTAAAGTAATTCTGTCTTTTTCTGATGCTTCATTTAATGCTGCAGACATAATTAAATTTTCGTTGAAAATTGATGCTGTTTCAGCAACTGGCATTGGATAATCCCAATTTAAAGGTAGGTGATTTTCAACATGAAGTCCATGATAAGCATGACCTAATTCATGGGCAAGAGTTAAAACAGAAGAAAGACTTCCGTCAAAATTCATCATTACTCTTGATTGTTTTATAAATGGAAGATTGCTACAGAAAGCTCCACCAACTTTTCCTTTTTTAGGGAAGTAGTCAATATAATTTTTATCAAAAGCTTCTTTAACCATTTTTACCATATCGTCTGAAAAAGTTGCAAAATGTTTCAATAAAAATTCTTGAGCTTCTTCAACTGTGAAAGTTCTGTCGCTTTCTCCGATACTTGCAAATAAGTCGTAGAATTTTAATCCACCGTCATATCCTAGAAGTTTAGCTTTATGCTTAAAATATCTTCTAAAATGTGGTAGGTAGTCGTCAATACTTGACCAAAGAGCAGTCAAAGTTTCTCTCTTTAATCTTGCATTTTCTAAAGACTCATCAAGAGCAGTTTCAAAACCTCTCATCTTTGAAGTTGTATTCACTTCTTGTTTAATATTATTTAAAGAAAATGCGATTGAATCCTTTATGCTGTCATAAAGTTTCAATTCACTGTAAAAAGCTTCTTTTCTTATATTTGCATCAGAGGAATAAGCTAAATTTCTAATTTCACTTAAAGTTTTTTCTTCGCCTTTAAATTCTATTGATGCCTTTGATGTTAAGAAATTAAACATAAATTCCCAAGCATTTGAGCTTGAAAGTTTCATTTTTGCGATAACTTCTTCTATATCTTCTGGCAATACATGTTTTAAAGCCTCTTTTTTATTCTTAAAGAAGAATTCATAGTTCTTTAAATATTCATCCTTTGTAATATCAACAGTGATAGAACCTAAAAATTTGTCTATTTTTGTAAAAGTTTTTGCATAATTTGAAAGTTTAGCATTCAAATTATTGCTATAATAAGTTGTTTTTTCATCAGTAGTGTTTATTGCCTGATTAAGTTCTATAAATGAATAAATCCTATAAATTGTAGTATTAACTTCTTCTAAAATCTTTATAACAGCTTTTATGCAGTCAATACTATCTTCTAAATTAATCTTTTCTAAATCAGTTAATAAACAATCTATTTTTTTGAAATCGTTTTGAAATTCATCACTATCATAAGAAGGATAAATTTCAATTAATGAATATTGTTGCTCCATTTTTTTCTCCTTAATAAAAATCATTTTTTGAGTAAAACATTCCAGTCTTTTTCTTTAAAACCGATAAGAAAAATCTTGTTTTCTTCGTCAATTAAGACAGGTCTTTTTACAAGAGAACCGTCATTTGCTAATAATTTAATAGCTTCATCAACAGAAAGATTTTCGAAATTTTCTTTTAAATTCAAATCTCTATAAGTCTTACCGCTTGTATTGAAAAGCCTCTTAATTCCCATGCTACCTTGAACAGCTTTGATTTGAGCTTTAGTTGGAGTTTTGTCTTTAAGGCTGATTTCCTTAAACTCAATTCCATTTTCCTTTAAGAACTTTTTTGCCCTTTTACAAGTTGTACAGTTGGGATATTCAAAAAAAAGTTTCATTATAACACCTCCAATGCTGATTGATTATATATTAATCAAAGTTTTACTAACTTATTTGTCTATTTAGACAAATTTAAATATAAATATGAACTTTATATTCCTGTATCAACGTATCTATTTTATTCTAAAAACCTTAAATTAAGTTTAAAAGAAATTATATTAAAATATTTTTTCTAATTTTTAAGTCATAACATTAAAGTTGAATCTTTTTATATGAGTATTTTATTGATACAATTCTATCATTAATTTTAAATAAAATCAACAAAGGGTTAAAATAAACAAAGAAAAAAGCAAAAAATATTAATAAAAAAGTAAAAATTATAAAAAAACATCAAAAATGTATTAAAAGGTATTGTGTAATGTATAGTACTGTGGTATGATATATATAAGATAATAAAAAAATAATGAATATAATAAATTCCGATATAGAACAAACAACTAGAAAAGGAGGTAAAAATGGATACACAAATTAAAAAAGGTCTGTTGGATCTCTGTGTCTTAAGCTTTTTAATGGACAGAGATATGTATGGATATGAAATTGTTCAAAATATTTCAAAATCCATTGAAGTAAGTGAAGGCACTATATATCCGATTCTCAGGCGACTAAGTAAAGAGGGCTTTTTTGAAACTTATATTGTTGAATCAAACGAAGGCCCTGCAAGAAAATATTATAGAATTACCACTTCCGGAATGGGATATTATGATAATCAGGTGGAAGCGTGGGAAAAGTTAAAAAATGGGATGGATAGTATCTTAAAGAGAGGTGAAAATGATGAATAAGGTAGAATATTTGGATGTCTTAAAAGATTATCTTTTAAAATATTATTCAGAAGAAGAGAGTTTAGATATTTTAAGAGATTATGAAGAATATTTTTTAAATGGTAAATTAGACGGAAAAACTGAGCAAGAGATTATTTTAGAACTTGGTTCTCCAAAAATAATTGTTCAGGATCTTAGATCTGAAGAAAAAACTGTTTTAAATAAACAAGGAATTTTATCAAAATTAACCCAAAAATTTGATAAATGGTTTGAAAAGAATTTGTCAGACAGATATTCAAGTGGAGAAATTGAAATTATGGAAAATAGATGTGATAAGGTGATTGAAAAATATGGAATTTTTGCATTTATGTTTCTTGCTATATTTTCAGTTATAGAAGTATCTGTAGGTCTTAGGTTTTTAACGGGAATTACAGAAATATTAGGTGTATATATCATTTCAATGTCCTTTCTAGTTAGAACTAATAAAGGATTACAGTCAAAAGGAGGAAAAATTTTAACATTTACTAATATTTTATTTATGATATTCTATTTAGTATTGATGTTTAGAGGAACTAGTGATATTTTTAATGTTGGATTAAATTTAGCTTTTTTCATGGCTATTCTTAATTTGATTTTAATATTCCTCTTTTCAAATGGAATGTTTTTCCTAATAATAATTTCTCTATTCTTTGCAATAATGCTAATAATTTTGGGAGGAATCTGGTTTTTGTTTATAGGAATTACCATTTTTGGAGTAGGACTTGCTATTACATTAACTCCGATTACTCTAACAGCATTATCATCATTATCACTTAGCATATTATGGATAATCTTTCCAATAATGCTTGCTATGGGACTTTTCATAGCTATGAGTATTTTAATTAAATACTATTCAATACTCATATATAGATTAGTTTTAAAATATAATGACTGGATAAAAATAAAATTTATGTACTCAAGAGTTTATGGGCGAAAAACAAAGGAGGACGAATATGAAAGGTAAATATTTTAAACTGAAAGTATTGTCAATATTTTCTTTTTCTCTAATAGTTGTCGGTTTTACAGGGTCTTACAAAATGGTTTGTGAAGTTCAAAGGAGAGTTGATGAAGAAATTGATAAAAAATTGACTTATAGCTCTAAAGAAATTTTAAAAACCGAAAAAGAAATAAAATATTTAGACTTAAGCAGATATGAGGGTTACAATGTAGAAATAAAGAAAAGTCAAGATGAATACAATCGTATAACTGTAACTTACAAGGATAAATACTTTGAAAATGAAGCAAATTTTGATGAAAAAAATGAAAATAAAATTGATATTATAACCAAAAGAATTGATAACGAAAAAAATTCAAGATTTGATTATGTAGGAAAAATGATTGAAAACTCTGTAATATATAATAAATTGTCATATTCTTTTATAAAGCCTTCAAAAAAAGAAGATAAAACTAAAATAGTTATAGAAGTTAAAAATCCTATTGAAATTATGGGAACAGTAAAGGGAAGCGAAAAAAATGATTTACTGAAAAAGGAGTTGACTTACAGTGCTTACGATAAAAATTTATTTTCTGGAAGTCCTATTAGGACCATACTTAATCAATTTAACGAATTCACGATTAAAGATGTAAATGATGAAAAAATTGAAATTCCAAATACTCACTTAAAAACTTTGAATTACACTACTGAAAAAATCGAAAAATTATTGATAGCAGGTAGAAGAGAAAATAAAAGCAAAGATTATGATACTACTGTTAATGTAGATACAAAAAATGTCAAAGACTTTGTTGAAGTTGACTTAAACTCCTTAACTACGGATTTGAACATTACAGGTGCAAAAAAAGTTATACTTGAAGGAATGCCAAGTTCAGGAGAAATTGTAGTTAAATATAAAGTTAATGGAGAAGAAAAAAGTTTTGTAATAAATGAGTCTAACAAAAATAAAAAAACTCCAAGAAAAATAATAAATATTGATAGTGAAAAAATATTTAGAACTCTAATGGATAATTCTCTAATTAAAGGAAATTTGGATAAGATATCTGATTTAAAAGAAGTTAAATAATTGTAAAAAATGCAGATAGACTTTTGTTTATCTGCATTTTTTTATCAACAAGCCTCGTTAAAGTTTTAAAAAATAATGCGTTACTAAATATTTACTATATTTTATTTAATTATTAAAATAAAAATAAAAGAAATATACAAACTTTATTAAAAAAGTATTGCAAAAATATTTATTATATAGTATAATATGGTAAAGTTAATAAGGATGTAAGTAAAGAAGTGGATTACACTTCTTAAATTTATATCTTTTGTATAACACAATGCAGTGAATTATTGTTAACGTGATTATTCGCAAAATACACGACGAAAATTTCGTGTAAATACATAAAGGGGGATTTTATTATGAAAAAATTATCTAAAATTGTTGCGTTATACTTAGCAACAACATTTTTATTATCAGGTTGCAGTAATACTGAAAGGGCAAAAGAAAAAGTAGGTATTCAGGACAATATGGTTATCGAAAATGAAGGAACTCCAGTTGAAAATGCAACACTTAAAATTGCTTATGTTAGTGATTCTCCATTTACTGGTATTTTCCATCAAGCTTTTGCAAGTGGTAATCCAGATCAGGAAATTTTGGGATATTCTACAAATGGTACATTCAAATCTGATGAAAATTACAGATTAGTAAATGGTGGTGGAGCTGATATTGAATTTAAGCCAGAAGAAAAGAAAGTAATTGTAACTATTCATGAAAAATATACGTGGAACGACGGAACTCCAGTAACTTCTGCAGATTTCTTAGAATATTATAAAATTATAGCTCATAAGGACTATACAGGTGTTCGTTTTAATGATGACATGAGAAATGTAGTAGGAATAGAAGAATATAATAAAGGTGAAAGCAAAGAAATTTCAGGTTTTAAAACTTTAAGTGATAAGAAATTTGAAATTCACTTTAAAAAATTCAACCCTGGTATTCTTTGGGGTGGTGGAATTCCATATGAACCAGTTCCAAGCCATAAATTAAAAGATATTCCTGTTAAGGAACAAGAAGCTCATGACATTACAAGGAAGAATCCATTATCTCCTGGCCCTTACTATATTAAAGAAATAGTTCCTGGACAACAAGTTGTTTTTGAAGCTAATCCATACTACTATAAGGGTCAACCAAAAGTTAAAAAGGTTATATGGAAAATTGTTCCATCATCACAAATCGTTGCTGCTTTACAATCAGGCGAATATGATTTAACTGTTAGTTTAAATGCTGACCTTTATAACAAGGTTAAAGAATTAAAGAATGTTCAAATCGGTGTCCAAGATGACTTATCTTATACTTATATAGGTTTTAAACTTGGTAAATGGGATAATGAAAAGAAAGAAGTTGTAATGGATCCTAATGCAAAAATGGCAGATGTGAAATTACGTCAAGCTATGGCTTATGCTATTGACAATGACCAAGTTGGAGAAAAATTCTATCAAGGTTTAAGAAGGAATGCAACACAACTTATGATTCCTGCATTTAAAGAATACTATGATGAGTCATTAAAAGGATATACACTAAATATTGATAAAGCCAAAAAACTTCTTGATGAAGCAGGCTATAAAGATACTAATGGTGATGGTATTAGAGAAGATAAAAATGGTAAACCGTTCAAAATTAAATTTGCTTCAATGTCAGGTGGAGCTATTGCTGAACCTATAGCCAATTACTATATTCAACAATGGAAAAAAATTGGATTGGATGTTGAACTTACTACTGGAAGACTTATAGAATTTAACTCATTCTATAATAAAGTTCAAGCTGATGATCCCGAAATAGATATTTACCAAGCTGCTTGGGGAACAGGGTCTAACCCTAATCCTACGGGGCTTTATGGAAGAAAAGCTCAATATAACTTCTCAAGATTTGCAACTCCGGAATTAGATTCGATTTTGGACAAGATTAATTCTTATGAAGCTGTTGATAAAGAATACAGAGCAAAAGCATACAAAGAATTTGCAAACTATATGTTTGAAAATGTACCAGTAGTACCTACTCTATTTAGAAAGGGTATAGTTGCTGTAAATAACAGAGTTAAGAAATGGGATATAACTCCAGGTTCAAACTTTGGGATAGCTGATGTTGAATTAACAGCTGATGCACCTATTAAATAGGAATAGTAAATGTATAAAATTAGCAAAAAGAAACTACGAAAGTGGTTTCTTTTTGCATTTTGCAAAGCAAAATGTAATTGAAATTACAAAAATGTATAAAATATTAAAAAAATGTAACTTTTTCCAAAAATAAATAATTTTTTAATTAAAATAATTAAAAAATTCATAAAAATATTTTTAAGATTGAAAATAAGCCATTTTATCTTATTATTTTTTTTTGCTTAAAATAAAAAACTGAATGAATTATTCAAGTGATAAAGTTATATATCGATTGATTAATATGTTTATTTTTTAATTTATCAAAAAAAACCTTTTATTTTGTACTTTGTTATGCTATAATCCTAATTGTAAAGATAAGATATGTTTCTTGGGGATCGAGTTCATCTCATCTATAATGCGGGTGTTAAAATTATCTCTTATGGCACACCGATTAGAAAACGATTTATCTTGAAAAATAAATATTTTTTCTCGAGGAGGATTTAAAATGAAAAAAGCGTCAAAATTAACAGCTTTAGCTTTAGCTGGGTTGATGATCCTTTCAGGCTGTGGAGCTAAGAATAATAAGGATGAAAAAGATAAACAAACAGGAGTTCAAGACAATATGCTTATCGAAAATGAAGGAACTCCAGTTCAAAATGCAACTCTTAAGATTGCTCATGTAAGTGATTCTCCATTTACAGGAATTTTCCATCAAGCATTTGCAGATGGTAACCCAGATATGGAAATTTTGGGATATTCTACAAATGGTACGTTCAAAGCTGATGAAAATTACAGATTAGTAAATGGTGGTGGAGCTGATATTGAATTCAAGCCAGAAGAAAAGAAAGTAATTATAACTATTCATGAAAAATATACATGGAATGATGGAACTCCAGTAACTTCAGCAGACTTCTTAGAATATTATAAAATTGTAGCACATAAGGACTATACAGGAGTTCGTTTTGATGCAGATATGAGAAATGTAGTTGGTATAGAAGAATACAATAAAGGTGAAAGTAAAGAAATTTCTGGTTTTAAAAAATTAAGTGATAAAAAGTTTGAAATTCATTTCAAGAAATTTAATCCTAGTATCCTTTGGGGTGGTGGAATTCCTTTCGAACCTGTTCCAAGTCATAAATTAAAAGATATTCCTGTTAAGGAACAAGAAGCTCATGATATTACTAGAAAGAATCCATTGTCTCCTGGACCTTACTATATTAAAGAAATAATTCCAGGACAACAAGTTGTTTTTGAGGCTAATCCATACTACTATAAGGGTCAACCAAAAGTTAAAACTGTTATTTGGAAGATAGTTCCATCAGCACAAATTGTTGCTGCTTTACAATCAGGAGAATATGATTTAACAGTTGGATTGAATGCTGACCTTTATAACAAGGTTAAAGAATTAAAGAATGTTAAAATAGGTATTAAAGATGAGCTATCATATACTTATATAGGTTTTAGACTTGGTAAATGGGATCGTGAAAAGAAAGAAGTTGTGACAGATCCTAATGCAAAGATGGCAGATGTTAAATTGCGTCAAGCCATGGGTTATGCCATTGATAATAATACAGTTGGAGAAAAATTCTATCAAGGTTTAAGAAGAAATGCAACACAACTTATGATTCCTGCATTTAAAGAATATTATGATAATTCATTAAAAGGATATACTTATGATATAGAAAAAGCTAAGAAACTTCTTGATGAAGCAGGTTATAAAGACGTTAATGGAGATGGAATTAGAGAAGATAAAAACGGTAAACCTTTCAAAATTAAATTTGCATCAATGTCAGGTGGAGCTATTGCTGAACCTATAGCTAACTACTATATTCAACAATGGAAACAAATTGGCTTAGATGTTGAACTTACTACTGGAAGACTTATAGAATTTAACTCATTCTATGATAAACTAAAAGCTGATGATCCTGATATAGATATTTACCAAGCAGGCTGGGGAACTGGATCAAATCCTAACCCTACAGGTTTTTATGGAAGAAATTCTGCTTTTAACTTCTGTAGATTTGCAACTCCGGAATTAGATAAGATTTTGGATAAGATTAATTCATATGAAGCTGTTGATAAAGACTACAGAGCAAAAGCATACAAAGAATTTGCAAACTATATGTTTGAAAATGCACCTGTTATTCCTACAATGTTTAGAAAAGGTATAGTAGCTGTAAATAACAGAGTTAAGAAATGGGATATAACTCCAGGTTCTGATTTTGGTCTATTTGATGTTGAATTAACAGCTGATGCACCTATTAAATAAGAAGTAAAATTTATAAATATAATTTAAGAAATCACAAAAGTGGTTTCTTAAAGCACAGACAAAACATAAATTTTGTCTGTGCTTTTTTATGTATTTTTGTTGGTTCAGTAACTAAGGTTGGGGAGTAAAAGATCCTCAGCCTTTTAATTTAAAAAAAAGCAAAAAAATTGCACTTATAAAAAAATATCCTAAAATAGTAGTAATCACAAAACCAGAAAGGATGTGTTTAATAAGTGCAATATAATAATATCATAAATTCATTAGATTTAAAAGTGTTAATTAATAAAAAATATGTTATTTTATTATTATAATTTACAAAGTTTTAAAGATTTATCAAAATTCATAAATTATTTAAAATAACCTTTTTTATAATCATTAGTTATGGTATAATAGTATAGAAAAGTAATAAAAAAAGAACTATGATGTAATAAAAAGATAAAGAACTCTATACGGTATGGAAAGATAGATTTATTACATCATAATTCCTTTAGGAAAATTTATGAAAAAAAGAATCAAATTATTCTGTTTTTATTTGTTAAAAAGTAAAATGTAATTAAAATTAGGTTTTCCAAAATAAGTAAACCTAATTTTAATCAATTTTATTGTGAAGCAACAAGGTTCCCAAGCACCCACCCGATACAAGGCATCGAGGAAGGGTGGGGTTCTTATTACTTATAATTTTATACCAAGCCTAAAAAAATCATCAAAAAGGGCTGTGGTTAAATAGGCTGTAAGCCTTAGTTATCATACTCTCCGTTATTTTCTTGGGGATTATTTAGGAGATTATGATTAATTAGATTTGCTTTAAAGTAAATCTAATTTTAAAAAATATTTATTTCTCATGGATAGGATATATATATTTTGCCATAGAAACCTTAAATTAAATTTAAAAAAATAAAAGTTTTAAAATTTTTTAATTTTTTTAAAAATATGTTACAATTAATGTAGGAAGTATTGAAAAATTAATTAAAAATCTAAATGGGGGTAGTTGTATGATAGGTATTATAAGTGCTCTTAATGAAGAGCTAATGGAAATTATAGATAAAATTGAAACAAAAAAAGTTACAAGAGGTTGTTTTACTTTTTATCTTGCAAATATTTCTAATAAGGAAGTTGTGCTTGGTATTTGTGGGGTTGGTAAGGTGAATTCTGCAATTTATACTCAATGTATGATTGACAACTTTTCTCCTGGGATTATTATAAATATAGGTGTTGCAGGCTCTACTGATGAAAGAGTAAAAATTGGCGACTTAGTTATAGGAAGGGAATATTTTTATCACGATTTTGATTGTACTGAAGCCGGTTATGTAATAGGACAAATTCCAGAGCTTAGAGATGTAAAATTTATCGCTGACAAAAAATTATTAGAGATTTCTTATGAAAAGGCTAAAAAAGTTCTTCCCGAAAACAGAATTTTTAAGGGAATTATTGCGACAGGAGATATTTTTGTAGCAAAAAAAGAAATTAAAGATAGGATAAAAGAAAATTTTAATTCTCTTTGTTGTGAAATGGAAAGTTGTTCCATTGTGCATACTTGTCATTTAAATAATGTTAGATATTTAGCTTTGCGTTCAATATCTGATAATGCAAATGAAGAGGCTGATTGTGACTTTGGAACTTTTGTTTTGGAGTCGGCAAAGGTTGTTAAGAGTATT
Source organism: Parvimonas sp. C2 (assembly GCF_035282405.1). Taxonomy (NCBI): domain Bacteria; kingdom Bacillati; phylum Bacillota; class Tissierellia; order Tissierellales; family Peptoniphilaceae; genus Parvimonas; species Parvimonas sp. C2. The sequence continues at coordinate 53,798 of NZ_JAYKBP010000005.1, forward strand.
ATTTTAGATATTATAGAGGAAATATAAATGATTGAAATTAAGAATTTAAAGAAAAATTATGGCAAATTTGTTGCAATTGAAGATTTTAATTTAGAGATTAAAGAAGGAAAAACCTATGGAATTTTAGGTAGAATTAATTCTGGTGGAACAACTATTTTTAACATCTTATGTAATTATACTTTCAAAGATGATGGGACTGTTTTAATTGATGGAAAAGCTCCTGAAGATGCAAGAGATTTGATTTATATGTGTCCAAAAATGGATTTTTACAACGGATATACTCTAAGACAGGTTCTAAAATCTATATCAGATTTTAATCGTGAGTTTGACCTTTTGTATGCCTTTGAATTATGTAGGTCTTTTAAACTTGAGCTTGATAAAAAGTTTAAGGTTGAGGAAAATTTTCAAAATTGTACTATTTTTAAGACTCTAGTTACAATTTGTATGGAAAAGAAATATCTTCTTTTTAATAAACCGGAAATTGGACTTTCAAGTTTAGATATTAGAAAATTAAGTGATGTTTTAATGGGGAATTATAGAAGAAATGGTTATACCCCTATTATTCATAGTAAAAATGTAAATTACTTTTTTGACTATTTAGACTATATAATTATTATTAAAGATAAAAAAGTTGTGCTTTATGAAAGTAGGGAAAAACTTGAAAAACTGCTTTATTCTATCTCTGCTTCATCCGAAGTAATGGGTGATATTACAAAGGAAAAGAATGTTTTGGTAGTAAGAGATGTTAAAAAGTTCTCCAAATTGAAAGTAGCTTATATTTTAGCAAAAGACGAAGATGAAATTAGGGAAAATGGAGGCAGAAGTGTTTCCTTAAAGGAAATTTATGAGGCGATTACAATGTCTGAAGGAGGTCATTAAATTGAAAAAAGGATTGATATTTTCTTTAAAATTATTATCTCAGACTTTTTTAATCGGAATTTTATTTTCCGCTTTGTGTGAGTTTGTATTTTTATTCTTCATAAGACTTTTAGGCCTTAACATTGACTTAAGTACTGACGTTTTTATGACTATTTTAGGTGCAAGCTTTTTAACTTTCATTTTTTCAAGACAAAATATATTAAATCACCTTTTTATAAATGGATTTTCTAGAAAAGATATTTTAAAGATTAAAACATGGAGCAGTTTGATTTATGTTGGAATTTTCTTTTTAATATTCTTTATATACGAAATAATTTGGGGGGCATTAATTTCTAATTTCTTAAACTTTGACACTATCTTACGTTTGATTGTGGCTTATTTGTCCGTAAGCTTTTTTGTAGAATTTGCGACATTTTTAGACTTACTTTACAAAAATATATCAATTAAGAAAGGAAAGGGAGTAAATAAGACTTTATATAAATACGCCTACTCAATTCCTATTATAATTTTTACTTATGTATATAGGCTTATTTATCCAAATATTAGAGGATATTATACGAGTGTCTTTTTGCTTCTTTCAATTGCAGTGATTTTTACATTGCAATATGTTCTTGCACTAACTAATCACAAATGGATACTAAGTATGGATATAAGAGCTTAGGAGGTTTTATGGACGGATATATTTTGGCATTAGATCAAGGAACCACAAGTTCAAGAGCTATTTTGTTTGACCATAGTGGAAATATAAAAGGTGTATCTCAAAAGGAGTTCAGACAAATTTTTCCAAAAGCAGGATGGGTTGAACATGATGCGATGGATATTTGGGGAACCCAATCTGGAGTTTATAGAGAAGTTTTGGAAAGAAATTTTGTAAGGCCTACTGAAGTAAAGGCAATTGGAATTACAAATCAAAGAGAAACTACAATTATCTGGGAGAAGTCAACTGGCAAACCTATATATAATGCAATTGTTTGGCAATGTAGAAGGACTGCTGAAATTTGTGAACAAATAAGAAAAGATGGATATGAAAATTTAATTTTTGAAAAAACAGGACTAAAACTTGATGCTTATTTTTCCGCCACAAAAATAAAATGGATATTAGATAATGTTGAGGGAGCTAGAGAAAAGGCTGAAAATGAAGAATTGTTATTCGGGACAGTTGATACTTGGATAGTTTGGAATTTGACAAGAGGAAAAGTGCATATAACTGACTATTCAAATGCTTCAAGGACAATGTTATTTAATATAAATACTCTACAATGGGACGAAGACATTTTAAAAATTTTAGATATTCCAAAATCTATCTTACCCGAAGTTAGAGATTCAAGTGATATTTATGGATATACCGATGAATATACATTTGGGGGAGCTAAAATTCCTATTTCTTCTGTAATTGGAGATCAACAATCTGCTCTTTTTGGACAAAATTGTTTCGAAAAAGCTGAAGCTAAAATAACTTACGGAACGGGTGCTTTTCTTTTAATGAATATAGGAAAAGAAGTTTTAAAATCCAAAAACGGACTATTGACTACAATAGCTTGGGGATTAAACGGCGAAGTTACATACGCCTTAGAAGGAAGTATCTTCATTGCAGGAGCTGGAATACAATGGCTTAGAGATGAGTTAAGACTGCTTTACGAAGCGAGTTTGTCTGAGCAGTATGCAAATTTAGTAGATGACACTGACGGTGTTTATATCGTTCCTGCATTTACAGGACTTGGAGCACCTTATTGGGATATGAATGCCAAAGGAGCGATATTTGGACTTACTAGGGGAACTAAAAGAGAACATATAATTCGTGCAATGCTCGAATCCATAGCTTATCAATGTGTGGATGTCTTTAATTGTATTGAAGAAGATACAAATATCAAAATTCAAAATTTAAAAGTTGATGGTGGAGCTAGTGCTAATGGATTTCTGTTGCAATTTCAATCCGATATGTTAAATACAGAGGTTACAAGACCTGAAGTTTTAGAAACTACTGCAATGGGTTGTGCATTTCTTGCTGGACTTGCTGTTGGATTTTGGAAAAGTACAGATGAAATAAAGAAAATTTGGAAACTTGGTAAAAAAATTGAGCCTAAGATGTCGAAGGAAATTAGAGTTGAAAAACTAAAAGGCTGGAAAAAAGCAGTGTCAAGAACATTAAATTGGGATTAATAGAAAAATCGGAAAGAAAAAACTTTCCGATTTTTTATTTGTGAAACAACAAGGTTCTTATGAAAAATTATTTAATTATTATAATAAAGAACAAAAGATATTAAAAAATCTAAAAAAAGGTATTGACTGAAAGGGAAAAGGCTGATATAATGTTAAGGCACTTAAGAAGTGATATAATAATAAGATATCAAAAAAGAAGTTTGAAAGCATAAAAAGATAAAAAAAGTGTTGACAGACAAAAACAAAAGTGATATAATATTATGGTCGCAACAAAAGTGACATGAACCAAGAAAAG
>NZ_JAYKBP010000006.1:0-53061 GCF_035282405.1 Parvimonas sp. C2
GCCGATGTAAAGCATCGTGGAAGGGTGGGGTTCTTATTGCGAAGCAACAAGGTTCCCGGGTACCCAGCCGATGTAAATCATCGTGGAAGGGTGGGGTTCTTATTGCGAAGCAACAAGGTTCCCGGGTACCCAGCCGATGTAAAGCATCGTGGAAGGGTGGGGTTCTTATTAATATCTACAAATATACAATATAATCAGCTATCGAATTTAAAAATTCTTGATCATGCGAAACAATAAATATTATTTTCTCATTGCTCTTGCATTCATTGATTAAGTGAGATATATTCATCATATTGTAATAATCCATTCCACTTGTTGGTTCATCAAAAAACAAGAGTTTGGAATTTTTATACAATACGGATGCTATTGCTACCCTTTGCTTTTGTCCACCTGACAAACTCATTGGATGACAGTCTTTTAATTCATACAAGTCAAGTTTTTTTAGAATATCTTCAACATAACTAATCTCAACATTTTTTATACCAAGACTTACTTCACTCATGACAGAATCCGTAAAAAGCTGATGATTAACATCTTGCATTACAAGTGATGATATTTTAATCCTATCTGTTTTCGAAAGTCTTTTACCATCTAAATATATTTCATCTTTAGATTTTCGTTCGCAACCTATAAGACAACGTAGCAATGTGGATTTTCCGAGCCCATTTGTTCCTACTATGCCATAAATTTTACCCATTTCAAATAAGATATTTTTGAAAAGCAACTTGTTATCTACCCCATTAAACTTAAATTCAATATTTTTCACATTGAAACTCCCGCTATTTTTAATTTCAGGTACTGTAAGTTTTGTTTTAATTTTATCTCTTAAACCTAATTCATTAAGTTTTCTTGTAGAAAATTTCATAAAATCTATTTTAGTATATTCACTTTGTATTTCTCCATCCTTAATTAAAAAAATCCTGTCTATAATATCCATAAGGTAAAAGATTCTATGTTCTGAAATTATAATAGTTTTTCCCATATCTTTAAGTTGAGCAAGCATTTCTTTTATAAGTTTAATATTTTCTTCATCAAGATTTGATGAAGGCTCATCTAAAACAATTATTTCAGTACCGGATATATAACTGGCAGCAATACATAAAATCTGTTTTTCCCCACCTGATAATTTAAAAATATCTCTATTCAAAAGATGCTCTATAGGGAATAACTTCAGCATTTCAGTTAATCTTTTATCCATTTCGTCTCTTGAAAGTCCTATGTTTTCCAAATAAAAAAGCAATTCAAGAGTAGTATTCACATTAAAAAAATGAGTCTTCGGATTTTGAAAAACACTTGATACAAGCATTGATATTTCGTAGAGCTTAAGGTTTTTTATATCTTTATTCCCTATCCTAATACTTCCATCTATAGAGGCTCCATCATATCTTACAGCCAATCCATTGATGGAATTTATAATTGAAGACTTTCCACTTCCACTTTTTCCGGTAAGTAATACACATTCACCTTTTTCTATATTTAAAGAAATATTTTTTAACACTTCTTTATTATTTCCATAAGATAGAGATAAATTTTCGATTTCTACCATAAAATCCCTCCTATAACCATCATCAGTACCAAGAGCACATATCCAAAATCAACTATTTTCATTTTGACTGATATATATCTTGTTTTTTTTACAGGATTTTCAATACATTTTGTCTCTGCGGCCTTTGCAATGTCATCAGAAATGTTAGATGATATGACGAGTAAAGGTACCATTACATACTCAATATACAAAATAGGATTTTTTAACGTAATTCCTCTTACCTTCATAGCGAGCTTTATATTATGACTTTCTTCTCTAAATGACGGAAAAAATCTAAAAATTACAGCAATTGGTATGGAAATACTATGGGGTAATTTAATTTTATCCATTGAAGATATTATGCTTCCTACATCTGATGTTTTTACAAAAAAACTACCGGAACAAAAAGGAAGATAAAACATCCTACATACTGCAAATAACATAAAGAATATCATCAAAATCACATTCATATTTCTAATTACATCAAGGCTAGGTATTACTAAAGAAAAAACACCGAAAAATAATATATTTTTCAATGCTTCTTTTTTAAATCCATTCTTATAAAAAAGGAATGAAATGAGAAGTATAATAGTCCATTCAAAATAGATATTTACCTTATGAAATACGGCAAAACCAAGTAAAAAAGTTACCATAAGTTTACTAATCGGATTCGGATTATAGGGATTATCCAAAAAAACAGGCATTATATAATACCTGCTTTTTCAAAATGCTTTTTCAAAAATACTTTCCCGATATAAGCACCGATAATTCCACCGACAATTGCCCCGATATATACAAATATCATATTTTGGAAATTTAAAAGAGCAATAAGTTTCATTATATAATCATATCCCATTCCCCTTGTTTCAGCCACTTCAATAACCTTATCTTTAGCCAATAATATTTGCATAAGAAATCCACAAATCCAAGTGTTGAATATGGTAAATGAAAGCATATTGTATTTAAAAGATTTATATCCACCTATTTTTCTTACAAATTCAGCAATCCCCATACTTATTACTGAATGTATTAATATTATATATGTGTTTCCCATTGCAATAACGATAAAACTACAAATTAAACCTAGTATAAATAATCCCCACAGTTTTTGAACTTTTGCCATAAAAAGCATAATAACTATGCCTGTTATAATACCTGCCACAGCAGGATATGCCAGGTATAAAATCGGTACTATGCCAATCATTCCTGAAAGAAACATAAGTACAAAATATATTACCGTAAATACACCTATTGTAACTAAATCCTTGATTTTCAATTTTTCCATTTCCATAATGTCCTCCTGTAAGTTTTTACTGAATATTTGCTTTTTCAAGCATTGCCTTATAAAATTCTGAGCTTTTACAAAGTTCGCTATCTGTACCTACCGCTTCTATTTTCCCGGCATTTAACAAAACAATTTTATCTGCATTTCTTATTGTTCTAAGTCTATGAGCAATTACTATAACTGTTTTTTCTTTTATAAGTTCAGAAAGAGCTTCCTGAATAAGACTTTCATTTTCGACATCGAGAGATGCTGTAGCTTCATCAAGCAGTATAATCGGTGCATCTTTCAAAATAGCCCTTGCTATTGATATTCTTTGTCTTTCTCCACCGGAAAGTCTTTGTCCGTTTTCCCCTATTATAGTATCTATTCCTTCCGGCATTTTATTTATAAAATCATCACATCTTGCTATTTTAGCTGCCCTTGTTATTTCCTCATCTGTAGCATCCTTTTTTCCGATTTTAATATTATCTTTTATGCTTGTATTAAAGAGGATAACATCTTGAAATACTATGGAAAAATTTTTAAGTAAAGTTTCGGGATCAACCTCACTTATGTCTTTTCTACCTATCAAAATTTTTCCTCTATCTATATCCCAAAATCTTGCAGCAAGTTTTGCAACTGTTGTTTTTCCGCTTCCGCTTGAACCGATTAGGGCTGTGATTTCACCTTGCTTTGCGATAAAACTAACCCCATTTATTACAGAATAATTATCATATCCAAAATAAACATCTTTAAATTCAATGTCATAATTTGTAATTTCCATATTCTTTTTGCCCTCTTGAATAGGCATAGTTTTTATTTCCTTTATTCTTCCAACCACAGCATCAAGCATAACTATCATGGACATAAAAGTAATTATTCCCTCTATTGGTAGATAAATACTTGTTGTCAGCATTAAAAATGCAATATAAACCAGTATATTTATCTCCCCTGCAATAAGCATATTTACACCAACAACAGCAACACTTATAATACCAAGCTTTAATATTGCAGTCGCTATTCCTGTAAGTGTTCCTGCAACAATTTCACCTTTAGTTTTTTGTTTTGTAGACATATTTAATTTCTTAAAAAAATCTTTTAGCATTTGTTCTTCTAAATTATAAGATTTTATTTGCTCTATCTGCTCAATCTTTTCCTGCAAATCATCAAAAACCTTGCGATTATCATCTATCCAGTTTTGCACTACTTTTTTCTGACTTTTTCTTGATAAAAATATTATTAGAAGTGAAATCGGAATCACCCACAATGCTGCAAAAGCCAATTTTGGATTATAGATAATAAGCATTAAAGCAATAACACCTGTGGAAATAGCAGTTGAATATATATGAGGAACGGCATGTGAAAATATAGTTTCATATAAATTCATATCATTCATCATTGTTTCTGCAAGATCTGCTAAATCTCTTTTTCCAAAATAAGAAAGAGGCAGTTTTTTTAATCTTTCTGCTAAATCAATCCTTGAATTTGCACTCTCATTATACACATTGGTATAGAGTCTTACATAATCCCACCTTGCAACTAAAAACATTAATATCATCATTACTATAATTAATATAAGATAATGAAATAGCGTAAAATTATAACTTCCAATGCCCTTCAAAACGCCTATATACTGAAACAAAAACATAAAGGCAATCATCGGTGCAAATAATTTTGTTAAATTAACAAAGGTATGTGAGATGATTGCTTTTTTTAAATTAATCGCTCCTTTTTCAGACATAGCATATCGTTTTATAAAATAAGAAACCATATCTTAACCTCCTATCTTCCAATTTACAGATTTTTGATATTCATCCCAAAGCTTTTTATAATGCCCATTCATATTTATTAAATCTGAGTGCTTACCTTCTTCTACAATTCTACCTTTATCTATAACAAGTATCTTGTCTGCATCTACTACAGTAGATAATCTGTGGGCAATCATTAGCGTTGTCTTGTTTTTTGATAACTTTTTAAAAGACTCCTGAATTAGATGTTCATTTTCAGGGTCTGCAAAAGCTGTAGCTTCATCTAAAATAATAATATCTGCATCTTTGAGAAAAGCTCTTGCTATAGAGAGTCTTTGAGCTTCACCACCTGAAAAATATGTGCCTCTCGTTCCGTAAACAGTATCAAGTCCATTTTTCAAACCTTTAATTATCTCTTTACAGCCTGAATTAATCAAAGCATTATCTATTTCTTCATCTGTTGCGTCGGGTTTTGCAATTAGAAGATTCTCCCTTAAACTCATCTTAAACAGTTTGGAATTTTGAAAAACAAAAGCTATTTTTTTCATTAAAGCCTCTTTTTCAAAATCTTTTATATTAATCCCGCCAATTAAAATTTCACCTGATTTAATATCATAAAATCTGGCAGCAAGCCTTGCTATAGTGGTTTTACCACTACCCGACATTCCAACTAAAGCAACTTGTTCTCCTCTTTCTACTTTAAAAGAAATATTATCCAAGACATTTTCTTCACCATAAGAAAAACTTACATTTTTAAACTCAATTCCCACTTCAGAGCTTGTCTTATCTCCATAAATAAAATCATCATATTCAAGTATATTTTCAATTTTATCCAGAGCAAGCTCCGCAAAATAACTAAATTGTTTAATTGTCGCCGTTCTCATAATAAAAACGGCAAATATCGGTCCTATCAGAAAATAAATAACAGAATTTGCAACCACATTAGCTAAGTTACCATTAAATTTTATTAACAATAAAGCTACAGGCACTAAGAAAAATGCTGTCGATGTAGAAATAGTCCCAAACCATGACATTTTATTCGTGTAACTCATAGTAAGCTTGAGCACAAGATCTTTTATTTTGATAATTAACGAATATAACTTATCAAAACTTTCAATACTTTGTGCGAATGTTTTTACCACCGGAATTCCCCTGACATATTCTACGGTCTGAGAAGATAAATCGGAAAGATCTTCGTAATATTCTTCTTTCATTTTCTTTGTTTCGGATGTCATCATTGATGACATTAATATCATGCCAATAATTATCGGCACCATACTTACAAGCCCCAATTTCCAATCAAACGTAAAGAAAAATACAAACAGAACTATCGGCGATATAACTGTCATTGCCATATCAGGAAGCTGATGTGCTAAGAAAGAATGTGTTTCAGAAGCTCCGGATATGATTACTTTTCTTATTCTTCCACTTTCTTTATCATCAAAATATCCAAGCGGTTTATTAATTAGTTTTTTTACCGAGCTCTTAATAATATTATCTTCTACTTCAAACGCAAAAACATGTGATAAAATGAGACCTATAAGGTATATAAATAAACCTAATCCCGCAAATGTCGCCGCATAAATTGAATTTTCCCTCACATAGACAAAATCTACCGTTTCATTTAAAATTAAACTATTTATAATCCTATGAATAAAAACCATAGGCATCAAGACCATAATACCTGAAATTGCAGACATAATCATAGCAATATAAAACAAAATACTTTTCTTACCGGCATAAGGCATTAGTCTTTTTAGTATTGATTTTTTCTTATTCTTCAATGAATAACTCCTCCTTTTCTTTAAATTAAACAAGCTTCATAAATATCCTGTTTGGACTGACTATAAAAATTGGTATTTTAAAAATTTTTAACATTATATAACTCTTTGATTGTTTTTATCTTCTATTTATTATATAATTTATATATCATATAATAAATTATATAATAAATGAGAAATTCAATCAATTAGGGATAGTTAACTATGTCTATTTGGAATAATGTCTATTTGGGATAAAAATTACAATGGAGGTATATATGAGCGACTTTTACAACTTTGTTAAAAACTTTTTTTCTACAAATGAATGTACTGATAATACAAAATACTCATCTGCAGGACATACATTCTGTTTCAATACATACGATGCGGAAGGCATATATTGGTTTTATGAAGGTAAAAATTTTACAATTGATATTCACGATGTTTTCATAAAAAAAGAAATTATCCACACAAGTTTTGCCGGTTTGGATAATTTCTATTCCCTTTACTCATCTTATTTAGTTACAGCAAATGGTGAAAGTTTTAATCCTTATCAAAATCTTTCTTCAAACTCACTCTATGTTATAAATACAAAAAATTCTAAAAACTATAGATTTATACTACATAAAAACTCTCCCTATCTAGGAATAGGTATAAATTTCAACCAATCTATGATAGAAGAGTGTCTATCCTCATACAAAAATAAAGTTTGTAACTATGAAAATTTATTTTTCAACACTAACACAATTATAAACAAACCTTTGGAAAGAATTGCAAAAGATATACTAAATTGTAAGATGATATCTCCTGCTGCTGAAATCTTTTTTGAATCAAAGGCAAAGGAGTGGCTTAGTATAACAATAGACGCATTTCTAAATAAGTATAACAATCCAATATCCATTGCCGATAATGAAGCTTTAAAAATTGTTGCTAATTATATAGACGATCATTATGCAACTTCAATTTCACAAAAAACTTTAGAAAAAATATCCACTATGAGCGGTACAAAACTTAAAAAATTATTTAAACAAAAATATCAATGTACAATTACCGAATACACTCAAAGGCGCCGAATGAACATGGCAGAAGTTCTTCTATTGAACTCCTCCCTTAAAATTCAGGATATTGCTGAAGCAGTAGGGTATTCTTCTCATAGTAAATTCAGTACTTGTTTCAAAAAATATAAAGGGATGTATCCAAAGGATATAAAAAAATATAATTCTAAAAAAACTTCCCTTTGATTGTGTATGTACCAAAAAAATTTTATAATTTCATTGGGTAGATACTTGGGAACCTTGTTGCTTTGCAATAATTATATCTTTAGATACAATTGCTCTGGAAATCTCATACTTATTCTTGTTTACAAGAATAAGTAAATGTATCGTAGATACATAACAACAACTTCCCCACAAAAAAATCAACGGAAACCCGTTGATTTTCAACTTTTCACTATTTTGGTCTTATATATTTTGTAGCTCTGCCTATTCCCTCTCTTTGGATTTCTCCTTAATAATCTTTTTATCCCTTAAAATACACCTTAATTTAAGGGATAAAAATTATTTACTTTTAACATATCTTATAAATCCAATAAATATACAGTTTCTGGAGTTATTATACCTTTTTCAGTTCGAATTTTCCAATCACTTACATAATTTTTAGAATATATACCCTCATCACCTTCATGCAAATTAGGAATATTATAAGGTTCTTGAGTAACTTTTCCTTTAATACTATCTCCTTCCATAGAAATATCTTCAAACCAAATATGCTCACGATTTTCTGTATCTATATTACCATTTTCATCTATTGTTTCAAGATCTAATTTAATAATAAAATCAATATCTTCCTTGCCTTCTTGTTTTTCCTTAAGCATTCTTTCAACATAAGAAAATCTTTCTCTCGCCAAAGAACTCTTTCTTTTAGTTTCCTCATCGCTTACAAAATATATAGATTCATTTTCAAGTTTTTCTGTAAACTCTGAAGGCTTTCTTAAACGCTTTTTATTATAGTCTTCTTCACAACCATAGAGGAAAATTATATTTGTTTTAGAATTATGTGAGTTCTTTCTATCATCAAAACCGCCGAGAATATCCTTAGGATAATACTTTAAACCATTTGTCCACTTTTTAGATGAAACGACTATCGGTTCTTCATCATAAAAAAATCCAACAGGTAATGTTTCTTCACCCTGTTCATTTGTTTTATCTATTAAAATAGCATCTTTTCCATTTAATAACCAGCTTGCATAATTTGAAAGCAACTCATAATGTGTTACCGAGTCTTCCATATTTGAGCCTAAAATTTCAATTTCTCGAAGATTACATCTACACAATCCACATGAATATAACCATACTTCATTTTTATCATAAACAGCATGAATTCTAAATAAATTTATTGGATCAGGAAGCAAATTTGATTTTACAGCTAACTCAACCCACTTTTTATTTAATAATTTTTTTGCACTTTCATCAAAAAGAGCAACCATTTCAGGAATCATAGCATAGATAAGTTTAAGCTGTAAATGATAACATTTTTGAGATTTTCCTTCAAACTTCATAAAAATATTTAAAGATTTCTTTACTCTTGAAATTTTTTCTTTATTCTCTTCCGTAAAATATTGTTGTTCCCAATGACGCATTTCATGAACAGGAAAATCTCCAAGAAAAAATCCTACTTCAAAGTCCTTTCTTTCATATGATATCACAAGTTTTCCTGCTGTTTTTTTATGTGGCAGTTTCTTATATTTAATTTTAATTCCATCTAAAGCCTCAATATTAACAAAAACTTCTTCTGTAAGTGAATAATTTTCAGGTACTAATGCTGACATACAAGAATACTCTTCCCAATAATAAAAAGGTGCTTCTTTATTATTTCCCTTTAATCCACTTAATAATCCATTAAATAAATTTTTAAAATAACTCATTTTTTTCTCCTTTGTAATTTATTAAAAACTTATAAGCAGTATATCACAATTATTGAGTATAATCAATCTATTTACACCTTAAAATAAACTATAATTTAAGGTATAAATGTATATTTATTAGAATGTATATTTATTAGAAAGTTATAAAAAAGGACTTGTTATTTCACTTTCTAATTAATATAAGTCAATTATTCAAATAATTTTTCTTTCGGAAATACTTGTTTGTTTACAAGTAAACAAGCAAAATTAAATATATCGAAAATACATCATAAAAAACACACTTTTTTTCCCAACAAAAAACCAACGTAGTTACGTTGATTTTCTTTTTCTTTATAAATCTAGCAAATATACAGTTTCAGGAGTTATTACACCATTTTCAGTATGAATCCTCCAATCACTTACATAATCTATAGAATATATTCCCTCATCACCTTCATGTAAATTAGGAATATTATAAGGCTCTTGAGTCAATCTTGCCTTAAAACTATCTCCTTCCATAGAAAGAGCCTCAAACCAAATATGTTCACGATTTTCACTATCCAAATTACCTTCTTCATCTACTGTTTCAAGACCTAACTTAATAATAATGCCAATATCTTTACCGTCTTGTTTTTCCTTAAGCATTCTTTCAACATAAGAAAATCTTTCTCTCGCCAAAGAACTCATTCTTGCAGTTTCTTCATTGCTTAAATAAAATATAGGATTATTCTCCAACTTTTCTGTAAACTCTGAAGGCTTTCTCAAACGCTTTTTATTAAAGTCCTCTTCACTTCCATAAAGGAAAAGTATATTTGTTTTAGAATTATGAGAGTCTTTTCTATCTTCAATCCCTCCGAGAATATCCTTAGGATAATACTTCAAAGCATTTATCCATTTTTTTGATGTAGCAACTATTGGTTCTCCATCATAAAAAACTCCCATATTTATTGTTTCTTCGCCAATTTCATTTCCATCATCCTCTTCAACAGGATTATTTTCATCTAATAATCGGCATGCATAATTTGAAATTAAGTCATAATGTGTTCTGGAGTCGTCCTTATTTGAATCCAAAAATTCAATTTCGTGTAGATTGCATCTGCACAAACCATGTGTATGAAGCCACACTTCATTTTCATCATAAACAGCTTGAACTGTATATAGACTTATCGGTGCAGGAAGAACATTTGATTTTACTGCTAACTCAACCCATTTTTTATTTAACATTCTCTCAGCACTTTCATCACAAAGAGCAACTATTTCCGGAATCATAGCATAGATAAGCTTAAGCTGTAAATGATAACATTTTTTAGGATTACCACTAAACTTCATATAAACATTTAAAGCCTTATTTACTTTTAAAATCTCTTCTTTTTCCTCTTCCGTAAAATATTGTAGTTGCCATTGATACATTTCTTCTGTATAAAAATCTCCAATATAAAATCCTACTTCAAAGTCCATTCCATCATAGGATATAACAAGTTTTCCTGGTAAATCTTCACTTGGCATAATTTTTTCTTTAATTTCAACACCATCTATAGCTTTAATATTAGCAAAAGTATCTTCTGAAATTGTGTAATTTTCAGGTGTTAAAGCTAACATATATGAAAATTCTTCCCAATAAGCAAGGGGTGCTTCTTTAATTAAAGTAGGAGAATACTCTTCATTAGAATGCTCTTCATTTTTTTCCTTTGAACCATTAAATAATCCGTTAACAACCTTTTTAAAAAAACTCATATTTTTCTCCTTTTATATTAATACAATCAATGTCAGTATATCATAATAATTGAGTAGATTCAATATTTTTTCCACTAAAATTATTATAATTTTAATTACATTAAAATAGACTATATTCATAATTATAGGGCTTTATGAGATTTCCAGAGTAATTGTATCTAAAGATACAATTACCCCTGTCAGACCTACTTTTATTTACAAGTAAACAAGAATAAGTAAATGTATCGAAGATACATAAAATTATTAAATTACATACTTACCAACAAAAAAATCAACGAGTGTCCGTTGATTTTTTATCTACTAAATTTACATATTCAATTCTTCTCTAAATTTTGCAAGGGCTTTTTTTTCGAGACGGCTTACTGTCATCTGTGAAATGTTTAGCTCTTTTGCAAGGGCAACTTGCGTTTTTTGTTCAAAATATCTTCCAAGTATTATTTGTTTTTCAACTTCGGTTAATTTGTCTAGAGTCTTTCTGATAAAATCTTGATTGTCAATAAAGTCGAATTCTTTATCTTCTTCTCCAACAATATCAATTAAGTTTGTGTCCTTGTCTTCACTATCTGAATTTTCAAAACTTTGATCTAATGATTGAGGTGTATAAACTTTACTTGCTTCCATAATTTCCAACACTTCTTCTTCAGAAAGTTCTACATAGTCTGCAATATCCTTAATTGTTGGAGTTCTTCCAAGCTCTTGTGTTAAATGATATTTTGCATTATTAACTTTTTTAGAGTTCTCCTGTATTCTTCTTGGAACCCGAATTACCCAACCTTTATCTCTGAAATATCTCTTTATTTCTCCGACGATAGTCGGCATAGCGAAACTTGAAAATTCAAAGCCTTTTGAGATGTCATATCTATCTATGGCATAGATTAATCCAAGACTTGCAACTTGGAATAAGTCATCGTAGTCAATTCCACGATTTACATATTTTTTAGCTAAAATTTCAGCCATATATAGATTTTTTTCTATTAATTTGTCTCTAAGTTCTGGTGTGGGATTTTCAAAATACTCTTTAAATAGAGCTTTTATTTGTTCTGAGTCCGGTTTGTTATATACCTTTTTCATTTTTTTATCCTTTATTTTTAACTAAAAGTACACTATTTTCTCTGAATTCTACTTTATCAACTAAATTTTCCAAAATTAGTAAAGCAAATTTATTTTCTTCTTTTTCTTGAATTCCTAAAAGGGAAATGTCAGGCATTACTTCAATTTCGATTTTATCATCAAAGACATCCATACTGATTTCAAAAAATTCACTTTCATCTACAAATAAATTTACAACTTCAGAAATTGAAACTTTTAAATCTTCGATATTTTCAATATCCATAGAGATTGTATTAGCTATGGAAGAGATTGAAAGTCTTAAAGTTGAAATGTATTTTTTTTCTGAAGGAAATTTTACAAATATTTTATCCATAATTACCCCTCGATTTCAAAAACTTTATCTAAGTCGGTTATAAGAAAGATTTTTTTGATATGTGGTTTTAAGCCTGTAATAACAAGTTTTTCTCCCTTTTCTTTTATATGTTTGTAGATACTTATAAAAGCACCGAGCCCCGTTGAATCAATATATGAAAGATTTTCACAATTCACTGTTATTTTTTTTACTCCTTGAACGGAATTAACTTTTTCTTTAAATTCTTTATTGGAATTTATATCCAAATCACCTTGTAAATCTACAAAAAGTTTTTCTCCCTCTTGTCTTAAATCAACTTTTAATTCCATAGCATCTCCTTATTCAACATCATTTACATATTTTGCAACTGCAACGATTTTATCTTCGTCTTTATTTACATCTTTTATTATAACACCTTGTGTATCTCTACCTTTTACTGGTATGTCTTTAACAAGAAGTCTTATAATTCCGCCACTTTGTGAAAGTACAATGACTTCATCATTTGGATTTACCATTTTAGATGAAACTACAAAACCAGTTTTTTCAGTTACTTTATATGTTTTAACACCTTTTCCACCTCTGTTTTGCACTTTGTAATTTGAAGCTAAAGTTCTCTTTCCATAGCCATATTCAGAGAATACAAGTAGATGTTTTCCTTCAGAGTCAAGATTCATTGAAACAACTTCATCATCTTTATCAAGTTTAATTCCTCTTACTCCCTGTCCAGTTCTTCCGATTTCTCTAAGGTCTGAAAGTGCAAATTTAATCGCAAGACCTTTTTTTGTAACTAGAATTGCTGAGTCCTCAACTGGTGAAACTCTAACTTGGATTAATTCGTCATCATCAACTAAATTAATTGCTTTCATTCCAACTTTTCTAATAGCCTTGAAAAGTTCAACAGATGTTCTCTTGATTGTTCCCTTCTTTGTAGCCATAATCAAGTATTCATCAGCTTCTGCATCTTTTACCGGAATTACTGCATTTACTTTTTCTCCATGCATTAATTCTAAAAGATTTATAATATTTTGACCTTTTGCTTGTCTTTTTCCTTCAGGAATTTCATAAGCCTTTAGTTTATAAACTCTTCCTTTATTCGTAAAGAATAAAATCAAGCTATGAGTTGAAGTTACGAAAAGACTGTCAACATAGTCATCTTCTTTTGTAGTAAGAGCAACAACACCTTTTCCACCTCTGTTTTGTACTTTGTAAGTATCAGAAGGAATTCTCTTGATATAACCTTGTTTTGTAAGAGTTATTACAACATCTTCTTCTTTGATTAACTCTTCAATTTCAATTTCATCAAAATTAGGTTTGATTTCAGTTCTTCTGTCATCACCAAATTTTTCTTTTATTTCAGTTAATTCTTCTTTGATTATATTTAAAATTAATCTTTCATTTCCTAAAATTTCTTTAAGTCTTGCAATTTCTTTAATTAAAGAATTGTATTCATCTTGTAATTTTTCTCTTTCAAGACCTTGAAGTCTTCTTAAACGCATTTCTAGGATGCTTTCAGCTTGAATTTTAGTAAAACCGAAACGTTCCATAAGTTTTTCTTGCGCGTCTGAGTAAGAAGCTCTAATTATCTTAATGATTTCGTCAATATGATCAATCGCTTTTAAAAGTCCTTCAACAATATGTGCTCTGTCTTCAGCTTTTTTAAGTTCAAATCTACAACGTCTTGTAATTACTTCTCTTTGATGTTCAACATAATGTCCGATTAATTCTTTTAAAGTTAAAACTTTAGGCTCACCATTTACAAGTGCAAGATTTATTACACCGAAAGTAGTTTGCATTTGTGTATGTTTATAAAGATTATTCAAAATAATATTCGGATTAGCATCTCTCTTTAATTCGATTACAATTCTAATCCCTTTCATATTACTTTCATCTCTTAAGTCTGAAATTCCTTCAATTCTCTTATCTTTGATAAGCTCAACAATCTTCATAATCAAATTAGTTTTATTAACTTGATATGGAATTTCTGTAACTATAATTCTAGTCTTATTATTGTATTCTTCAATATTTGCAACAGCCCTTACAGTAATTTTTCCACGTCCAGTATGATAAGCCTGTTTAATTCCTTCAAGTCCCATAATATTTGCTCCAGTCGGGAAGTCAGGGCCTTTTACAAATTTCATAAGTTCTTCAATGGAAATGTCGAAATTGTCGATATATTCGCAAGTTGCATCAATTACTTCATTTAAATTATGTGGTGGCATATTTGTAGCCATACCAACGGCGATACCAGCTGCACCATTTACCAAAAGATTTGGAAATTTACTTGGTAAAACAACCGGTTCTTTTTCATTTTCGTCATAGTTTGGAGCGAAGTCAACTGTATCTTTATTTATATCTCTTAACATTTCAAGAGCAAGTTTTTGCATTCTAACTTCTGTATAACGAGGAGCGGCAGCACCGTCTCCGTCAATAGTACCAAA
Source organism: Parvimonas sp. C2 (assembly GCF_035282405.1). Lineage (NCBI taxonomy): Bacteria > Bacillati > Bacillota > Tissierellia > Tissierellales > Peptoniphilaceae > Parvimonas > Parvimonas sp. C2. Next base: position 14,774 of record NZ_JAYKBP010000006.1, read on the forward strand.
GTTTCCTTGACCGTCAACAAGAGGATAACGCAAGTTGAAATCTTGTGCAAGTCTAACTGTCGCATCATAAATTGCAGAGTCCCCATGAGGGTGATACTTACCCATTACTTCCCCAACAAGTCTTGAAGATTTTTTATAAGGCTTGTCTGGTAAAAGTCCAAGACCTTGCATTGCATAAATAATTCTTCTATGAACGGGCTTTAAACCGTCTTTAACATCAGGCAAAGCTCTTGCAACAATAACACTCATGGCATATTCAAGGTATGACTTTTTCATTTCCTTTTCGATATCAACATCGACTACATTTATTTTATTTTCTATATCAGCCATCTATTCCTCCTATGCGTCAATATTTTCAACATATTTCGCATTTTGTTCTATAAATTCACGTCTTGGTTCAACCTTATCTCCCATAAGAGTTGAGAAAGTTTCATCTATTGACACAAGTTCTTCATCATCAATATTTACTTGTAGGAAAAGTCTGTTTTCAGGATTCATAGTTGTTTCCCAAAGTTGTGCAGGATTCATTTCCCCAAGACCTTTATATCTTTGAATTCTATGTGAATCACGACCAAGTTCATCTAAACTAGCTTGTAATTCTTCATCAGTCCAACAATATTTTACAACCTTAACACCTTTAATAATTCCATAAAGTGGTGGTTGAGCAATATAGACATGACCTTGTTCGATTAATTCTTTCATATAACGATAGAAAAATGTTAAAATCAAAGTTCTAATATGTGCACCGTCAACGTCGGCATCTGTCATTATAACTATTTTTCCATATCTCAAATTATCTAAATTAAAATCTTTTCCAATTCCTGTTCCAAAAGCAGTAATCATTGACTTTATTTCTTCATAACCTAAAATCTTGTCAATTCTTGCCTTTTCAACATTCATAATCTTACCTTTAAGTGGTAAAACCGCTTGGAATTTACTATCTCTACCTTGTTTTGCAGAACCACCCGCAGAGTCCCCTTCGACAAGATAAATTTCATTTACAGAAATATCACTTTCTTGACAATCGGATAATTTTCCAGGTAAAGTCGTATTGTCAAGAATTGATTTTTTACGAGTTAAATCTCTTGCTTTTCTTGCAGCTTCTCTTGCTCTTGCACTACTTTGTGCTTTTTCTATAATAATTTTACCAACTTTTGGATTTTCTTCTAAGAAAGTCATCAAATTATCGTATAAGAAAGTTTCAACGATACCACGACTTTCACTATTTCCAAGTTTTGCCTTAGTTTGTCCTTCAAATTGCGGATTAGGAAGTTTTATTGAAACTATTCCAGTAAGACCTTCTCTTGTATCATCCCCTTGAAGATTCGCATCCTTGTCCTTAATTAAATTGTATTTTCTTCCATAATCATTTAAAGTACGAGTTAGAGCAGTCCTAAAACCTACTAAATGACTTCCTCCTTCAGGAGTATGGATATTATTTGCAAAAGTTAAGACATTTTCGGAGTATCCGTCTGTATATTGCATAGAAATTTCAACTTGTGAATCGCCTCTTTGTCCTTGAAAATAAATAACTTCGTTATGAAGATTATTTTTATTTCTATTCATATACTCAACAAAAGATTTTATTCCACCTTCATAATGAAAAGTTTCTGTAAAATCTTCTCTTTCATCTGTAAAAATAATTTTAACACCTTTATTTAAAAATGCCATTTCTCTAAATCTGTTTCTTAAAATTTCTTTTTCATAAATTGTTGTATCAAAAATTTCAGAATCAGGTTTAAAAGTTATTATTGTTCCAGTTTCTTTTGAAGTACCTACAACTTCAAGTTTTGAAGTTGTATTTCCCCTTGAAAATTGTTGTTCATAAAGTTTTCCATCTCTTTTTACATTTGCAATAAGCCATTCTGAAAGAGCATTTACAACAGAAACCCCAACTCCATGAAGTCCCCCTGAAACTTGGTAAGCATTGTTATTGAACTTACCACCAGCATGTAGAATTGTCAAAACTGTTTCAAGTGTTGATTTTCCTGTTTGTGGATGCACTTCTACTGGAATACCACTACCATTATCTTCAACTCTTACAGAATTATCTTCAAAAATTGTAACTGTAATTGTATCACAAACACCTGCCAAAGCCTCATCTATACTATTGTCAACAACTTCATAAACTAAATGATGAAGTCCTTTTACTCCTGTCGAACCTATGTACATACCAGGTCTAAGTCTAACTGGTTCAAGACCTGTCAAAACTTTAATGTCTTTCGCCCCGTAATTTCTAATTTTTTCCTTACTCATATTTTTCCTTTCTCACTTTTTCCATTTCTATAACATTTATATTCCTAAAATTATTTACAAAAGATTTATCTGTAGTCGTTATAAAGACTTGATTATCCGTTAAATATTCCAAAATTTCATATCTTCTATCTTCGTCCAATTCACTAAATAAATCATCAAGTAGAATAATTGGCTTTAATCCCTTATACTCTTCAAAAATATTTTTTTGACACATTTTAATCGTAATTATAATATTTCTCTTTTGACCTTGTGAAGAAAAGCTCTTCGCATCATTGCCATTTAGAATAAATTTAAAATTTTCCTTATGAATACCAAAGTTTGTAGTCTTATTTTCACTATCCAATTTATAGGACTTTGAAAAATTTTCTAAAATTTCCTTTAAACATTCATTTTCAGACTTTTTATGATCCGATAAAATTGACTCATACTCAATAAAAAGAGTTTCTCCTGATAATTGTTGATGAATTGAATTTATTTCCATATTTATCAAATCAATCAGTTTTTTCCTCTCCATACTTATTTCATAGCACAAAAGAGCAAGCTTCTTTGTAAGAGCATTCATCTCCTGCTTATAAAAACTGGATAAATTCATTCCCTTTAAGAGTAAATTTCTTCTAAAAATTACATTTCTATATAAATTCAATTTTTGTTTATATCCTTTAGTCATCTTCATAATAAAGCTATCAAAAAAATTTCTTCTGAAATTTGGACTTTCTGTGATTATTTTTAGCTCATCTGGGAAAAATCCAATAACATTTGAAAAGTCATAAAGCTCATTTATACTCTTAAGTTTAATATCATCAATTTTAAAAACTTTTTTCTTATCATCGGTATATAAAAAAGAAATTTTATTTTCAAATCCCTTTTCATTTACAAAAGTATCAACTTTCGTAAAACTCTCTCCAAAACTTATAAAATCTTCTTGTTTTGCCTGTCTAAAACTTGACGCAACAAGAGAAATGTAAATTGCCTCCAAAACATTCGTCTTTCCGATTCCGTTTTTTCCGACAAATACATTTATATTCTCTTTAAAATCAAAAGAAATATCTTTTAGATTTCTAAAGTTGGTCAAATGTATTTTTTCAACTATCAACTCTACCTCTTTTTAACAATTAAACTTACTTCTTCGTCAGCCGATACCTTAACAGTCATTCCATCATAAATTTTTCTACCACGTCTTGTTTCAACTTCTCCGTCAACAAAAACTAATCCTTCAGAAATAAAGAATTTAGCATCTGCTCCTGTTTGAACAACAGCAGCATATTTCAACAACGAATCCAATTTTATAAATTCGGTATCAATAATAATTTCTTCCATTTTAAACTCCTAATATTGAGAATCTTGCAACAAAACTGGTAAAACTAAATAAGTATAATCTATATTTTCATCTTCTGGTCTTATGATACAAGCTCCTGCTCTACCATTAAATGTAATTTCAACAAAATCCTGTTCTATTGTCTTTAATCCCTCTAAAACATATTTTGAATTAAATGCAATCTTTAAATTATCTCCCTCTTTTTTGATGTCAATTATATCTTTTAAATCTCCAATTTCAGATGAACCCTCAACCAAAATACTAGTATCATCTATTGTAAAAGTAACTAAATCTCCTTTTTCAGCTTTATAGATAATATTTGCTCTTTCAATCGCATTTATTAAATCACGTCTTGAAACAATAACTTTTGTCTTGTGTTCATAAGAGAATAGTGCCTTATAATTCAAATACTCTCCGTCAATTACTCTTGTTGAAAAGATTGTATTTTCAAAAGTGAAAATCGCACTTCCTCTTACAAGTGAAACTCCAACAACATATCCCTCAGGAACAATTTTTGAAATCTCGTTTAAAGCTCTCGGTGGAATTATAACTTTTTTCTCAATATCTTCCTCTATTTTAAAACTTCTCTTTGCAATTCTATGTCCATCAAGTGCGACAAAATCTACATTTTTATTTTCAATTTCAACATCAACACCATTTAAAACTATTCTATAATCATCAATAGCTGCTGCAAAAATTGTTTGTTTAGTCGCAACTTTAAGTAAATTTTCTTGAACATAAAAATCCACTTTATTTTCAAAAGTTGGAAATTCAGGATATGAGTAAATATCCATTGCAATTATATTGAATTTTGCATTTTCACTTTGAATAAATACTTTTTCTCTATCAACTTTTATATATACCTCATCATTTGGTAATTTTCTTACTATATTAGAAATCATTGATGCATTAAGTAAAACTTCGCCTTCTTTTTCAATCTTACATTCAGTTGTAGTTTCAATTGCAAGTTCCAAATCAGTTGACTTTAAAGTTAATTTATTATCCTTTGCAATAAATAAAATTCCTTCTAGTATTGAAGTATTATTTTTTAAACTTATAGCCCTTAAAGATATATTTATCAAACTTAAAAGTTCATTTTGCATTATCTTTATTTCCATAATTTTCTCCTTTTTTTCACATATAAAAAATATATAATTTAGTAGTAATAGTAGTAGGGGCTGTGGATATCTTAAACAACCCTTTTAAATGTTGAAATAACAACAATTTCTAACTGTATAACTACTGTATAAATCACAAAATAATCCTAGACTTATAAACATATTAACAATAAAAAAATTATAAAAAGTTATCAACAACTTATCAACAGGCTTATGAACAGTATAAGTTGAATAACTAAAAATTTCTTTAAAATTAATATTACATTTTTGTAATATTAATCTTCCAACATTTTTTTTATGTTTTCTATATCCTGCTTTACAGATTCTGTCGTCTTTATCTTTTCGTCAATCTTTTTAACTCCATGCATTATAGTAGTATGATCTTTTTCAAAAGCTGAACCTATATTTCCCAAAGCACAGTCTAACATATTTCTACAAAGATACATTGCAACCTGTCTTGGATAAGCAATTGAATTGGCTCTATTCTTTGAACTTAAATCAGAAACTTCTATTTTAAAATACTGACTTACAGTTTCCTTTATTACATCAATGTCCAATTCTCTTCTATTAAGTTCATTAAGTTTTTGGGATAAAATTCCCTTTACATAATCAACAGTCATTGGAGCATCTTGTTTTAATTTATAATGAGCCAAAACATTAATTAAAGCTCCTTCGAGCTCTCTTATATTATTCTTAATATTCATTGCAATAAATTCTAGAACTTCATTTGAAAGAGCTATCGGCTCATATTTTACCTTATCTTGTAAAATAGCCATTCTCGTTTCAAAATCAGGTGGTTGAATATCAACAGTTAAACCCATATTAAATCTACTCTTAAGTCTGTCCTCAAGATTTTTAATCTCCTTTGGTGGCCTATCTGATGAAATTATAATTTGCTTATTTCTACTGTATAATTCATTAAAAGTATGGAAAAATTCCTCTTGAGTTGCAGTCTTTCCTGCAATAAATTGAATATCATCTATAAGCAAAACATCCACATTTCTATATTTTTTTCTAAATTCGGATTCTGAATTTTGATTTTTATCCCTAATTGAGTCAATCAAGTCAATTGTAAATTTCTCACTACTCAAATACAGTACTTTACAATCAAAATTCTTATGAATTTCATAGCCAATAGCTTTCATAAGATGAGTCTTTCCAAGCCCTGAATTTCCATAAATAAAAAGTGGATTGTAAGTACCAGCAGGATTTTTGGCAACTGCTTCAGCTGCAGCCATTGCAAATTCATTATTCTTACCCTTTATGAAATTGTCAAAAGTAAATCTATCTGAAAAAGTTAAGGAATTGTTTGAAGAAGAAATTTTCTTTAGTTTTCCTTTTTTCGTAGCTTTTTCACCAGATTTTGAAAAGAAAGAAGTTTGACCTCCTAAATTTTTAATCGCTTCCAAATAAAGTTCGTCAGTAGCAACAACAGGTAAAAGTTCAGATTTTTCTTTAATCAGAGGAAAAAGCTGATTATTTATCGCTTCTTCAATATAATCTTTAAAATGTCCATTTATAAAAGTTTTAATATAATTCGACTGACAAAGTACCATTAATTTATGATTCTCATAACAAATCGGCTTTAAAACTTCAATCCAAGTCGCAAAACGACTCTCTCCGAGTTTGCCTTTTAACTCATTGCAAACTTCAAGCCATAAGCTGTCAACCATTATTTCGTTCTCAAACATAAACTACTCCCCATACAAAGTTATCAACATATTTATCCACAGTGGACAAAATTTTAAAAAGATTAAAATTTAAACATTTTTAGAGTTAATAATAAAAAACATTTAAACAAATTAAAAAGTTATCCACATTTCTTAAAAACTTATATTGTTTATAAAATAAATTGCATTTTTTCAAATTTTTTTAAATCTAAAAATTATAATCAGAAATTAATAAACAACTTATCAACAAATTCATTCTACTTATCCACATATTACATTTTTGTAAAAAATAATTTGTAGATAATTTTCTAAAAAAATTTTTATATATAGAAAGATTTTAAACATCTTTTCACAGTTAAATTATACCAAAAATCCAAAAAAAACTCAAATTTATTGTATTTGATACATAAATAGAAAAATTATAAAAAATAGAGGCAAAAATATCATATTAAATAATTTTTTTGCACAAAAAAATCCACTTGCAAAATGCAAATGGATTAATTTTTAATTTTATATTAAAATTTCTTTATTACAAATATTATCTACAATATCATCATGAGAGATAATAAAAATAATTTTATCTTTTGAAATTTCTTTTATTCTGTTATAAATTTCAACAGAACTTTCTTTATCAATGCTTGAAGTAATTTCATCCAATAAAAGTATATCAACATCAGAATTAATTGCTCTTGCTAAAGCGATTTTTTGTTTTTCTCCACCTGATAAATCAGCTCCTAAGTTAAAAATATCAGAGTTCAAATCTTTAGATGAGAAGATAGTATTTAAAAGAGGATCTTGTTTTAAACTGTCAATTTTATCTTTATAATCTTCAATTCCGAAAAATAAATTATCCTCTAATGAGCCTTGAAATACATAAGCATCCTGTCCCATATATTCAATTCTATTCCTTAGAGCTAATAAATTGTATGAGTTTATTTCTTTTCCATTTATAAAAATTCCTTCATTTTCTCTAAAGCCAATAATTGATTTTAAGAATGTACTCTTTCCTCTACCGGAATCGCCCTTTATTCTAATTATATCTCCTTTTGAAAATTCCCCAACAATGTTTACATCAATACTATGTGTAGGAAGCTTTAATTTTGAAATATTAAAGGAAATATTTTTTATCTCTTCAAGATTATTTCCGTTATAAATTTCACTCATATTTTCTAAATTTTCCTTAAATTCTTTAGCTATTGTGAAATTTCTTTTATTTAGTTTTGAACCGACAAGAGAACTTAATGTATTAAAAAATGTTGGAATTAAAATCATAAGAATCATCAATGAAAAATAATCATGTCCAACAAAGGCAAAATTATAAACCCCATAAGTTAAAATAACAGTTTGAAAAATTGAATTAATACTGTGAATTAAGGTAGAAGTACTTACAGAATACATATTTACATCAGACATTGAGTTGTAAATAGTATCTACTGTATCACTTAAATAATTTTTAATAATATCAGGATTGGATTTTTGTTTTATATATTCAGTATTTGAAATGACGGATAAAACTTTTTGCCAGCCGGTAGTAACCTGTAATTCCATATTTCTAGACTTTCCCAATAGCACTTTATTTATCTTTGCAAAGCCTAAAATATTTATAGGAATGACTACTAAACAAGCGAAAAATATGTATTTATTAATAATTAAAATCCAAATAGAAACAACGACCATAACAAGTGAATTTGTTATTAATTTGATATTATCCCCTGTGATAAAGAGATAAATATTGTTAACACTCATTATTGTCTTATCCAAAATTTTCATTATTCCTTCGGAAATTATGTAATCATATTTTAAAGTTAAAATATCTTTTAGATAGTCGAAAAAATTCTCTCTATTTAATTTTCTTGAATAATGTTCTTTTATTACAATGAATAAAATATTTATTAGCATAAAAACAGCCATAATTATAGATAAAAGTAAAATTCTATAGATAGTAATTCCCTCTACACTTTTACTCCAAATTTGAACCATAATTGGTGCAATTAGGCTAAATACAACTGAAACTAATGACAAAATTATCATTATTACTAAAAAACATAAATAACTCAAAACAAAATCCTCCCTATTTATAAAAATTATTTTGAATATTATTGCATTATATGTAAACTATAAAATACAGTCAAAAATATAAAAAGAAAAAAGAGTATTCTTATTAATTTTCTAAATGTATAATTATTTTTCATTTTTTTCCTCCAAAAACTTTGTAAATATAATCTTTTATTTTCAATAAATTCTAATATCACTTTAATCTAATGGTATTATTTTTTTATTGAAATATAATAAGTAACTGATACTATCCGTTCGCCTATGTTTATATCAATCCTTGGATGACTTTCTTTAAAATTTTTTTCCATTTAAGTTACCACCATTTAATCATCTCTCTATTTCTTTGACTTATCCTCCAAACTCTTAATACCTGTATTGTTCAGCTTTTCAATTGACAGCAGCTGAGTTCTAGCAAGTTTTCTAAGTTCTATCATTCTTTCTTTTTGATTTTAAATTTTGATATAAGCTCTAAAACTCTTGTATTACCTTGACTATTTGCCACTGTGATTATTATGAAACGAAACCCAAAATTTTTTTAAATACCTTTTATCATTTTTATATTGTTGTATCGTGTTCCATCCTTCAAAATGAAGGCATTAGGAGTTTCTCCAACTTGTATGAATCCAATTTTCTCATAAAGAGCCCTTCCTCTTTCATTACCTGAGAAATAATCCAGTTCAATTTGGGAAAGATTCCATTCCTTAGCTTGCTTTTCAAGACAAATAAGCAACTTCTTTCCTATTCCTAAGTTCCAGAATTCTTTCAGCACAGAAACAGCAACATTCCCTCGATGGCACATTTTCTTTTTTGTCAGTCTTGTAATCATGCCATTTGCAATTAGTCTTCTATCCATTTCGACAACAAGCATAAGTGTATTATCAGATTCATTAAAGCCTTTTATCATTTTTGCTTCCTCTTCTGCAGACATAGTTATTTCTTCTGGATAAGAATACAAGAAATCAGATTCTCCCATAACAGTCTTCAAATATTCAACAGTTTCTGCAGCATCCTTTACTTGAATCTCTCTAATTTCACAGATTCTCCCATCTTTTAGTTCAAATTTTTCTGGTGTGTATTTCATATTTATCCCTCACATAAATCCCAATATAACTTTAACTTAATGATATCATCTTTTTTGTTGAATGTAAATACTTGTATTCTGAATTAAAAATTTTGTTCCATATCGGTGTAAAAATTTGTAATTTTTTTATATTTTTACTTGACAATTATACTTAAAATAGCTTATAATCTATGGTAGTGTTTTATTAAATAACCTAAAGGTGATTATAATAAGGAGGTGTCATCTATATTATGAAAAGAACTTATCAACCGAATAGAAGAAAAAGAAGTAAAATTCATGGTTTTAGAAAGAGAATGAGTACAAAAGCAGGTAGAGCTGTATTAAAGAGAAGAAGACTTAAAAATAGAAAAGTTTTATCAGCATAGGCCAACATTAGTGTGGCCTTTTCTAAAATTCAGCTTTTTGCTTTGTGTTTGAAGCATGGAAAGATGATATATGAATAAGGAAATTAGATTAAGAAAAAATAGAGAGTTTCAAACTGTTTACAGGCGTGGAAAAAATTTTTGGAATAAAGATTTTACCATTTTTATCCGACCGACAAATAGAAAAAAAGTTAAGTTCGGTGTTTCCGTTACTAAAAAGTTTGGAAAAGCAAATAAACGTAATTTGATTAAGAGAAGAATAAAAGAGATAATAAGACTTAATGTTTGTGATTTAGGATTAGGTTATGAAATGGTAATTTTACCGAGAAAAAACACTTTAGAAATTGATTACATTGAACTTGAGAGGTCTTTATTAAGACTTATTAATTTTGCTTTAAAGAAGGTTTTAAATTGAGAAGATTGATGATTTTATTGATTAAATTATATAGAAAATATATTTCAGGTCTTTATGGACATGGAAAATGTAAATTTACTCCGACTTGTTCGGAATATGCTATTTTAGCATATCAGAAATACAATTTTTTTAAAGCAACTTTTTTAGTTATTTGGAGAATTTTAAGATGTAATCCTTTTGGAAAAGGTGGTTATGATCCACTAAAATAGGAGGAATAAATGGCATTTTTAAGAAATTTAATGGGATCTGTATTGAAATTTATTTATGAAGGGGTTGCTTCAATTTTACCTAATGAACCTGCTAGTATTTCATATTTAGCGATTAGTATCATTATAATTTCAATAATTTTTAAGATTGTACTTTTCCCAATATTTTTAAGTAGTATAAAGAGTCAAAAGATTCAAGCAAAGTTTGCTAAAGAGCAACAAAAGATAAGAGAAAAATATAAACATGATCAACAAGCTATGAATCTTAAACTTATGGAATTTAATAAAGAGCATGGAATTAAACAACTTGGTGGTTGTTTACCTATGATTTTCAATTTAATTTTAGTTATAGCGATGTTTTCAGTAATGGGAGAGCCTTTGTTATATATTTTTGGGGATAAGAATGCGGATGTTATGAAAAATTTCCTTTGGATTAAAGATTTATCGGCACCGGACCCGCTTTTATATGGACTTCCTTTGATAAATGCAATTACTCAATATATTTATCTTGATTTGAGTAATAGAGATCAAAAGGATAATCCCGGTGCAAAGTCTATGGAAACTATGAAATATATATTCCCTTTGATAATATTTATTTCTGCAAAGAGTTTCTCTGCAGGTCTTGCACTTTATTGGGCTATGACAAATATTGTAGAAATTTTATTGAGATTAGCTTTGACTGCTTACGAAAATAAAAAAATGAGTAATTAGTAGAAAGGAGCAAAAAATGAAAGTTGTAAAATCAGCAAAAACTGTCGATGAAGCTGTTAAGCTTGCGTTATCAGAATTATCAGCTGAAATTTCAGATGTTGATGTTAAAGTAATTGAAAAACCTAAGAGTGGTTTTTTGGGTTTTGGTTCAAAAGATGCTTTGGTTGAAGTTTCGCTAAAAGAAGAAAAAGAAAAGTCTAAAGAGCATGTAGAAGAAGTAATAGATGAAGTTGTTGAAGAAACTTGTTGTAAGGAAGAAGTTCTTGTTAAAAGTGATGATGTAAAAAAAATTGAGGGTTTTTTAAAGGATTTAATTTTAGAAATGGGAGTTGACTGCGAAGTAACTTCTGATGAAGATGAAGAAGCTGTTAATTTGTATATAAACAAATCTGATGATTTTAAGACTTTAATCGGAAAATCCGGAGAAACTTTGGAAAGTATTCAATATATTGTAAGTATTTTTTCAAGAAGAAATACTTCTTTAGAAAAGAGAATTTTCTTAGATATAAATGGATATAAGAAGAGAAAAGAAGAAATAATCAGAGAAATGGCGATGACTTTTGCTAAAAAAGCTATAAGATATAAAAAGGTTATGCGACTTAGACCTATGAATGCTTACGAGAGAAGAATTGTTCACTCAACTTTATACAATATGAGGGGTGTATTTACTATGAGTGAAGGTGAAGAGCCACATAGAAAGGTTGTTATCAAGCCTAGGTTTTAATATGCAATGAAAAGAACGTTTAGGCGTTCTTTTTATTGTGGAACAACAAGGAGAAAATATGGAAAATACTATTGTTGCTATTGCTACTGCTACAAGTGAATCAGGTATTGGAATTGTAAGGCTTAGTGGTGAAAAGTCGGTAGATATTGTAAAAAATTTTTTCAAACCTTATGATAAAAAAAAGATAGACGAAAAATCCAATAAAATGATGAAATATGGTCATATTTACGATAAAGATGAACTCATTGATGAAGTTATGGTCTGCTTTATGTTTGCACCTCATACTTATACGAGGGAAAATATAGTTGAAATCTTTACTCATGGAGGCATTGTATGTCTTAAAAGAGTTTTGAATTTATGTCTTGAAAACGGAGCAGATCTTGCAGAAAAGGGAGAATTTACTAAGAGAGCTTTTCTAAATGGTCGTCTTGATTTGTCCCAGGCTGAAGGAGTTATCGACTTAATAAAGGCGAAAACTGAATTTTCTCATAAGAGTGCGATTAATCAACTTGAAGGTCATTTGAGTAAGAAGATTAAAGAATTTAGAGAAGATCTTTTAGATATTTTAAGTTTTGTTGAGTACTCAATTAATTTTACAGAAGATATGCAGGAAGAATTGCCTTTTGATAATGTAATTTTAAAGACTGAAAAATTGATGGCAGAGATGGAAAAATTGCTTGGAGAGTCTAATAAAGGAAAAATTTTAAAAGACGGAATAAATGTTTCAATAATTGGAAAGCCTAATGTTGGAAAGTCTTCCCTATTAAATAGAATTTTAAGACAAGAAAGAGCGATTGTAACTGATATTGCAGGAACTACAAGAGATTTAATTAAGGAAGACATTGAACTTTCAGGAATTAAGTTAAATATTAACGATACTGCAGGAATTAGAGATACTGCTGATGTCGTTGAAAAAATCGGAGTTCAAAAATCTATCGAAGCAAGTGAGAATTCAGACTTAAATTTGGTTTTATTTGACATTTCAAGAGAGCTTGATGAAGAAGACGAAAAGATAATAAATCTTGCAAATACAACTAAATCTATTGGAATTTTAAATAAGGTAGATTTGGATAAAAAATTGAATGAAGAAAAATTAAAAGAAAAGATAAATTTTGAGTTAATAGAAATTTCTGCACTAAAAAATGAAGGGATTTCAAAACTTGAACAGGCAATTATAGATATGTTTTTCGATGGCAAAATAGAGATTAAGGACAAGGCTTTAATCACGAATGTAAGACATGAAAACAGTCTAAAGAGCTCATTAGAATATTTAAAATCTTTCTATGTAGATTTAAAAAATATGGTGCCTATCGACTGTTGCGAAGTGGACTTAAGAAGAGCCTATGAAGTGCTTGGAGAAATAATCGGAGAAAATATTTCCGAAAATATCTTGGATAATATCTTTTCGAATTTTTGTATAGGAAAATAAAGACGGTGCACCGTCTTTTTTTGTGAGAAATTCACGTCATAGAACTTTGAATAGAGATATTCTTAATACGTCATCTCGACCGGAGTTGAGCAAAGCGAAACGAAGTGGAGAGATCGCATAAAGCCCCTTAATTCTGAATTAAGCATTTTTAGTCGATTCTAACATATTGCAGGTAGGATATTTCTGTAGTCTATGTATCTACGATACATTACTTTTGCTAAAGCAAAAGTATGAGATCTCCACAGTCGATTGTACTCAAATCAAAGATTTGAACAATCTTTGCGTCAGACCTACTATTGCTTGTAAACAAGTAATAGTGTGAGATTTCTCCGCTCCGTTTCACTCCGGTCGAAATGACGTATATGGGAAATTGCTTTGTTTAAGAGCTAAACGTTAAAAGTAGATAAACTTTAAATTTCTTAATAATTAATAATTGACAATTAAAAAAATTTATTTATATAGTAGATAATTTAATATTAATATTTCATAGGAATAACCCACTTTAAGTACTTTACAAAGAAATACTCCCCAACAAATCCACCATTATATAAAAAATCATAAAAAACTATTGACATATTATATTATACGTTGTATAATATAATCAAAATAAAGTATTAAGAGGTGAAAACCATGAATATCTTAAAAGAATCAAGAAAACAGATGATAAAATTAATAATGACGACTATAACAGGAAACTTTGGTAGTTCTATTTTGTCATTTATTATTGGACTTTTAATTTTGAAAAAGACAGAATCAGCTTTAAATTTCGGTATTTCTCAAATTATAGGCCCTTTGGTTGCGCTTGTTTTAGTTCCTTTTGTTGGAGCTGTTGTAGATAAGTACAATAAGAAGATTGTAATTGTAATTGCTCAGCTTTTTAGCATTGTAAGTTTGATTTTATATGCTTTAAGTTTAAATTCTAATGCTGAAACAAATTTAATCAATACCTATATGTTATTAATTTGTTTAAGGGTTGCTGATCAATTTTTAAATAATTCTTTTTCATCTTCTACAAAGAAACTTGTATGTGAAGAGCATATTCAAAAGGTAAAATCTTTTGAGCAAATGGCATCTTCAGGGGTTTATATAATTTCTCCAATTTTAGCTGTTTTTTTACTTACAAAATTGGATTTAATTCATTTTGTATTTTTGGAAGCGGTAATTGAATTTATAACTATATTGATTGTACTTTTTATAAATTTTGATTTTATAAAGACAGAAGTGATAGAGAATAATGAAGAACAAAAAGTTTTAAAGATGTTTGTTGAAGGTTTAAATTATATGAAAGATAAAAAAGCTTTGGTCTTTATTATCTCTTTTGCAATGTTTATAAATTTCTTTTTTTCATCGGTTTCAATCGGCCTTCCCTATGTTTTGATTAATGAAATTAAGATTTCAGATTATCTTTACGGGATTATAAATGCAACTTTTCCGGTGGCAGTAATAGTTTCATCAATAATTTTATCAATGATGAAGGACATTAAAGCTCCTTTGGAATTTTCTTTTAAATGTATTAGAGGGCTTTCAGGATTCTTGATAATTTTGGGAATTGCATTATTATTTAAATTTAGTATCTTTTCATATTTTATAATATTTATGATATTTGCTTTTGGAGTTAATTTTATTGCAAATTTTATAAATACTCCGGTAATGGTTTGGTTTACAAAGGCGGTTCCCCTTGAATATCAAGGAAGAGTTTTCAGTATTTTGGGAACAGGTTGTCAACTTCTAATGCCACTTGGAATATTATTTTATTCGTTTTTATTTGATAAATTTAAAAGTGGATATATATTTATATTTTCAGGAATAGCTTTAATGGTACTTATAGTTCTTCCATATATGTTAAAAGTAGATTTAAAGATAAATAAATTTTAAGAAGTCCCCCTTAAAATAATTTACAAAAAAATGAGAGTTAGCGAAACTCTCATTTTTTAATAATTTAATATATCTTTTAATTTTCCAAATATTTTGTATTCAGCTTTTTTAAGTTCTTCAATATTTCTTACTCCAAGAAGCAACATAATCATCTTAGTTTGATAGATTAGAGATTTTAAATAATTTTCGGCGAATTTGTATCCGCCATGAACTAAATATCTTAAAACCTCTCCTGCAATAGCAGTCATATCGCTACCTAGTATAATGGCTTTTGCAATATCTTCTCCGGTTTTTATTCCACCGGAACCGATTAGAGTAAAGTCTTTTGAAATATTTCTACAATCTATTATACATTTTGCAGTTGGAATTCCCCAACCATAAATATTCGTAAAATCTAAATCCGTTCTTCTTAAATTTTCAATTTCAATGAAATTTGTTCCGCCAAAACCGCTGATATCAATGTATTTTACACCTACATTCAACAACTTTTCACAAGTTTTTTTAGAAATACCGCAACCTGTTTCTTTTACGATAACGGGAACATTCGAGTTTTTAACGATATTTTCAATATTTTCTAAAATTCCGGAAAAATTTCTATCTCCTTCAAACTGAACAATCTCTTGAGCAGGATTCAAATGGAGAGAAATTGCATCGGAATTTAACATTTCAACGGCTTTTTTTACATCGTCAAGGCTTGATAATGCTGAAAGATTTGAAATTACTATATTTTTTTTATCTAAAATATCTTTTACCACTGTAAAAGTTTCTACAAGTTCTTCATCTTGTAGTGCAACTTTTTGACTTCCAACTTCAAATGCTATATTAAAATTTTTGCAAAGTCTTGCTAGGTCTTCATTGATATCATAGGAAGTTTCTGCCCCACCTGTCATTGCATTTATTATAAGTGGAAAAGAAAGTTTTTTCCCCAAAAAATTTACAGATGTATCAATTTCATCAAAATTTAAATCAGTTAATGCAAAATGTTCAATATACACATTTTCAAATAGAGTATTGGATTTGAAATTGCTCTTTAAAAAATTTTCTAAATGTTCTTTTTTTCTCTCGTTTTCCATATTCACCCAAATTATCTGTTATTGTTCTTTTTGTTATTTTTATTAGTATTATTTTTATTTGTATTGTTATTTTTATTATTGTTATTGGTGTTATTGTTTTTAGTATTTGTTTTCTTTTTATCGTCTATATCTACTTGTGTGTTGTTATTTTGACTCAATAGATAATCACCGAACATCTCTTTAACAAGAGCATTTAATTTTGAACGATTAGGAACGAAATAACTTATATTGTTTATATAAGCAGATTCTCCTGGCACTATTTGAGTATTTATATTATCTTCATTTAAATTTTTTACTTTTAGAGCTAATTTAGTAATTGTTGAGAATGGAATATTTGTATTTACAGTCTTTTTAACAACTTCTAAAATTTGAGGAATTTTAGCAATATTTTTAGGCTTAGTTAATTCTTTAATCATTGCCTTTATAAGTAATTGTTGAGCTTTAACACGACCAACATCACCTTCTGTATATCCTGCTCTAAATCTTGCAAATTGTAGAGCTTGTTTTCCATTTAAAATTTGTTTACCTGGTTTTAAGTGAACATTGTCTTCTGCAACATCAACTTTAACAGGGACATCAACTTCTACACCACCAAGTGCATCTACAATATCCTTAACAGAGAAGAAATTAACTCTTACATAATAGTCTATATCTAAATTCAAGAAATTTCTTGTAGTTTTCATAGCAAGTTTAAGACCACCAAAATGGTGAGCATGGTTTATCTTATCTAGTTTTCCATTAACCATAACTCTAGAATCACGAGGGATTGATAGAATATCAATTTTTCCAGTTTCAAAATTAACTTTACACAAGATCATTGTATCAGTTCTGTTTTGTTCGGTTGTAGCTCCACTGAAATCATCACTGTCTAAACCTAAAACTAAAAATAAAAGTTCATTTTCAACACGTTGTTCAATATTATTTCCTTCGCCTAAATCGCTACCTACAAATTCTACTTTTGAAGTTAACTCCATAATATCCAAAACTTTATTTGCAACCCAAAAAATTCCTCCAAATAGAGCTAAGGATAGAATAAAAGTTATTATAAATTTCTTTTTCATATAAAACTCCCTTACTTTATCAATTTACTGATTAGTTTGAAACTACTGTGTTCTGATGTTTTAATCAAATCAAAAAGTATAGTTTCGACATTAGTAACACTTGCTCCCATTTCTCTAATTAAGTCCAAGCCATTCGTATAATTTTCAGGATTTCTTGAACCTACAGTTTCAAAGGGAACATAAATTTCAAAGTTACTCTTTAAATCTCTTATAGTTTGATATACACAAATATGTGTTTCCACACCTGCAACAATAATTGAAGTTTTTTCTTTTTCTTTAAGTTTTAAAACTTCTTCCTTAATAAGTGGATAGGCTGAAAAACTGTTCTTTTCAAAATACTTTGCTTTTGAGTCTTTTAAAGACTCTTTAATTTCCAAAACAGTTTCGCCAAGTCCCTTTGGATATTGTTCCGTATAAATTATAGGAATATTAAGTTCTTTGCAGGACTTAATTAAAATATTCGTGTATTTTATAATGCTTTCTTTGTTTTGTATAACTGGCATTAATTTTTCCTGAATATCTAATACCAGCAAAATTGTATTTTCAATTTTCATAAAAATCTCCAAATTTAAAATTGAATAACTATTTTATCACAATTATTCTTAAAAATCAAATTACTACTTATAATTAAATTTATAAATTGCACTATAAGTAGTTAAATATATTAACCATTTTTTAATAATTTTCTTAGTAATTAAAAAACTAGTTCTATTAAAATTAAGCTTACCATAAACTAAACTAAAAAGAAAACCTAATTTCATCATACTTTACTTTTAAAAATTTTTCTAAAATGGAAAGTATGATTTATCATAATTCCTTTTTTATAATTAAATTAATGTAATTATGGTAAAATATATCTAATTTTACCATTGTGCGTAAAACTAGATAATTAAATCATAATTCCTTTTTTATAATTAAATTAGAGTAATTATGATGAAATATTAATAGTTTTACCATCTGGCGTAAAACTATTAATATTATACACTTTATGGATATTTTTTTCAACTTTATAAACTATTTTTCCTTAAATGTTGATTTTTTAAAAATATTAATATATAATGTTCAAGTAGAGATTTACAAGGAGGTATTATGAACAAAATAGATTTAGATGTACTGAAGAGTCTTTACATAAACAAATATAGTAACCAAATAGATTTATCTAAAATAAATGAGTATTCTCAAGAAGAGTTAGAAGAAATTAGAAAGGCTATTAACAACACACATATAAAGGCAATTTCAATTATCTGTGAGGCTTTAAATGTGGATATTGATGATATTCAAGCTATTGAAGTTTTAAAAAAGGGAATGACAAATAATTCCTTTGTTTTTACTGTAAATAATGTAAAGTATATTATGAGAATTCCGGGAGAGGGAACATCTGAGCTTATAGACAGAGTTCAAGAAGCAGAAGTTTATTCTCTTATTAAAGATAAAAATATTTGTGATGATTTGATTTATATTAATGCAGATAATGGATATAAGATTACAAAATTTATTGAAAATTCAAGAAATTGTGATGACAAAAATGATGAAGACTTAAGAAAATGTATGGATAAAATAAAAGAATTACATTCACTAGGTTTAGAAGTAGGTCATGAGTTTGATGTTTTTGAAAAAATTAATTTCTATGAGTCTTTGTGGACGAAAAAAAATTCAATTTATTCTGATTACAAAGAAGTAAAAGAGAATATTTTATCATTAGAAAAATTTATAGAAAAAAATAGAAAGCCAAAATGTTTAACTCATATAGATGCAAATTGTGATAATTTTTTATTTTCAACAGACGGAACACTTCGTTTAATTGATTGGGAATATGCTGCAATGCAAGATCCGGATATTGATATAGCAATGTTTTGCATATACTCTCTATATGATAAAAATCAAATTGATAATTTGATAGATATTTATTTTAATGGAGAAGTTGACGAGATTACAAAAATAAAAATTTATGCCTATATTGCTTGTTGTGGACTACTTTGGAGCAATTGGTGTGAATATAAATTAGACTTTGGTATTCATTTTGGAGAATATGCTACAAAACAATATGAATATGCCAGAGATTATTATAAAATAGTTAAAGAATGGCTAAAGGAAAATTAAAAATAGATAAAAAAATCACTGCGTAAAACAGTGATTTTTTTATTAGTATCATTAGTATTTCTATCTTATAATCTTATAGTAAACTCTTGAAGTTATTGAGTATATTATAAAGTAAATTACTGAAAAGCATAGTACAATTGTGGCAAAACTAATTGTGAAAATTCTTATATTTTGGAAACCAAGTCCTCCAAGTATATTGTATAGGATTGGGAAAGCAAATATTGAGTGAATTGTTGCTATAACAAGTGGTAGGAAAAAAATCCACAGTATTTGTACTCTAAGGCTCTTTTTGATAATTGAGTCTGGAAGTCCTACATTTTTCATTATATGGTAACTTTGTTTATCTTCAAAGCCCTCAGAAATTTGTTTATAATATGTGATTAAAACAGTTCCTGTTATAAAAATTAATGCAACTATCATTCCAAAAAACAATAGACCGCCATTTAATTCATAAGCAAAAGCATCAACTTCAGCTTTTGAAGACAAAGAATGACTAAATACATCTTTTTGTTGAACAAATATGTTATAATCTGTTTGTAATCTTGAATAAAAAGCTTCTTTATCAGCAGAGTCTAAATCAAAATTATAATCTAGGTTATATTTTAATTGTTTTTCATTATAATTAAAAGTATATTCTTCTAACATTTTGACAAAAGTTTCATTATCTTTTACAATAATTATCATTCCTTCAGCAGATATGCTCATAGGAAATAAGTTTTTTACTTTTACTAATTTATAATTCTTTCCGGCAAAATCCATACTGTCATAATTATTAAGCTTTTTAGAGTTAGTTGAATATAACAACTCACCATCATTAAGAGTATAATTAGTATTGTGGTTTCTATTATAATCTTCCAATGTTTCAATAATTAAAAATGATGATAATGCACGTCTTTTACCCAAAGGAGTAATCTTTCCATTTTCATTTATTACAGGATTCATTATAGTCTTTTTGACTGTTAAATTTTTAATTTTTTCATCTTCTTTTAATGCTTTGTTTAAAATATTTAAGATTTCTTTTTTTCTTTCTTCTCCATTTTCGAGTATATCTTTATTATTTCCTGTTACTGAGGATGATAAATAAAAATCATTAGGATGGATAGAATCTGTAAGATCTTTTATACTTGAATTTATAGTCAATGTTGTTGCTAAAGTAACTATAATTGAAGTTGAAAGAAGTGTAATACTTGCAAGTGAAACTGCATTTGATTTCATTCTGTATAACATTCCTGATATTGAAAGGAAATTTTTTGCTTTGTAATATAAATTTCTCTTTCTTTTTAGCATTTTTAAAATCAAAATACTAAATGCAATAAATACTAGATAAGTTCCAATTATTACAGCAATAACTGCAGGAAAAAATGTAAAAAAGCTACTGAGATTCCCCTTTGAAGTAACTGAAAGATAGTATCCTACACACAGAATTATAAAGCCTAAAGTTCCAAGGATAAATTTACTCTTTGGCTCTCCTTCTGCCTTTTTTTGCTTTGAAAGAAGTTCTATAGGAGTTGATTTTCCAATCTTAAATACCATTGTTAAATATATCAATATAAATATTATAGCTAAGAATATTAAAGTCAATATTGCAGAAGAAATTGAAAAATTATAGTCCATTATTTTTGCGGTCATATTTTTAGTTATTCTATTAAGCAGAATAAAAGCCAATTTTCCAAGAACAAATCCACCTGTTATTGAAAAGAAACTAACTGTCAAAAAGTTTAGTATATATTCTATTGAAATAATTTTAGCAATATGTTTTTTCTCTAAACCTAAAATACCATATAGGGCAAATTCCTTATTTCTCCTCTTAGCTAAAAAGCTGTTGGCATATAGGATAAATATAAATGTGAAAATTCCAACTATAAAAATTCCAAATTTTATAAGGATTGCTACATATTCATGATTTTTTTCTATATAATGATTTTGTCCAAGGGAAGCCATTACGAAAAATAGAGTTCCCATAATACTACTTGCTATTAAAAATGGAGTTAAAAGCAAAGCATTCGCCTTCATATTTCTAAAAGCAAATTTTGAAGCCATTTTACTTTTCATAGTTATTCACCCCGTTTAACATGACTTGAGCTTGATTTATTTTTTCAGCAAAAGTTAAGTTGTCGTCACTTCCTTTATAAATTTCGTGATAAACTCTACCATCTTTTATGAAAATTACTCTTTTTGCAAAAGCAGCACATTTTACAGAGTGAGTAACCATTAAAACTGTTTGTCCACTGTTATTTATATCGCAGAAAGTTTTCATAACTATATCAGCAGATTTTGAGTCTAATGCTCCTGTAGGTTCATCTGCAAGAAGTAAATCAGGTTTAGTTATAATTGCTCTAGCGATTGCAACTCTTTGTTTTTGTCCACCTGAAATTTGGTAAGGATATTTATCTAAAACTTCACTTATCTTTAAAAGAGGAGCAATCTCTCCCACTTTTTCATTCATTACTGCTGGTTTTACATCTGATAAAACAAGTGGAAGATAAATATTGTCTCTGTTTGAGAAAGAGTCCAATAAATTAAAATCTTGGAAAACAAAGCCTAACTTTTCACGTCTAAAACTTGCAACTTCTGAATTGCTTAAAGAATTTACATTCTTTCCTCCAATAAAAACTGATCCTTCAGTTGCCTTATCCAATGTTGCTATTATATTTAAAAGAGTAGTTTTACCACTTCCTGACTCTCCCATAACAGCTATAAATTCTCCTTTTTCAACGGAAAAATTCACATCTCTAAGGGCTTCAGTCTTTACACGTCCCATTCCTCCATAAATCTTTTTTAAATTTTTAACATCTAATATATTCATAATTACCTCCAAAAAATATTATTTTCGTTTACAATAATATTTTAGCAAAAATTTTTACGCCAAACATTTATCTAATATTACAAAAACAAAAATAACCTTACAATTTTGTAAGGTTATTGAAATGTTTGATAAAAATCCTTTATTTAATGTATCTACAATACATTTACTTTTGCTAAAGCAAAAGTATGAGATTTCCAGAGCAATTGTATCTAACGATACAATTACCCCGTCAGACCTATTTTTGTTTGTTTAGTAGCCAGACGTTAAAAGTAAACAAACTTCAAAAAGTAAAAAAACATTATTTAATAAAATAGAAATTATTAAAAATGTTGTAGAAAAATATATTTCACGTCATAGTACTTTGGAGAGAAACACCCCCAACACGTCATCTCGACCGAAGTTGAGCAAAGCGAAACGAAGCGGAGAGATCTCATTACAATTATTTGTTTAAAAATAATTGTAAGTCCTGTAAAGGACTTCTAAAAAAATATAATAATTAAACACAATTACTATGTAAATCTCCTAAAGCCCATTAAATAATGAAATTCCTAGTATTCATACATTATTTTTCAACTAATTTAAAACTCTCATCAATTAAGCTCTTGACCAAATTCAAATCCACATCTGAATCCAAAACAATTGAAATCCAGTATTTTTTATTCATATGGTAGGCAGGGAAAAAATGCTTTTTATCAATCAGATTTTCTATAAGATCAGGATTAAGTTTTACATTTAAAACATCAATCTTTCCGCTTTTCTCCAATCCCAAAGTCTTATAAGGAATGGACATAAAAATTCCATACCATTTTTTACTATTCGAAGTCTTTATCGTCGCATGATTATTATCTTCCCAAGGCTCTTCAGGAATTGTTCTGTATTTTTCCTTTACATAGTCTAGTAATAATTTTCTATAATCCAAAGATGAAAAACAGCTATTTACAATATCCCCAATGAGTTCATTAACTTTTTTTCTAATTTTTGAAACAAATTTACCCTTGCTGTCTGAAACATTAAATAAAACATATTCTTCATTAAAAGGTAATTCAATAACATTTACCTCAAAAGAGTCCTTGCCTATTTTAACAATCACATTAAAATTTTCTACATCAATATCCGATTGTAAAACATAATAATTCCCAATCTTCGAAAAACCATATGCAATTGCAAGTTTAGAATTAAAAATATTTTTATCGAATATTTCATTATAAAACATAATTTTCTCCTAAATAGTAGTTAAGTAACAAATGTAAGATGTCTATATTGAATGTATCTACGATACACTTACTTTTGCTAAAGCAAAAGTATGAGATTTCCAGAGCAATTGTATCTAACGATACAATTACTCCGTCAGACCTACTTTTGTTTACAAGTAAACAAAGTTAGGGCTAGATTCACTGCACTTCGCTCTGCTACGTTTCGGTCGAAATGACGCATAGGGGTTAATCGTTATTTAAGAGCTAGACGTTAAAAGTAAATAATCTTCGAAATTTATTTAAAAATTGCATAGAAAATTAAATATTTCACGTCATAGAACTTTGAAGAGAAACACCCCTAACACGTCATCTCGACTGTAGCGTTAGCGGAACGGAGAGATCTCAACTATTGCTTGTTTACAAGCAATAGTAAGTCCTGTGAAGGACTTATATATACATAAAACATAATTTTCTCCTAATCTATATTAAAATAGCTATCACAAAAATCAATCCACAAATTTTTATAATCACTATGAGATACAAGTTTTAAGTCTTTTATTGTAAAGATATTTCTTTTCTTTGCTTGAGAAACAAAGTAGTTGGTATCATCGTCAAACTCAGTTTCTATGGCATGAACAGTTTTAAAATTATTTAAAAAAGCAATAAATAGCCTTGTATGCCCATCAACACAGATATATCCCTCATCGGATTTTACAACTTGAATTACAATATCCTTCGAATTTTTAATAAAACTTTTAAGGGCATTTAATTTATCTTCATCAATGTAAAATTGAGAAGGTTGAATTTTATCCACTTCTAAAGTTAAAACCGGCTTCTTTTCAAAAGAAATAATTTTTTTATCATTCTCATCAAAATAATTTAATATATGTGGAGAATAATATCTAAAATACTCAATAAGTTTTTTAAAATTTTCTCTATTTTTTCCTCTAACTAAGGCACTATCACTAGAAATTATTTCAATTTCATAAAGCTCTTCGTCAATTAAAAATGCTCCTCTTTGTTTTAAAACAATCTCTGAAAATAAGGAATTATTGTATTCTGTAATTCTTTTAATTTCCATTTGTTTTTCCTATATATGCAAATCTCTATTTTTTAATATATTTTTTTCACCAAGTAATAAATTTCTTAAAAATTTTTAAGAAACATAATATTATTCAAATACAAATAATATTAGGATATTTATGTATTGAATGTATCTTCGATACATTTACTTTTGCTAAAGCAAAAGTATGAGATCTCTCCGCTTCATTCGTTTCACTCATTTCGGTCGAGATGACGTATAAGGAGAAAGCTTCGTTTAGTAGCTGGACGTTAAAAGTAAACAAACTTCGAAATTTATTTAAAAGTTGTATAGAAAATAAAATAATTCACGTCATAGTACTTTGAAGAAGAATACCCTCAATACGTCATTTCGACTGGAGCGTAAGCGTAATGGAGAAATCTCAACTATTGCTTGTTTGCAAGCAATAGTATTTCTGAAAGAAATCTCAAACAAAATCACCAATCGTCTGATAAATCTCTTAATTCAGGATTTATAGATTTAATCAAGTCAAATTTTTTCTTTCTACTCCATTTTTTTAATTGTTTTTCTCTAGCAATTGCATCTAAAGCATAATCTGTAGTTTCATAAAACAATAATACATTCAAATTATATTTTTTAGAAAAGCCATCAATTAATTTGTTTTTATGTTCATATAATCTTCTTTCAATATTTCTTGTGACACCAATATACAAAACATTTCTAAAATTATTAGAAATTATATATACATAAAACATAATTTTCTCCTAATCTATATTAAAATAGACTTTTACACTTGTTCCTTCGCCTAATTTTGATTCCAATTTAACTTTTTGTCCGAGTTTATCCAAAATTTGTTTAACTAAAAACAGCCCTATTCCCGTTGATTTTTGATTTTGTCTTCCGTTAAATCCTGAATATCCCTTGTCAAAAATTTTCGGAAGATCTGAATCCTTAATTCCAATTCCATTGTCTTTTATTTCAAGATAGTTTTCTTTTTCGTTAAAAGATATTGAAACAATCCCATTCTTAGTATATTTTATTGCATTTGATAATAGCTGTTCAATTACCACCATACACCATTTGCTATCTGTAATTACTTTTACATTCAGCTTTTTGTATTCAAGTTTTATATTATTTGAAATAAAAAGAATGGCATATTTTTTGATTAAAGGATTAATAATATCATCTAAATTCACAAGTGAAATATCCATATCCGTATTGTGATTGGCCATTTTAAGATAGCTTAAAGCCATATTTGTATAGTCTTCAATATAAATCAACTCTTTTTTTATATTTTTTACATTTTCATTTTCAATATCGCCATCGCAGATTAATTTACCTGCAGTTATTGGAGTTTTAATCTGATGAATCCAAATTAAAAAATACTCTTGTAATTCTTTTTCCTTTGCTAAAAAGTCATTTCTTAAATTTAAATTAGCTTCTTCAAGCTCTAGTATCTGACTTTTTAGTTTTTCCTCTTTTTTAGTTAAAAATGCCATGAATACCAGATATATAATATAGAAAAAGATTACTATTTCTAAGGCTAGGAAGTAACTTTCGAATTCTAAATTCATAAGTAAAAAAACAACCCAAAATACTGATAATATAAAAAATGTTACTACCGTAATAGGTAAAATTTTTGAAATATAATTTTTAAACTTATCCATTTTTACTCCGTTTTAGAATTTAGATAATATCCACTTCCCTTTTTGGTTTGGATAAAATCATTTAGTTTAATATCTGCAAATTTCTTTCTAAGTCTTGTTATATTGACTGCCAAAGTATTGTCGTCAATATAATCATCTCCATGCCAACATTTTTCCATAATTGATTCCCTTGAAGCAACTCCGCCTTTGGCTTTAAAAAGAGTTTCTAAAATCATTGTTTCCGTATTTGTAAGGGAAATTTCGTTGTCATTATATTTAATGATATTTTTATCCATATATAAAAATACATTTGCAAAACTTAAAAATTCAAAGTCTTTTGTAAAATCATAACTTCTTCTCAAGATTGCTTTGATTTTTGCCAAAGTTACATTCAAATCTATTGGTTTTGTTATATAATCATCCGCTCCGAATTGAATACCCATTACAATATCGATATTTTCACTCTTTGAAGAAATGAAAATAATCGGAACATTTGAATGTTTACGGATTTCCTCACACCAAAAATAACCATTATTATATGGCAACATAATATCCATTAAAACCAGATGTGGTTGGTATTCCACAAATTCTTCGACTATTTGATTGAAATTTGAAATCCCCTTTACTTCATAATTCCAAAGCAAAAGTTCCTTTTTCAGCATTTCAAATATATTTTCATCATCTTCGACAATTAAAATTTTCAAAAATATCACTCCTTTGAGTATTTTTTAAACTATTAATATTAATAGAAAAATTTATTAGCTCTTAAAAGGTTAATTGTATTAAGTATTCTTTGAATATTGCTTTTTGAAGAATTCAATTCAAAATAAAATGAAAAAGCAATATCTTCCTCTGAAGAGTTTTTAATTTTGTTTTTTATTGTTTCCTTTTCATCAAAAAATTCATTTTTAAAATCCAATAAAAAATTTTCTACACCATAGACATCATATTTTAAATTAAGAGATTCAAGACTACTAAAATTATATGACAAGGCTTGTTCCTTTTTTAATTTTGAAGTTATGGCTATATTAAAAAATCCAATTTCAATATCACATAATCCATTCAAAGTTAGGACTTTTATCGGATAAGCTTCCCTAATCCAATTTCCATGTTCTATATGATAATGGTCATTATACCAACCAGAGTCTATAGGTAAATTTTGATTTTTTAGTGATGAAGCTAATACTTCTGCAATTTTTTCTATATTTGAATAAAAATTTTGTAAATCATTTAAAAATTCCATAAAACTCTCCACTTGAAAATTTAAAAAATAGTTTGTTTTTTATTATTAACTAGATAAATTGAATCTAAAATAATTCTTTCAAATAAGTATAGCATAATTATTATTTTAGTTAAAGTAAAACAAATTTATAAATGCATTTATGAGTTTCATTGTCGTTTATTCTCATATCATTATCTTCGGGCAATTCAAAGATGCCTAAAAACTCTCCATTTAGGTATTCACATATCTTATTTGAAGCGTGGTTATCGGGATTTGTAGTGATATACAAATATTCCATATCATGCTTTTTTGCAAGTTCAAAAAGGAGTTTACAGGCTTTTGCTGAATAGTGATAACCTCTATATTCTTCGTAAATTGTATATCCTATATTTCCACCATAATATAGACCTTCACTATGCCCAATTCTCAAATCACATTTTCCTAATTTTTGTCCTTTTAAGTTACATATATAAAAGCTATAGGCAGGAACCCAATTGATAGCTAAATTTCCAGCATAAGTTTTTTCTAAAACTAATTTTATTTCATCATTTTGTAAAAAAGAAGTATCTAAAAATTCCATAAACTCACCTCCAAATTGATTTATTACATTTTACCAAATTTTAAAGAAAAACTCTACTTGTTAAAATAAATATTTGATTTATGTTTATGAGTTCAATTTTAATGTATCTACGATACATTTACTTTTGCTAAAGCAAAAGTATGAGATTTTCGCAGTCGATTGTACTCAAATTAAAGATTTGAACAATCTTTGCGTCAGACCTACTTTTGTTTACTTGTAAACAAAAGTAGGTCTGACGGATAATTGTATCGTTAGATACAATTGCTCTGGAAATCTCACACTTATGCTTGTATATAAGCATAAGTGAATGTATCGTAGATACATTAAATAATTAAATCTTCAATACTCATTTCCCCACAAAAAAACAAAACCGACATGGTTTTGTTTTTCAAAAATATATTAAATACTTTGTGCAGCGGTAATTACTGCAAGTTTGTAAACATCTTCTTCATTACAACCTCTTGAAAGGTCTGAAATAGGTTTGTTAAGTCCTTGTAGGATTGGTCCTATTGCTTCAAAGCCACCAAGTCTTTGTGCAATTTTGTATCCGATATTTCCTGATTGTAAATCCGGGAAGATAAATACATTTGCATGTCCGGCAACTTTTGAACCTTTTGCCTTTTGTTCCCCTACTGATGGAACTATTGCAGCGTCAAATTGTAATTCTCCGTCCAATGCTAAATCAGGTGCCAATTCTTTCGCCATTTGTGTAGCATCTGCAACTTTTTGAGAAAGTTCATGTTTTGCAGAGCCTTTTGTTGAGAAGCTAAGCATTGCCACTTTTGGATCTATTCCGAATAATTCAGCAGTTTTAGCAGTTTCAACGGCAATTTCAGCTAATTCTTTTGCTTCTAAAGTGATATTGATAGCAATGTCTGCAAATACATATCTTTCGCCATTTTTTCCAAGCATTACCATTGCTCCACTTGTTCTTGAAACATTTGGTTTAGTCTTTACAATTTGTAGAGCAGGTCTTACTGTATCTCCTGTTGAGTGAACAGCACCACTAACCATTCCGTCAGCTTTTCCAACTTGTACCATCATTGTTCCATAGTAATTTACATCTTTTAAAAATGTTTCAGCTTCTTCTTTTGTGTTTTTGCCTTTTCTACGTTCAACAAATTTTTCAACTAATTCATCAAAATCTTCCGCTTTTAAAGGATCGATGATTTCAATATCATCGGCACAAACATTTAATTCTCTTGCAGTTTTTTTGATTTCTTCAACATTTCCTAAAATTATTGGAGTTACTAAACCGTCTTTTTTTAATCTAACACAAGCTCCTAAAACTCTCTTATCTTCTCCTTCAGGAAATACAATTCTCTTATTCGTTCCTTTAATTTTTCCTGTTAATTCTTCAAAAATATTCATAATTACCCCCTACATTATTAATTCTACTTTTTTATCATTTACTATAAATTCAACATCATCAACTCCGGACATATATTCTCCGTCAAAGTTAATCTCGACATTCTTTGAAATAACTTTGATTTTCTTTGCTTTGAAGCAAGAAGTTATATCCTCATTTACATGAGTTGCATTTACAATTGTCTTTATCTTTTTAATTATATCAAATTTTGATTTATATCTAATAGCACAGATATCCAGAAGTCCATCTTGCATATCGGCATATGGCAAAATATTAATTTTTCCACCATATTTACTTCCAATACCTATGGCTATTAGAAAATAGTCATCCTCATATTCAACATCGTCAATAATTAATTTATATCTCTTTCTCTTGTGATGAAATAGAGCTAAAGCTATTGCTATTTTATAAGCAAATCCACTTTTAATGATTTTTTTTACTTTTACGGCATATTCATTAACTTCTGCATCAAAACCTACAGATGCAATGTTGAAAAATGACTTGTCTAAAAATGAGCCATAATCAACAAGTATTGTACTTCCCCTTATAATTCTCTCCATACAAATTACAAAATTACAGGATTCATTTAGGCTGTTCATATAGTCATTTCCAGTACCTGCAGGAATTACACCAAGTTTTAAATTATTTTTTATAGCCACATTGCCAACTTCGTTGATAGTTCCATCTCCGCCAACTGCAATTAATTCATTAAAACCGTCTTTAACTGCATTTTCAGCAATTAAAATGGATTCACCCTCTTTTGTTGAACATTTAATTTCATAATCAAAATCTAAGTTCTTATCTTTAAGATAGTTTTCTATACCTTCTTTAAAGTCAAATTTTTTAAAACCTGATGCATTCGGATTTAAAATAAACATCAATTTTCTCATTATTTTTCTAATGCCATCCTTAATGCCTCAAATTCTTCTTTTGACAATTCTTGCTTTACAGAGCCTGATTTTACTTCTTTTGCATAAGTTATACAGCTTTCTCTACCATAAATAGTAGTTAGTAATAAACCATCATTAAAACCATCTAATAATGCTATTGAATAAGACAGTTTATTTTTTAAATCGTGGAAAGCATCATATTTTACGAAACCAATTTTTTGAATAGGCATGGCAAAATTATTCTTTGCTTTTTCCACTTCATAAGCAAGTTCTTGCACTTTCTTATCCATTTCAGAAATATCATTAGATTGAGCTTGAATTAATTCTCCCATATTCAAATCACCTCTACCCCTCAAAAGCATATCATATTTTCTCTTTTGAAAGCTAAGTTTTTTATTTATTTGACTGAATTGATAAGATATAAAAATTAAGCCAAATAACACTATAATTAAAAATATTCCTGAATGTGAATTTAAAAATTCTATCATTGAAGTCACTACTTTTTAATCCTTTCTATTATTATTTTTAAAGCATTTACACATTCTTCAACTTCTTTTATTGTATTAAAATATCCGAAGCTAAATCTTATCGCTCCAAGTTCATCAGTACCTAAGCTCTTATGAGCAAGAGGTGCACAATGAAAACCAGGTCTTGTATAAATGTCAAATTCATCACTTAATATATAGGAAACTTCCGAGCTATCCATATCCTTTACATTTAAACTTACAACAGCACCTTGTCTATCATCTAAAGTTCCATATAGTATAATATCATCATTATCCTTTAGTAAATCTATAAAATGATTTTTCAAACTAATTTCATGATTTCTTATATTATCAATACATACTTCATTTATAAAGTCAATTCCTTTCCTTAAAGCAATTATTCCAACGCCGTTTGGAGTTCCACTCTCTAAACTGTCCGGATATAAATCGGGTTGGTCGATGCTATGAGAATAACTTCCTGTTCCACCTTGCCTTAAAGGTTTTACTTTAATTCCTTCCTTTATATATAGAGCACCTGTTCCCATTGGTCCAAAAAGAGCCTTATGACCTGGAAATGCAAGCAAGTCAATATTCATATCTTGAACATCAATATCCAAAACACCTATGGATTGAGCTGCATCTACAAGATAAAGAATATTATTTTCCTTACAAAATTCTCCAATACTCTTTATATCTACAATAGTCCCAAATACATTAGACATATGAGTTGTAACAATTAGCTTTGTTTGAGGTGTTACTGCATCAAAAATCTTTTGTGGCTCTACATAACCTTGTTTATCTGCATATACAATGGATAAATCAATTATTCCGTCTTTTCTTAGTTGATTAAGTGGTCTTAGAACAGAATTATGCTCCATTGATGTTGTTATTACATGATTTCCTTTTTCTAGAACTCCCTTTATTGCTATATTTAAACTATCTGTAGCATTAAAAGTGAAAATTACATTAAGAGGTTCTGTTCCATTAATTAGTTTACAGATCTTTTCTCTCGTCTCATAAATTTCTAAATCCATTTTCATAGCAAGTTTATGGCCACTACGTCCGGGGTTTCCAGCATAACCTAAAGAACATTCCATTATCTTGTCAGTTACTATTTTAGGCTTAGGAAAAGTGGTAGCAGCATTATCTACATAAATCATATTATTACTCCAAATTATATATATTCATTAAACTATCTATTATTCGTTGTAAATCTGCTTCGTTTAAATAGCTTATTTCTATTTGACCACCTTTTTTCTTTGAATGGATTTTAACTTTTGCATCCAAAACTTCTGTTAATCTTTCACAAATATCTTTTATAAAAATATCATCATTCTTATTTTTACTTTGCTTAGCCTTTTTCTCAACATCTCTAATATTAACCTCTTTAACAAGTAGTTTATCAAGATATTTTTTTCTTTCTTCTTCGGTTTCTAAAGAAAGTAAAGTTCTTCCTTGACTAGGACTTAATTCTCCACGAATTAAATATTCTTTAATATAATCTGATAGATTTAACAGTCTTAGATTATTTGCAATATAAGATCTGCTCTTTCCAATTATATCTGAAAGCTCCTGTTGTGTAAGCTTATATTCTTCCATCAGAGTTTTTAAAGAAATAGCTTCTTCAATTGGATTTAAGTCCTCTCTTTGAATATTTTCTACCAAAGCAAGTTCTCTTGCTTTTCTATCTGTAACATTCTTTACTACTACAGGTACTTTTTCTAATCCTGCTAATTTAGATGCTCTAAATCTACGCTCACCAGCAATTATTTCGTATTTATCATCAACTTTTCTAACTACAATCGGCTGAATAACTCCGTCTGTCTTTATGGAATTAGCTAATTCTTCCAAACTTGCATCGTCAAAGTTTTTTCTAGGCTGATCCTCCCTAGCAATTAACTTATCTAAGTCGACGGTTAATAAATTTTCATCAGTAATAAAGTCTTCTTCTCTTAAAAGAGAACCAAGACCTCTACCAAGACCTTTCTTTTTCATTATTTTCTCCTATTCTTAATCAATTCTTTAGCTAAAGATAAATAAGCAATAGCTCCTTTAGAATTTTTATCATAATATATTATACTCTCTCCAAAACTTGGTGCCTCAGCTAAACGAATATTTCGTGGAATAACTGTATCAAAAAGTTTGTCCTTAAAATAATTTTCTGTTTCAATTTTTACGTCTTCAGATAAATTATTTCTGGAATCATACATTGTAAGTAGAACACCTTCAACTTCAAGATCTGGATTTAATCCTTTTCTTATTAGATTAACAGTATTCATCAGCTGACTCACACCCTCAAGAGCATAATATTCACATTGTATTGGAATTAGTACACTTTGTGAAGAAACTAATGCATTGATACTAAGAACTCCCAATGAAGGGGGGCAGTCAATTAGAATAAAATCGTAATTAGTTGGTATCTTCCCTATTTCACTTTGTAACAGGTATTCTTTTTTATCCACACTTAAAAGTTCGATTTCAAGACCGCAAAGGTCTGAATTAGCGGGAATTATATCAACATTTTTTGATTTTGTCTTTTGAATTGTATCATTTATATCTTTTTCATGGGTTAAAACATCATAAATAGTTATATCGGTATCTTCAACCCCAAGACCAGAAGTAGAATTTCCTTGTGGATCTATATCTATAACCAAAACTTTCTTTCTATTAAAACCCAAAGCTGACGCTAAATTTACAACTGTAGTTGTTTTTCCAACGCCACCCTTTTGATTAAACACTGAGATTACTCTCATTTCTCTTTTCTTTCTAAAAACGTCAAAAATTTTCATATTTATTTCCTTATTATTTGTGTTTTTTTCTTTTTTACCATAATTCCTTTCTAATATGTATCTTAATACAACTATATTGTTTTATTACTATTTTTATCATCAAGTATAAAACTACTATTATTATATCATAATTTTAGATATAATATTTAAAATTATAAAAAAAATTATAAAAATGTTTCACGTGAAACAAAGAATTAAATAAAAAACAGTAAAAATGTTTCACGTGAAACATATCATGCGAAACATAAATGAACCTAAAAACATTTTTGTAACTTATTTGTAACCTTTTGTAATTTTTTTGTAACTTTTTGTTGACTTTTTTCAATACTTGTTGTAAAATGTCCTTGTGAGTTAGGAGGTAATTATGAAAATTAAGAAAGTTTTAACAACTTCTATGTTGTGTGCATTGGTTTGTACTGCATTACCAGTATCAAAATCTTTTGCAGATGAAACAGACAAGACAGAAGTTAAAATTGAAAGGACAAGTATTGAAGAAGTAAATAAATCATTAATCAGTAGTTCAGATAAGATATTTGAAGTTCCTTCCGCTTTAGAATTAGCAAAATTAGAACAAGATAATAATATATACTCTTTAGTTAGTGAAGAAGATACTAAAATGCCTGAGTTAGAAGAAAATTCATATTATGTAAAAGAATCTACTGAAATGAAACCAGTTTTAAGCGAAAACGAAGAAGAAACTATTAAAGTAGAAAAAGGTTCTGTCGTTAAAGTTGAAATGAGTGGTGATAAGAAGGCTATTGTTTCTGTGAATGATAAAGTTGGAACTATTGATGTTGAACTTTTAACAAAGGAAACAGTTGAACCTGAAAAAAATGAAACTGAAATAAAAGCTGCTGAAGAAAAGAAAGCAGAAGAAAATAAAGCTGAAACTCTAAAGAAGGCTCCTGTTAAAAAGGTTAGTCTTTACGCAACAGAAAATTTGAATGTTAGATCAGATCGATCATCTAGTTCATCTAAACTTGGCGTGTTATCAAAAGGAGAAAAAGTAAATGGTATAGATAAGGGTGAATGGGTTGAATTCAACTTCAATGGAAAGACTGGTTATGTTATGAAATCATATCTTTCTGAAAAGAAACCTGAAGTTCAACAACCGAGAGAAGAAAAATCTAAGAAACAAAACAATTCAAGTTCTTCTAATAATTCATCTAGACAAGAAAGCCAATCAAGTAATGCTGATGTAGATACAGTTGTTAATCTAGCTTTAGCTCAAGTAGGGAAACCATATGTTTGGGGAAGTGCTAATCCTAATGTAGGTTTTGACTGCTCAGGACTAGTACATTATGTTTACAAACAAGTAGGAATTACTTTAAGTAGATCATCATATAGCCAAATTAATTATGGTACTAGAGTTAAATCTTCTGAATTAAGAAAAGGAGATTTAGTATTCTTTAATAATGGTGGTGGCAGAATTAGTCACGTAGGTATTTACATTGGAAACAACAAGTTTGTTCATGCATCAACTCCAGGAACTGGTGTTATTGTTAGTAAACTGTTTGGAAGTTATTTCGGAAATACATTCGTTGGGGCAACTAGACTTATTAAATAATTTATAAAATTAAGGACGGTTTTTGAAACCGTCTTTTTTGTTGCTTGCTTAAGCATAATTTTTTTGAAAAAACGAATAAAAATTGACTAGTTATGTTAGTGAATGCAAAAGATTAAACCAAAAGAAAATCCCTATTTGTGAAAAAACATATTAAATATGCCAATTATAGTGTAAAAACAAAGAGGAATTTTTAAATAAGATGTATAGACAATATTTTAGAATTTTGATATAATAAAAATGTATGCATAAACATATATTGAAAAATATAATGAATATCAAATTGTTTTTTAGATGTGTTTAGATATAATAATTTTATTTAAAAGGGGGATATTTATGAAAAAAAGAACGAAAGGTTTTATAGTATGTTTTTTGATTTTATCAATGGTATTTCAAACGATTAGTTCAGCTTTTATTTATGCACAAGGTGAAGTAAAGCCGAATGTTACCGTTACAGATTTTTCTATTGTTGATAAAAAATCTGAGTATTATGGCTATGAGAAAGTTAAACTTGAATTGAAATGGGATGCGTCTCATTATAATAATACTCTTAAAGAAGGGGATTATTTTGAGGTTACTTTACCTGAAAATATGACTTTTCCTACAACGAGCGAGGCAACTAACTTTGACTTGCTTGATAGTGAAGGAAAAGTTGTTGCCAAAGCGGTGGTTACGCCAGGAGCAGGTGGTGGTGGTAAGATTAAAGCTACCTTTACAAGTTATGTTAAGGATAAATATAATGTTAAAGGTACAATGCACTTGGAAGCACATTTTTCTGAAGAGAAGCTTAAATATGGCGAAGAAAATATTTTTAAAGTTGTAGTTGGAAATACAACAAAAGAACTAAAAGCAAATATTAAAAAAGTTATCGGGAAACCTACAGAACAATTTGCAAAATGGGCTGAAGAAATTCCTGGTAATAGTAATCAAGTTAAATGGTCTTTAAGAATTAACTTCAGCGCAGGAAAATTAACTAATCTTAAAATTGAAGATAAACTTTCAGGTGATGAAACAATTATTGAAGGGTCTTTGAAATTATACTCAATATCTTTAAACAAATTTGGTCAAAATAAAGGTAAAATAGAGATACCTAATGTTGATTTTAAGTTATCTGCAGATAAGAAGAGTTTTACTGTTGACTTGAGCAAGGTAAGACCACAAATTCCAGAAAGTTTTGATGCAAATGGGAATGTTAAAAGCTGGAAGGAAAGTGATAAACCTGTTGGAGATTTAACAGGAGCTCAATTATTTATAACTTATAAAACAACTTATACACCAGGAACTAAAGTTACTAATAATGCTAAAGGAACTTCACCTAATTGGGATTCTCCAAAACATTTATCTTTCCAATACCAATCAGCTTCTTCAGGAGGAACTGGAGAAGGAAATAAGGGGAAAGTTAAGATTGTAAAAGTGGATGCAGTTAATCCTAATATTAAACTTCCTCAAGCAAAATTTGAAATTAGAGTTAAAGATACAAATGAATTAGTTGAAACAATGATTACAGGAGCAAATGGAGAGGCTATTTCCACAAAAACATTGGATCCAACTAAGAAATATATATTAAAAGAAATTAGTACACCACCAGGATATGAAGTTGAATCAACAAGTCAAAACTTGGAATTTACACCGAATGCAAATAAGTTAACAGGTATAGATATTAAAAATAAACGTATTTTAACAAGTGTTTCTGGTGAAAAGACTTGGGTAAATGATGAGGGATATAATGTTCGTCCTGAACAAGTAACTATTCAATTAGTTGCTGATGGAGTTGATGTACAAGGAAAGACTTTAACAGTAAAACCAGATCAAAACGGACAATGGAAGTATGAATTTAAGGATTTACCTAAATACAGAACAGATAAGCGAGATGAAAATGGGAAGGATATTCCGATAGTTTATACTGTAAGAGAAGTAAATGTACCTGAAGGATATACTTCTGAAGTTACAGGCATGAATGTAAAGAACACATATAAACCTAAGGAATTTGATTTTAAATTTAGAAAAACTGATATTAATGGAACAGAATTACCAGGAGCAACTATTAAATTAAGTTCAGATGATGGTAGAAATCTAATTAAAGAAAATGGAGTTAAAGTTCCATCGGTAGAATGGGTTTCAGATGGGAATGCTAAACAATTAACTCTTGAGCCTGGTAGTTATACACTTAAAGAAGAAAATGCACCAGAAGGATACACTTTCGCTACAACAATTAAGTTTACAGTAAAGCCTGATGGAACAGTAGAAGGAACTAATGTAAAAGTAGAAGGCTCTACAACTATTGTAACAATGGTAGATGATTACAAATATCATCCAGTAAAGGTAAGTAAAGTAGATTTAGGTGGAAAAGAATTAGTTG
This sequence comes from Parvimonas sp. C2, assembly GCF_035282405.1. NCBI lineage: Bacteria > Bacillati > Bacillota > Tissierellia > Tissierellales > Peptoniphilaceae > Parvimonas > Parvimonas sp. C2. The sequence goes on from NZ_JAYKBP010000006.1 coordinate 52,170, forward strand.
GAGCAAAGATAACAGTTAAGTCAGCAGATGGAACAAACTTAATTAGTGAAAATGGTAAGAGTGTAAATTCAGTTTCTTGGGAATCAACAGATACAGCTAAGGGATTAAAATTAAGAGCAGGAAAATATGTATTCCACGAAGAAGCAGCACCTGAAGGATATTTAACAGTAACAGATATAGAATTTGAAGTTGATAAAGACGGAAATGTAAAAGTAACAAAAGTAGCAGAAGATGATATAGTAAAATCAGAAGGTGGAAAAGTTACAATTACGGACCGTAAGAAACCAACAGTAAAGACAAAGGCAACAGTAAATGACAAGAAAGAAGACGAACCAACTGACAAGGTAGTATTAACAGATGTAGTTAAGTATAATAACTTAATAGTAGGAAAGAAATATACAGCTAAGTTAGTATGGATGGATAAGGAAACAAATAAGCCATTCATGGTTGACGGAAAAGAAGTAACAGTAGAAAAAGAATTCGTAGCAGAACAAGAAAATGGAGAAGTAGAATTAAGTACAACTGTGGATGCTAAGCATTTTGAAAAAGATACAACATTAGTAGCTTTTGAAGAAGTGTATAAGGATAATACTTTAGTAGCATCACATAAGGACATTAATGATGCGGATCAAACAGTAAAGGTTAAACAACCAAAACCAGAGCTAAAGACAGAAGCAAAAGTTAATGGAGAAAAAGAAGCAAAAGCAAAAGATGAATTAACATTAACAGATAAAGTAAGCTATAAGAATTTGGTAATTGGGAAAGAATATACAGTTAAACTTGTTTGGATGGATAAGGAAACTAATCAACCATTTTTAGTAGATGGAAAAGAAGTAACAGCAGAAAAGACATTTGTAGCTGATAAGAGTGAAGGAGAAATAGAATTAAGTAC
>NZ_JAYKBP010000007.1:0-45866 GCF_035282405.1 Parvimonas sp. C2
TGCTGGTGTAGCTCAATTGGTAGAGCAACTGACTTGTAATCAGTAGGTTAGGGGTTCAAGTCCTCCCACCAGCTCCAATCTACATTTTGTAGATTATATGGAGGAGTTCCCGAGTGGCCAAAGGGGACGGACTGTAAATCCGTTAGCTACGCTTTCAGTGGTTCGAATCCACTCTCCTCCACCAATTGAATTTTTGTTAAGACCATAAAGTTTGAGTTTATATGCGGGTGTAGCTCAGTGGTAGAGCCCCAGCCTTCCAAGCTGGTTGCGAGGGTTCGATTCCCTTCACCCGCTCCATTTTGCACCTATAGCTCAGCTGGATAGAGCAACGGACTTCTAATCCGTGTGCCAGAGGTTCGAATCCTCTTAGGTGCGCCAACCTTTGGGGTATAGCCAAGTCGGTAAGGCACTAGACTTTGACTCTAGCATTTCGCAGGTTCGAGTCCTGCTACCCCAGCCAATTTTATGATTCATTAGCTCAGTTGGTAGAGCACCTGACTTTTAATCAGGGTGTCCGGGGTTCGAATCCCCGATGGATCACCATTTATGGAGAGGTATCGAAGTGGTCATAACGAGGCGGTCTTGAAAACCGTTTGGGTTCACGCCCACGTGGGTTCGAATCCCACCCTCTCCGCCACAATGGAGAAATACTCAAGTGGCTGAAGAGGCTCCCCTGCTAAGGGAGTAGATCCTTCACGGGATGCGAGGGTTCAAATCCCTCTTTCTCCGCCAATAATTTGGGCCTTTAGCTCAGTTGGTTAGAGCGCCCGGCTCATAACCGGTAGGTCCCGGGTTCAAGTCCCTGAAGGCCCACCAAATTATCTGAAGATATTTCTATTTTAGAAATATCTCTTATTTTATAGAGTTGAAAAGATTGGTATTGTAGGGGTATAGTTCAACGGTAGAATGTCGGTCTCCAAAACCGCTGATGAGGGTTCGATTCCTTCTACCCCTGCCATTTACATAACATTAAAAAACATTATATTAAATACGCCCAGATAGTGAAAAGTCGGTATAAGGAAGTGGCAAAAACAACGAAGTTGTTTTTAGGGAATACCTTAGTCTAGTGCGAAGCACGAGAGAATGAGCTATCGCATAGCAAAAAAATCATAATATTAAATATGCCCAGATAGCTCAGTCGGTAGAGCAGAGGACTGAAAATCCTCGTGTCGGTGGTTCGATTCCGCCTCTGGGCACCAGATCTGTAATTCGAGAAGTCTGTTACGGATTGCTATTATTTCCTGCTAATGCAGGATTTTTTTTGCTCATTTTTAGATTTTTTTAAATTTTTAAGTTCCAGATAGCGATAGTCGGTATAAGAGAGTAACCAAAATATCGAGATGAAATCGAAGATGTTTTGAGTTAATATCTTAGTCTAGTGCGAAGCACGAGAGAATGAGCTATCGCATAGTAAAAAAAATCATAATATTAAATGTGCCCAGATAGCTCAGTCGGTAGAGCAGAGGACTGAAAATCCTCGTGTCGGTGGTTCGATTCCGCCTCTGGGCACCAGATCTGTAATTCGAGAAATCTGTTACGGGTTGCTATTATTTTCCTGCTGAGGCAGGATTTTTTTTGTAAATTTTTAGGTAAGTTATAGATTGAGGGTATAATAACTTTATAAAAAAGGAGGTATAAAAATGGGATTAAGCGAAAAGATTATTGAATTATTAAAAAATTCAGAAGCTCTTAAAGGTGGAGAAATCGCTGAAAAATTAGGAGTTGAAAAAGCTGAGGTAGATAAAGTTTTAAAGAAATTAAAGGCAGAAGAAAAAGTTATTTCACCAAAGAGATGTTATTATTCTGTTGAAAAGTAAGCTGTTGAACAATTCAACAGCTTTTTATATTTCTCTATCTTGTAGTTTTAGATTTTTTCTAAATTCAGTAGGTAACATTTTTTGATATTTTAAGAAATTACGATTAAATGTTTTAACAGTGTTATATCCAACTTCAAATGCAATATCAGTTATTTGCATATCTGTTTTTAATAATAATTTTGTGGATTTGTTAATTCGTACAAAATTTAAAAAATTTTTAAAATTTTTCTCTACATAATATATGAATAGTCTATTAAGTTCTATTAAAGATATTGAAAAGTCTTTACAAATTCGTCCTATATCTATGTCATCACTTGAATTTTTTACTACATAGTTTAATATTCTGTAAAATTTTCTTATATTTTCTATTTGGCAAATTTGTGAAACTTTTTGAAAGGTTTGTCTGTATTTATTAGGGTTTTGTCCCGTTCTTGCTGTAAATACTTTTGATAGATGAGAACGATCCGAAAAACCTGTTATTTCTGCAATTTCTTCTATATCTAAATCTGTATATAGGAGCATATCCATTGTCTTTCCAACTCTCATTTCATTTATTAAGGTATTAAAAGAAAGGCCGGTTGTTTCTTTCACATATCTATTTATTGTCGATTCACTTAAGAAAAATAATTTTGAAATTGAGGAAATTGTAAGTTTTTTGCTTAAATGTGCATGTATATATCTAAAAATATTGATTTTATCAAATTTATCATCAACCTTTTTTATTTTTTTGGTATCTTCATCTTGCATTCTCCTATATGTTATAATCAGATCAATTATTTTATTTAGAACATAAGCTGAAGAAATGGGATTTTCATTTTTGTTATACAAGGTTGAATCTTCGCCCAACTCATCTCTTAGCAGGTCAAAAACATTAGAAAAATATTTGAATTGTTCGTCGGTACATTGGATTACGGGATTATCATAAAATGAATTTATTAAACTTAAGTTTTCAGCATCTACATTGTAAAATGATTTTATTATTTTATTTGCACTGTCAAAATTGTATTTTAGAATAAAATATTGTATAGTCTTTGAAACTTCAACAACTTCAGTATATTCCCAAGGTAATATACAGACTAAAGTTCTGTCTTTTATTTCATATATACTATTTTGTATTCTTATTTTTGCATTACCTTTTTTTATCAGTAAAAATCTCGCAGACTGATGAAAAAGACCTTTTGTCGGAGATGTTATTATTTCTCTATCAATACTATACATACTTTCTTCATTTATAAATGAATTAGCTTTGTTTTGAATTTCAATTTCTTTTTGTTTACTCATAAATACCTCTAATATAAATTATTTTCTATATGTGCTATTAGTATAAATCATAATCAAATTTATGTAAAGATTAAAAAGCAAAAAATGTCTTTTTGGATGAAATTTTATAAAATAATTTCAACAATATATTTTTTGTATTTTATAATGTTGTTTTTATAATTGAAATAAATTTATAACGGACTATTTATATTTATATTAGAGTAAAAATAAATCATAAATTGTCATCTTGTTAGATTGTTTTTCTGTGTTTAAACGTAATAATATTACTTAAGAGTATTTTTTATAAAACTTGACTTTTTTTAAAAAAATATATTACAATAAAGATGTATTAATAATAAAGTAGAATAATATATTTTGGAGGTAAGTTATGAAAAAATTTTTTGTTGTGTTTTTAGCTTTGGTAGTTGTTTTATTAACAGCATGTAAATCAAGCAATAAAAATGTTGATAGATTTGTTGATAAGGTTTTTTCCGGAGATAAAGGAGGAAGTATTGTTATCTCAATTGATAAAGACAGCAAAGAAGCAAAAATGATTTTTAGTGGAGCAACTGTAATTAAACCAAATACAGATCCAAGCAAGGTAGATAAGGACAAAGTAAAGAAAGAAAATGCTCGAGAGTTCAAAAATCCTAGAATTGTAAAAAAACTTGGAGGAGAATATTTAGAAGCTGACGATTTTGAATATAAGTTAAAAATAATAGATGATAATACTATTGAGGATGTTGAAGATAAAAATGTATATAAAGGTGCACCGACAAAATAAATAGAAAGTAATACAAATTTTTTTATAGTAAATGTCCTTAGCTTTTTATAGAATATAGTATAATAATAGTATGTGATATATCACATACTATTATTTTTTAAAAAGGAGAAATGTTATGAGCAAGAATTTAAGAGGAAGAAATTTCCTAACATTATTAGATTTTACAAGTGATGAAATTCGTTATCTTTTAGATCTTTCAAGAAATTTTAAAGATTTAAAGAGAAGCGGAACTCCACATCGTTATTTAGAAGGAAAAAATATAGTATTATTATTTGAAAAAACTTCAACAAGAACTCGTTGTTCTTTCGAAGTTGCTGGAATGGACTTAGGTATGGGAGTTACTTACTTAGATCCAGGTTCTTCACAAATGGGTAAAAAGGAATCTATTGAAGATACTGCAAGAGTTTTAGGAAGAATGTATGATGGTATTGAATACAGAGGATTTAGCCAAGAATTAGTTGAAACTTTAGGAAAATATGCAGGTGTTCCAGTATGGAATGGTTTAACTGATAAATTCCATCCAACTCAAATGTTAGCTGACCTTTTAACTATTGAAGAAAAATTCGGATATTTAAAGGGATTAAACTTTGTATACATGGGAGATGCAAGAAATAATATGGGTAATTCACTTATGATAGCTTGTGCTAAAATGGGTGTAAACTTTACAGCTTGTGCTCCAAAAGAATTATGGCCTGAAGAAGAACTGAGAGAAAAAGCTTTAGAAATTGCTAAGGCTACTCATTGTACAGTAAGATTCGAAGAAGATGTTAAAAAAGGAACTACAAATGCTGATATAATCTACACAGACATTTGGGTATCAATGGGTGAACCAGACGAAGTTTGGGCTGAAAGAATTAAATTATTAAAACCATACCAAGTAAACAGAGAAGTTATGGCAAACGCTAAAGAAACTGCTATCTTTATGCACTGCTTACCTTCATTCCACGATCAAAAAACTGTTATCGGTAGACAAATTTTTGAAAAATTTGGTATTCCTGAAATGGAAGTTACTGATGAAGTTATTGAAGGACCACAATCAGTTGTATTTGATGAAGCTGAAAATAGAATGCATACTATAAAAGCAGTTATGTATTCTACTTTATGGTAAGAGGTACAAATGGGAAAGAGAATAGTTGTAGCTTTGGGGGGTAATGCTTTAGGCAATACCCCTTTAGAGCAATTAGAGAAAGTAAAAATAGCTGCCGATATAATTTCTGATTTAGTTAAAGATGGAAATGATGTTATAATCGGACATGGAAATGGTCCTCAAGTAGGAATGATTAATTTGGCCATGGATTATTCCGCAAATGGAAAGGAAAAAACACCTTTAATGCCACTTGTTGAATGTGGAGCTATGAGTCAAGGATATATAGGTTATCATTTACAACAGGCTTTAGGTCAAGCTTTTAAAGAAAAAGGAATTAATAAAACAGCTGTTTCAGTTGTAACTCAAGTTGAAGTTGCAGAAGATGATAAAGCTTTTGAACATCCAACTAAACCTGTTGGAATGTTCTATACTAAAGAAAAGGCAGATGAACTTGCAAAAGAAAAAGGATTCACTTTTGTTGAAGATTCAGGAAGAGGATACAGAAAAGTTGTTCCTTCACCAAAGCCATTAAATATTGTTGAAATTGATGCTGTTAAGAAAATGGTTGATGCTGGACTTGTAGTTATAACTGTAGGTGGTGGTGGAATACCTGTTGTTAAGAAAAATGGTAAATTAGTAGGAATTGATGCTGTAATAGATAAGGATAAGTCAAGTGCAAAACTTGCATCAGATTTAGACGCGGATTTCCTTTTAATTTTAACTGCTGTTGATAAAGTTTGTATTAATTTCAATAAACCTGATCAAAAAGAATTAGATGAAATTAATGTTGAACAAGCTAATAAATATATTGCTGATGGGCAATTTGGAAAAGGAAGTATGCTTCCTAAAGTTGAAGCTTGTTTGGAATTTGTAAATGGAGCAGATAATAGATGTGCTATCATTACTTTGCTTGAAAAAGCTTCAGATGCTGTAAAAGGTCTTACAGGAACTAAAATAGTTAAGTAGGAGGGCATTTTGGATAATATTTCAAATAAAACAAGTTTTTTAGCAAAAATTGCACTTTTTATTGTAGCTATTTTATGGGGAACTTCACTTACAGTAGTTAAAAGTGCTGCTGATGTATTTAAACCTAATTTTCTTTTAGGAATCAGATTTACTGTTGCTGGAATTATTCTTGCAATTATTTTTAATAAAAAATTATTTAAAGCAAGAAAAGATGAACTAATATCTGGGGCAATTATAGGAGTATTTTTATTTGTTGCTTATTCTAGTCAAACACTTGGTGTTACTTTTACAACTCCTGGTCGTAGTGGATTTTTATCAGCTTCTTATTGTGTAATTGTACCATTCTTATATTGGATTACTAACAAGGTTAGACCTGATAAATTTAATGTATCTGCTGCTATATTTTGTATCATAGGAATATTTTTTATTGCTATGGCTGGAGAGAGTGGTTCTATTTTTAATTCTAGTTTGACTGCAATTTATGGAGACGCTTTAGCTCTTTTGAGTGGATTTTTATTTGCTTCTCATATCGTTATGGTAACTAAGCTAGGAATCGGAAAAGATCCTTTTGTTCTTACAATAATGCAATTTTTAGTTGCGGGTGTACTATCTTGGATAACTACTTTTGCTTTTGAAAATAATGCAGGAATGCAAATTACATTAAGACCTGTTCTTGAAGTTTTATATCTTTCTGTAATGTGTACTGCAGTTGCGTTATTATTACAAAATTTAGGACAAAAATATACTGATCCAAGTAGTGCTGCTATAATTTTGGGATGTGAATCTATTTTTGGAGTGGCATTACCTGTTGCTCTTGGAATTGAAAGTTTAACAGTTAAATCTGTAATAGGCTTTATTTTAATTTTTATAGCTATAATAATTTCAGAAACAAAATTATCTTTCATTTTTAAAAAGAAGGATAAGAAAATTGAAAGTAAAATTTAGAAGTCTTAGGACTTCTTTTTTATTGAAATTTTAATATTTTGTGTTAGTATTTTTTGTTTAATATTGACTTTTATGCTTTTATATGCTAGTATAAATTTATATTTTGGAGGGGCGTTATGCCCTTTTGTTATATAGGAGGTCAATATGGATATTGATAAAATTATTAAAGAACGCCATTCTGTAAGAGCTTATATTGAAAAAAACATAGAGCAAAATATTATTGATGAAATTAACAAAGATATAGAAGAATATAATGCCATTGGAGATTTGAATATCCAATTTATCACAAATGAACCTAATGCCTTTGGAAAAAGTTTTTTGGCAGATTTTGGAAAGTTTAAAAATGCAAGTAACTATATTGCATTGATTGGAAGAAAATGTGATAAATTAGATGAAAAGATAGGATACTTCGGAGAAAAATTAGTTATAAAAGCACAAAGTTTAGGACTTAATACCTGTTGGGTAGGAGGAACATATAGCAAGAAAAATACCAAATATGATATAAAAAAAGATGAAAAACTTGTCTGTGTTATAGCTATAGGATATGGTGAAAATAACGGGAAGGAAAGAAAACTTAAAGATATTTCCTCTGTCGCAAGTAGTGATGTTGAAATGCCAGATTGGTTTCTAAAAGGTGTTGAATTTGCTTTATATGCTCCAACTGCATTAAATCAACAAAGATATAAAATTACTTTGAAAGATAATAAGGTTGAGATAGTTTCTAAGCTTGGATTTTATACAAAGGTTGACTTAGGAATAATTAAGTGTCATTTTGAGTTGGGTGCAGGTAAGGAACATTATAGCTTTAAGTATTAGGAGAAAATATGATAAATATTAATGTATTATTGATTCTAAATTGTATAATTTATGTTCATAATTTTGAAAAAGATGATGTGCAAGAAAAAATAGTAGGTAAAAACATCTATGAAATATTTGATTTTATTAGGAATAAAAAAGATTCTTCAGGATTTTATCCTGCAGAAATAAATGAGGAAGAATTTTCAGTTATTCTAAATACAATTGAACATAATAAACAAATTTACGAAAAAATAAAAATAGTTGATGTAGATAATTCAATCTATGGAAATGCTTCCGGAACAGATAGAGTTGTAAATGCAACTTTTCTGTTTGAAGACGACTTGATTATAATCTATAAAGGAACTGCAGGGGATTTTGAATGGAAGGACAATGTAGAAGGAACTTATAATATAACAGATACTAAACAACAAAGAATAGCTTTGAAATATTTTGATGAAATGGTTAAAAAATTTAAAAATGTAAAAAATATATATGTTTCAGGGCATTCTAAAGGTGGAAATAAAGCTCAATATATTGGAGTTTTAAGGGGAAATATGTCTAAGTTAAAAAAGGTGTATTCTTTTGATGGACAAGGCTTCAACGATAATTTCTTAAAAAAATATAATAAAGAAATTGAGTTAAATAAATACAAAATTTTTAATATTTGTAATGAATATGATTATGTGAATATTTTAATGCATTCTGTATCTAACAAGATTTTTATAAAGTCTATTACCAATGTGGGAAATGAGAATAATAGATATTCTAAAATAATTCATAGATTAGGTGGGGTACATTCTCCTTATTCAATGTTTAAAAACGAAAATGGAATTTTAACTTTAAATGATGTTGTTGAACAAAGTGAACTTATGAAAAATTTTGAAAATCTATTTGAATACTATAATGCTAATATGGAAGAAGAAGATAATAAATTTATGTATTATAGAATGTCCTTGTTGATGATGGACTCTGGGAAAGAGGTTTTTGGGGAGGAATGTCCTACTCCTCCTAAGGGATATTTTAAAAGATTTGCAAAACTTACAAGAGATTTTACAAAAAACGAAAGTGGTCTAAGCTATTCTCAGATAATAAGGCTTTTTAAACCAGTATTTTCAGATATAGGCTCAATAATTTTAAGAGGAAGAATTTCAAAGTAATAATTTAAAAATATATTATTTTAATTTGATTAAAAACTTCTCTTTTAGAGTAGTTTTTATTTTTTACTAATACTTTATTTTTGTAAAATTTTTTTGTGAAATTAATTATAAAAATGTTGACTTTTGTATATATAAATGTTAGAATATTTAGGTACATTTAATAATGTATAGTTATGTGCATTTTTAAAAAAGATATTTAAGGAGGTGAAGAAATGCCAACTATTAACCAGTTAATTAAACAAGGAAGACAAAAAGCTGTAACTAAATCTAAAGCACCAGCATTAAGTTTCAATTTTAATACTCTTAAAAAGAGAAGTACTGCTAGTGAATCACCACAAAAAAGAGGTGTATGTACAGCTGTAAGAACTGTAACTCCTAAGAAACCTAACTCAGCGTTACGTAAGGTTGCCAGAGTTAGATTAACAAATGGAATGGAAGTCGCAGCTTATATTCCAGGTATAGGTCATAACCTTCAAGAACACAGCGTTGTGCTTATTAGAGGGGGAAGAGTAAAGGACCTTCCAGGGGTTAGATATCATATAGTTAGAGGTACATTAGATACTGCAGGGGTAGCTAACAGAAAACAAGGAAGATCTAAATACGGAGCTAAAAGACCTAAATAATTAAACTGATGTGGCAGAAATGTTTTATTAATTAGAGTTTAACTTTATAATACATACATTTGTGTGCTTATCAGCAAGAAAATCGCTGAGTACCAGTGATACTACTAATATAGTAAGGAGGGAAGAAAGGTGCCAAGAAAAGGACATGTTCCAAAGAGAGAGGTAATGCCAGATCCAATTTACGGAGATGTGGTTGTTACTAAACTTATAAACAACATTATGCTTGACGGTAAAAAAGGAATTGCTCAAGCTATCGTTTACGGTGCATTTGAAATCGTAAGAGAAAAAACTGGCGAAGAACCAACTGAAGTTTTCAGAAAAGCTTTAGAAAACATAATGCCTGTTTTAGAAATAAAAGCAAGACGTATAGGTGGGGCAACATACCAAGTGCCTATTCAAGTTAGACCTGAAAGAAGACAAACTTTAGGTTTAAGATGGTTAGTAACTTACTCTAGAAATAGAGGAGAAAAAACTATGAAAGAAAGACTTGCAAAAGAAATTTTAGATGCCGTTAATAACACTGGAGCAAGTGTTAAGAAGAGAGAAGACACTCATAAGATGGCTGAAGCTAACAAGGCTTTTGCTCATTACGGATTCTAATATAGGAATTTTATTTAAAAGGAAAGGGGAAATGCTATTGTGGCAAGACAATATTCACTTGAAAATACAAGAAATATTGGTATAATGGCGCATATCGATGCTGGTAAAACAACAGTAACAGAAAGAATGCTTTATTATACAGGAAAGATCCACAAAATAGGTGATACTCATGAAGGTGCTGCACAAATGGACTGGATGGAGCAAGAAAAAGAAAGAGGTATCACTATTTGTTCGGCTGCTACAACTTGTGTATGGAATGATACAAGAATTAACATCATTGACACTCCAGGACACGTTGACTTTACTGTAGAAGTTGAAAGATCTTTAAGAGTTCTTGACGGCTCAGTTGCACTTTTTGATGCAAAGAGCGGTGTAGAACCACAATCAGAAACTGTTTGGAGACAAGCAGATAAATATGGCGTACCACGTATTTGCTTTATAAATAAAATGGATGCTACTGGAGCTAATTACTATGACTCTATCGAAACAATTAAGGATAAGTTAAAAGCTAATCCAGTTCCTGTTCAAATTCCTATCGGAGCTGAATCAGAATTCGTTGGAGTAATTGACTTAGTTTCAATGCATGCCATTATTTATAAAAACGACTTAGGTACAGATATAGAAGAAACTGATATTCCAGATGCTTATAAAGATAAAGCAGAAGAATATCGTCAAAACTTATTGGAAGCATTAGCTGAAACAGATGAGTTTATTATGGAAAAATATTTAGAAGGAGAAGCTATTTCACCATCTGAATTAAGAGAAGCAATAAGAAGAGCTACTATTAATCTATCAATAAACCCAGTACTTTGTGGTTCAGCTTATAAGAACAAAGGGGTTCAACCTTTATTAAATGCTATCGTGGCTTATATGCCATCTCCATTAGACATACCTGCTATTGAAGGTGTGGGTGATGATGAACAACCAGTAGAAAGACATGCTTCAGATGAAGAACCTTTCTCAGCATTAGCATTTAAAATCGTAGCTGACCCATTTGTTGGAAAGCTTGCATATTTCAGAGTATATTCAGGAACTTTAGAAGCAGGTTCTTATGTATATAACTCAACAAAGGGCAAAAAAGAAAGAATTGGTAGAATTCTTATGATGCATGCTAACAAAAGAGAAGAAGTTGAAAGTGTATCAGCAGGAGACATTGCAGCAGCAGTTGGTCTAAAAGATACTACAACTGGAGATACTCTTTGTGATATGAATAGTCATGTAATCCTTGAAAAGATGGAATTCCCAGAACCAGTTATTTCTGTTGCTATCGAACCAAAAACAAAAGCATCTCAAGAAAAAATGAGTATAGCTTTACACAAATTAGCAGAAGAAGATCCTACTTTTAGAACTTATACTGACGAAGAAACTGGCCAAACAATTATTTCAGGTATGGGTGAATTACACTTAGAAATCATTGTTGACAGACTTTTAAGAGAGTTCAAAGTAGAAGCTAATATAGGTAATCCACAAGTTTCTTACAGAGAATCAATTTCTCAAGGTGCAGAAGCTGAAGGAAAATACATCAGACAATCTGGTGGTAGTGGACAATATGGACACTGTAAAATTAAAATTGAACCTCAAGAAGCTGGTAAAGGCTTTGAGTTTGTAAATAATATCGTGGGGGGAGCTATTCCAAAAGAATATATCGGACCTGTTCAAAAAGGTATTGAAGAAGCAACTCAAGCGGGTGTACTTGCAGGATATCCTGTTTTAGATGTTAAAGTTACTTTGTATGATGGTTCATACCATGAAGTTGACTCATCTGAAATGGCATTCAAAATTGCTGGTTCAATGGCATTTAGACAAGCAGTTTCAAAAGCTGCACCAGTTCTATTAGAACCAATGATGAAAGTTGAGATAACAACTCCGGATGAATATTTAGGAGATGTTATGGGAGATGTTTCATCAAGAAGAGGTAGAATTCAAGGAATGAATCCTAAAAATGGAGTTCATGTACTTGATGCATATATACCTTTAGCTGAAATGTTTGGGTATGCAACAGACTTAAGAAGTAATACTCAAGGTCGTGCAACATATTCAATGCAATTCGATCATTATGAAAAAGTGCCTCAAGCAATTTCTGAAAAAGTAATTGGCGAGAGAGCAAAAAAATAGATTAGGAGGACATTAGTAAAATGGCTAAGCAAAAATTTGAAAGAACTAAACCACACGTTAATATCGGAACTATTGGTCACGTTGACCATGGTAAAACTACTTTAACTGCAGCTATCACTTTAGTATTAAATAAGAGATTTGGTACTGGTGAATTCGTTGATTATGCAAATATCGACAAGGCTCCAGAAGAAAGAGAAAGAGGAATCACAATTTCAACTTCTCACGTTGAATATGAAACAGCTAACAGACACTATGCACACGTTGACTGTCCAGGACACGCTGACTATGTAAAGAACATGATTACAGGTGCTGCACAAATGGATGGAGCTATCTTAGTAGTAAGTGCTGCTGATGGTCCAATGCCTCAAACAAGAGAACATATATTACTTGCAAGACAAGTAGGAGTTCCTAAAATAGCTGTATTCTTAAATAAAGAAGATCAAGTTGATGATCCAGAATTAATCGAACTTGTTGAAATGGAAGTTAGAGAATTATTAAATGAATATGAATATGATGGAGATAATACTCCAATCGTAGTTGGTTCAGCATTAAAAGCTCTTGAAGAACCAGATGGAGAATGGGGAGACAAAATCGTTAAATTAATGGAAGAAGTTGACGCATTCATCCCAGAACCAGTTAGAGACATTGATAACCCATTCTTAATGCCAGTTGAAGACGTATTCTCAATTACTGGTAGAGGAACTGTTGCTACAGGTAGAGTAGAAAAAGGTAAAGTAAAAGTTCAAGATAACGTTGAATTAGTAGGTTTAACAACTGAAAGAAGAACAGTTGTTGTAACTGGTGTTGAAATGTTCAAGAAAATGTTAGATGAAGCTGCTGCTGGAGATAACATTGGTCTTCTATTAAGAGGTGTTCAAAGAAACGAAATCCAAAGAGGACAAGTTCTTTCAAAACCAGGAACAATTAATCCACATACTAAATTCGAATCAGAAGTTTACGTATTAACTAAAGAAGAAGGTGGAAGACACACTCCATTCTTCTCAGGATATAGACCACAATTCTACTTCAGAACAACTGACGTAACTGGTAATATCCAATTAGAAGAAGGCGTTGAAATGGTTATGCCTGGAGATAATGCTAAATTTATAATCGAATTAATCACTCCAATCGCTATTGATGAAGGTTTAAGATTTGCCATCAGAGAAGGTGGAAGAACAGTAGGATCAGGCGTTGTTACTAAGATTTTAGCATAATTATACTGATAATTTTAAAAGGGGACTTTGTAGTTCCCTTTTTTTATGTTCAAAAGAATTCAAAATATTAAATAATTGAGGGATGTTTATTTTTAAAAAGAATAATTATACAATAAACTTTATTTATTTTCAGTTTTATATACTTCAAATTATAAAAAAAATTAGAAAATATAAAGATGATTTTTTCAGTCCATATGCCTTGCAAGTTTTTATGTTTTATGTTAATATATTTTAAGAAATCGTTTTTTATATTAGGAGGAATTATGAAAAAAGAAATAAGGATAATATTTGTAATAGGCTTTAGTTTGTTTGCAATGTTCTTCGGTGCTGGAAACCTAATATTCCCAACATTTTTGGGCTATAATTCAGGTTCTTATTGGCCTATTGCTTTTATTTTGTATATGGTTGCAGATGGGCTTTTAGCAATGATATCACTTTATTGTGTATTTTCTTCCGGTGGTATTACAGAATTTGTAAAACCTTTAGGAAAATATTTGGGGACAATAATTTTAGTTTGTATATCTTTATGTATAGGACCCTTAGTTGCAATACCAAGAACTGGTGCAATTACTTATAATTTGGGGGTTGCAAATTTTGGATTTAAAAATTTAGTGGTAACAACTGCAATATTTTTTATAGTTACATATTTAATTTGCATAAAATCTGAAAAAATAGTTGATTTTATCGGAAGATATTTAACTCCAACATTACTTGCATTTTTGATTATTATGATTATAACAGGAATTATATCTCCAGTTGGAGAAATTTTACCAGGTGAAAATTTACAAAAAGTTATGTATGATTCTTTTATAAATGGTTTTCAAACTTTGGATGGACTTGGTGCAGGACTTTTTAATGCAGTTATAGTGAATGCTTTAATTTTCTATAAAATTAAAAAGGAAAGAGAAAAAAAGGTAATCCTATCTTCTTCAATTATAGCTTTTATATGTTTAAGTATTGTTTATGGGGGACTTTGTTTCTTAGGAGCAAGTTCAAAACTTAATGTTGAAGGGGCAAAGAATGGAACAGCTATTTTACTTAACTTCACAAATTTATTATTTGGTCGTTCAGGAGTTTTAATGCTTTCTGTTATAGTAATACTAGCTTGCCTCACAACTTCAGTTGCTCTTACGGGTGGAGTTGCTGAATATTTTTCAGAATTAATTCCTAAGATTCCATATAAAATTTGGGTTATAATTGTTTGTTTTGCAAGTTTTATTTTCTCTTGTCTTGGAGTAGATGCAATAATAAAATTGGCAGTTCCACTTTTATTTACATTGTATCCACCAATAATTATATTAATTTTGACGAGTATAATTAGAAATAAAATTTCTTGTAATAGATCTATAAAATATTCTGCAATAGTTGCAATAATTATTGGATTTATGACTGTATTAAATGACACATATGGAATTTTAGAATTTATAAAATTATTACCACTTAGTTCTTTGAGTTTTGGTTATTTAATTCCATCTGCGATTGTCTTTGTAATTGTTGCATTATTTGAAAAGAATTCGGGAGATCATATTGATGTTCCTAAAGTATTAAATACTAGAATAACTTTACATGATGAAGATGTGGGAATGCTTTATTATATATCCGAAAAGATGGATGAACCAAAATCTGAAGTAATAAGAAAAGCAATTAAGAATTTATATGATGAAATAAAAGATAAAGAATAAGAAAAAGAAAAAGAAAAGGTTGAGGATTTTACTCCTCAACCTATTTTTGTTAAAATAATTTATTTTTTCTTTGCTTGGTTTGCAACTGAATTTATTTTTACATTTATTTCATCTTGATTTCCTAAGTAATATTTATTTGTAACTTTAAAATTGTCAGCAAATTCATAAACTAAAGGAATTCCAGTTGGAATATTTACAGAAATAATTTCTTCATCTGTTAAATTATCCAAATATTTAACTAACGCTCGTAATGAGTTCCCATGTGCAGTTATTAGAACTCTTTTTCCGTCTAACATATCTTTTTTTATAACTTCTTCATAATAAGGAATAACTCTTTCAATAGTATTTTTCAAACTTTCATTATAAGGTAATTCACTTTTATCAACATTTCTGTAAGGCTCTTGATTGTGAGGACATCTTTCATCATCCTTATCAAGTGCTGGAGGTGGAACATCAAAGGATCTTCTCCAAAGTTTTACTTGTTCTTCTCCATATTTTTCAGCAGTTTCAGCCTTATTTAAACCTTGTAATGCTCCATAATGTCTTTCATTTAATTTCCAAGTTTTTATAACAGGTAACCACTGTCTATCCATTCTCTCTAAAACAATATTTAAAGTGTTAATTGCTCTTTTTAAATATGAGCAGTAGCATACATCGAAGTCGTATTCGTTTTCCTTTAGAGAAAAACCTGCTTCATTTGCTTCGATAATTCCTTTTTCTGAAAGGCCTACATCAGTCCAACCAGTAAATAAATTCAACTTATTCCATTCGCTTTCTCCATGTCTTATTAAAACTAATTTCATTTTCAAAAACTCCTTTAATTTTTCTTATACTAATTATATTATAAATAACAAAACTTTACAAGAAAAAATTTGTCTAATATCTATTTTAATGATAAAATAATAGTTGCAATTATTTATTTTTTGGAGGAAATATGTTACGAAAATATTTATATAGAATTAGGGCTATGCCATATTTATTATGGACGATTATATTTACGATAGTGCCTTTGTTTTTTATAATTTATTATTCTTTTAAAGTAAAAGATGAAAGCTTTGTTTTTACTTTGGATAATTACAAAAAGTTTTTCACACCAACTTATGTGAAAATTATTTTAGTATCTTTAAAATTATCCTTGATTTCAACTTTTTTATGTCTAATTTTGGGATATCCTGCGGGACTTTTTCTAAGTAGGATAAAAAATGAAAAGCGAAGAAATGTTTTTGTCTTGCTATTCATTATGCCTTTATGGACTAACTTTTTACTTAGAACTTACTCTTGGATGAGTATTTTTAGAGAACAGGGAATTATAAATCAAATGCTTATAAATATCGGAATTATAGAGAGTCCTATAAAATTTTTAAACAATAACTTTGCAATTATTATAGGAATGATTTACAATTTTTTGCCTTTTATGGTACTTCCAATTTATACCGCACTTATAAATATTGACAAAGAATATATAGAATGTGCTAAAGATTTGGGGGCTAAAGGAAAAGATTTATTTTTAAGAATTATTTTTCCACTAAGTTTTAAGGGGGTAATTTCAGGTTGCATTATGGTTTTTATGCCTTCTGTAACAACCTTTATAATATCAGACTTACTTGGGGGAAGTCAGAATATGTTAGTTGGAAATTTAATTCAAAGGGAGTTTTTACAGGCTAGAAACTGGGAAACAGGTTCAAGCATTTCCCTAATTATGATTTTTATAATTTTTGCTAGTCTTATGATTTTTAGAATGTTTATAAAGAAATCAGATAATGAATTTGCAGAAGGACTTAAAATATGGTAAAAAAACATACTGGAAAAATATATCTTGCTTTGTGTTATATATTTTTATATATGCCAATTATATTTATGATGGTTTTTTCATTTAATGAATCAAGATATAATAAGGATTTTACAGGTTTTAGCTTAAAATGGTATGTTGAGCTTTTTAAGGATGAATCCGTTATGAATGTGTTTTTTCAAACACTTGTTATAACAGTAATTGCAACTATATTTGCACTTGTAATTGGAACAATAGGAGCTTGGTCTATATATAGAGCCTTTAATCCAAAGCTAAGAAGTTATTTTACAAATGTAACATATCTTCCACTTATACTTCCTGATATTGTAATTGCAATTGGAATGATAATATTATATGTATTTTTTAAACTTAAATTCGGATATTTTACGATAATTTTATCACATATAATATTTAATATTCCTTTTGTGGTCTTTGCGATTTTGCCTAAATTATTGACTTTTGATAAAAGTCTTTACGATGCGGGAATGGATTTGGGAGCAAGACAGTTTCAAGTGTTTAAAAGAATTGTTTTACCACAGTTAATACCTAATTTAATCATAGGAGCATTGATTTGTATAACAATGTCTTTAGATGATTTTACTGTAAGTTACTTTACTTCCGGAAATGGCGTTGCAACACTTTCAGTTAAAATTTATTCAATGACTAAAAGGGGAATTAGTCCTAAAATAAATGCATTATCAACATTGCTTTTTGCAATAATAATTATAATTTCAACAATAACTTATGGATTTAAGAATAGAGGAATAAAAAATGAAAAAAATTAAAAGTTTATTAGCATTATTATTAGTTTTTGCTACAGCCGTATCCTTTACAGCTTGTGGGAAAAGTAATAAAAAAGATGAGAAAAAAGAAGAAAAGACAGAACAAAGTACAGAAAAGAAAGTTTTAAATGTAACTAATACAGATCTTTTTATAGATCCAGAAACTATAAAAGAATTTGAAAAAGAGTATAATTGTAAAGTAAATTACACATTTTTTGAAGAAAATGAAGAATATTACACTAAATTAAAAAGTGGTGCAGAGAAATATGATGTAATTGTAGCAAGTGACTATATGGTTGATACTATGATTAAAGAAAATATGTTGGAAAAACTTGATAAAAATAAAATTCCAAATATGGATAAAGTTAAAAAAGAATATAGAAACTTAGTATTTGACCCTACGAGTGAATATTCAGTTCCATATACAATAGGAAATATCGGAATTGCTTATGATAAGTCAAAACAAGAAAAAGTTGACAGTTGGGCTGACCTTTGGAGCGAAAAAAACAAAGGTGAAGTTGTAATGTTAGACGGAAGTAGATTTACAATGGCAATTGCTATGATAAAAGAAGGACTTGACCCTAACTCAAC
This sequence comes from Parvimonas sp. C2, assembly GCF_035282405.1. Classification (NCBI taxonomy): domain Bacteria; kingdom Bacillati; phylum Bacillota; class Tissierellia; order Tissierellales; family Peptoniphilaceae; genus Parvimonas; species Parvimonas sp. C2. The sequence continues at coordinate 18,211 of NZ_JAYKBP010000007.1, forward strand.
AAATGAAGAAGATATTATAAAAGCAAAAAAATCTCTAATAGCTCAAAAGAAGCTAGTAAAAACATATCTTGGTGATGATCAAGCAAAAGATAACTTAATAAATGGAGATTCAAAACTTACTTGCATTTGGGGTGGGGAAGCCTTACTTGCAAAAGATGAAAACGAAAATGTAGAATTTGTTTTTCCAAAAGAAGGGGCAATCTTTATCTTTGATAACTGGGTAATTCCTAAAGTTTCAGAAAATAAAGATTTAGCTGCAAAATTTATTGACTTTATGTCAAGACCAGAAATCTCTGCAAGAAACTGTAATTTTGTAAAATATGGCTCACCAATTGAAGGAGCAAGAGAGCTTATGGACGAAAACTTAAAAAACAGTGATATAGTATTTCCTAAAAAAGAAGTATTTGAAAAAGGTTATGTATTAAAAGACTTAGGTGAATTAAACGAAAAATTACAAGACGCTTGGACTGAAATAAAAGCAAAATAAATTAAAATAAGCAAAAGACATCATCTGGTGTCTTTTGTTGAATTGTGATTTACAGAAACGATATAGTGAAGCGATAATATTGTTACAACAAAAACAAAACGTTATCCTATTGCAAATACCTTTGACAAGAAATAATAATTTTGATATACTGTCTGTGGCTAAAAATTTCAACTTAAGTTTTAGCAAAAAATTACATTTTAGGAGGACGAAATGGAAGTTTCTGAAAAGAAAATTAAATGGCAGTCCCTAGTATTTATGTGTTTCTCAACACTTTGGGGATTTGGAAATGTTTTAAACGGATATATTTATTTTCAAGGTACACAAGTAATATTTTCTTGGGTACTAATGTTTGCATTATATTTTATTCCGTACGCGCTTATGGTTGGAGAACTTGGTTCTACATTTAAAGATTTAGGTGGTGGAGTAACTTCTTGGATTCAAGAAACTACTAACTCTAAATTAGCTTACTATGCAGGTTGGACTTATTGGGCAGTACATATTACTTATATTGCCGGAAAAGGTTCAGGTGGTCTTAAGGCTTTAAGTTTTATGATTTTTGGAAATGCTAAAGCATATGACGATATTCCTACAATATATGTTCAATTAGCTACATTTGGAGTATTGCTATTATTCTGTTACTTAGCAACAAGAGGGTTAAGTCCTATCAAGAGATTGTCAGCACTTGCCGGTTCAAGTATGTTTGTTTTAGGTATTTTATTTATTCTTATGATGTATGCTGCGCCGGTTATTAATCCAAATGGTGGATATTTAAAATTAAATTTTGCTTGGAATAATATTTTTCCTAATATTAATTTGAAGTACTTAAGTAATTTATCTATTTTAGTATTTGCTGTGGGTGGTATTGAAAAGATTTCACCTTATGTAAATAAAGTTGAGGGAGACTCTGCAAAAGAATTCCCTAAAGCTATGATGCTTGCAACTCTAATGGTTGTAATTAGTGCTATATTTGGAACAATTGCCATGGGGCTTATGTTTGATGTAAACGAAATAAAAGCAAATTTTGACTCATATGCAGCAAACGGTGCTTACTGGGCATTCCAAAAATTAGGGCAATACTATGGTGTTGGTGATTTATTACTGATTATTTACTCAGCAGCTAATACTGTTGGACAATTTGCAACTTTATTAATAAGTATTGATGCTCCTTTAAGAATGTTATTGGAAGACCCTAATGCAAGTCAATATATCCCAAGAAAATTATTAAAGAAGAACGAAAAAGGTGCTTATGTTAATGGGATTATACTAGTTGCAATACTCGGTGGAGCAATTATATTAGCTCAATCATTTGTTCCTGGAGCAACTACCGTTCTTAGACAACTTACTCGTCTTAACGGGGTAGTAATGCCGATGAGATATATGTGGGTATTCGTTGCTTACTTTGCTCTTAGATATGGTAAAGAAGAACTTACTAGACATTACAGATTTGTTAAAAACAGAAGCGTTGGACTATTCTTTGGAGCTTGGTGTTTCTTAATAACATTAGCTTGTTGCTTATTTGGAATGTATTCAGATGATCCATATGAAATGTTATTAAAGATTATAACTCCATTAGTTTTAGTTGTTTTAGGTTTAGTCTTACCAGTCATTAGAAAAATAGAAGATAGTAAATAAATTTAGATTATAAAACGATTATAAAGAGATAAAGGAACTTTGGTTCCTTTATTTTCTTTAAAATATATTTAATGATTTTTAATTAATTAAATAGGGTAAATTAAATTTTAATAGGAGGAATTGATATGAATAATATTAAAATTTCAAAAGAATTATTAACTTTTATTGATTCAAGTAAAAGTATGTTCCATACTGTTGATACAATGAAAAAATATTTTGACAAAGCCGGATATACATTCTTACCGGAAAATGCTAAATGGAAAATCAAAAAAGGTGGAAATTATTATACTACAAGAAATAATTCAAGTATATTGGCTTTTCAAGTAGGAAAAGAACTTAGCGACTACCATTTCCAAATAACAGCTGCACACAGTGATTCTCCAACATATAAAGTTAAAGCTGTTCCTGAAATGGATGCACCAGGAGAACATTTAAAGCTAAATGTTGAAGGTTATGGTGGAATGATTGACTCAACTTGGTTTGATAGACCTTTAAGTCTTGCAGGTAGAGTTTTAGTTAGAGAAAAAGGGAAAATTGTAAATAAATTATTCTATATTGATAAAGATATTTTAATGATACCAAATGTTGCAATTCATTTAAACAGAGAAATAAACAGTGGTTATGCTTATAATAAACAAGTTGACTTATTACCTTTATTCTCTGCTGGAGAATTAAAAAAAGGTGATTTTGATAAAATGGTTGCAGATGAATTGGGTGTTAAAGTTCAAGATGTTGTTGCAAAAGATTTATTCTTAGTAAATCGTCAAAGACAATGTATTTGGGGATATAAAGATGAATTTGTTTCAACACCTAAACTTGATGACTTACAATGTGCATTTACATCAATGAAAGCATTTCTAGAAGCAAAAAATCCAAAGACTATAAATGTTTGTGCAGTTTTTGATAATGAAGAAGTAGGCTCAAACACAAAACAAGGTGCTATGTCAACATTTATGAAAGATGCTCTTAAGAGAATTAATGCTTCACTTGGATTTGGAACTGATGAATATCATCAAGCAGTGGCAAAATCTTTCTTAGTAAGTTGTGATAATGCTCATGCTGTTCATCCAAATCATCCTGAACTTTATGATCCAACAAATGTAACTTTTATGAACAAAGGTATTGTTATAAAAGAAGCTGCAAATCAAAAATATACAACTGATGCTTTTAGTAGAGCGGTATTTTTGGAAATTTGTAAAAAAGTAAAGGTTCCTACACAATTCTTTGCAAACAGATCTGATAAGGTTGGTGGTTCAACTCTTGGAAACTTATCAAATATTCAAGTTAGCCTACATGCTCTTGATATTGGAGTTGCACAACTAGGAATGCACTCAAGTTTTGAAACTTGTGGAATTAAAGACACAGGATATATGGTTACAGCATTAAAAGAATTCTTCTCAACAAATATTAAAATTGATGGTTCTGACGGAGTGATTTTCGAATAATGGCAAGAATAATTACACCAAAAGAAATGTCAGAAGATAAATCAAAAATTTCTCTGACAGGATTAACTATCATTATGATGGGAACTCTGTTTATATATTTTTTATGGGCTGTAATAAATAGTAAATTTTTAGTTAATTTCAGTATAGATGCTCTTGTTGGAGTAGTTGCTCTTGTAATTTTAATTAGAAATTTAAAAATAAAATACAGTATAATAAAAAAATATACAAGTGAAAAACAATTTATGATTTTAGATTTAGTCGCTTTTGCCCTATGCTTTTTAATAAAAGTTGTAGTACAAATTCCATTTGATTTTTCTTTAATCATTTTGTTAATTTCACATTATGCGACAAAGCGAATATTTAATAAAATTATAGAAAAAAAATGATGTTCAAATGAGCATCATTTTTTGTTTTGAAATTTAATTTTGTATTTTCTTTATGGAATTTTTGATATTATATATAACTTTATCCTTAGGAACATCATCGTGTTTTTTAAATATAGGTGTTGGACGACCGCCATTTTCGTTTTCTTCAAAACTCAATTCATAAATTCCGTCTTTTGAGATTATATTATTCAATTCTTCTTCCATATATCCTTGAGAAATTTGATGTTTTAATTTTCCATTATTTTCAGTAATTTTTAATGTTCCAACGCTTTTACTATTTTGCAAAATAAAAAATGAAAATATATTTTCCTTTATCGAATATGGTTCGGATAGTTCCAAATTGTTAATGTCTTTAATTGCTGTACCAGTTAGGTTTTCTTTTACAAAAATCTCTTTTGCATAGTCAACAACTTTTTTAGGAACTGGACTGCTAATCAAATAAAATCCATTTTCGCTTTTATTGGTAGTATAAAATTCTTTATTTTTATTAGAATTACAAGAACATAAAGCTAAAACAGAAAATAAGAAAAAAATTTTTAATAATTTTTTCATAATTAAAACCTCCATAAATAATAAGTATGATATTTTAAAATTAAAATTATACAATATCAATTTACCTTATTATATAATACAATTTTATTTTATGTCAATATATAGGAGAAAAAATGATAGTTATTATATCTAAAGTTGTTATATATGTTTGACAACTTACAGATTGCAAGAATAAGTTAGCCAATTGAAAAAACTTCAAAAGGTGTTTTATAATTAAATAGTTTTTTAGGATAATTATTTATCCAATTTTCAATAAATGCTACTCTTTACTGAGTAGTATTTTTTGTTCCTTTTGGTAAAAATCTTCTTATCAGTCTATTGTGGTTTTCATTACTTCCTCTTTCATAACTGCTATATGGATGTGCATAATATATTTTTTCATAGTCAAATACTTCATATAATCTTGCAAACTCTGAACCATTATCTGCTGTTATACTTTTTATTTCATAATCTTTTATTACTTCTTTTAAAGCCTTATTTACTGATTTAACTGTCTTATCTTCAATTAACCTTATTATTTCATATCTACTTTTCATATCTGTTAATGTTAATAGGCATTGTCCTTTTTCCTTTCTTAATATTACTGTATTTATTTCATAATGTCCTACTTCTTCTCTATTATTTATTTCTTTTGGTCTTTCTTCTATTGATTTCCCTAATGCTCTTACTCTTTTTTCTCCTGCTTTTTCTTTTTTCTTTTCCTTGCATAATTTAAAACACTTCTTTTTAATCCAAAAAACCACTTGTTTATCCAATAATATATTGTTGATGTTGATATTTTTCCGTCTAAATTTGTTTTTGAAATCATTTCAGGGCTGTGTTTATATTTTAAATAGTGTATTACTTTATCTCTGATTACATAATCAACTTTTATTTTTCTTCCACAATTTCTTTTGTTCTTATCATAAATTATTTGAGCAAACTCTGCTTTATACACTTTTTTAAATTTTCCATAAAATGTTCTTTGAATTACTAATCTTCTTTTTATTTCATTATTTATTGTTTGATGATTTTTACCTAGTAATCTTGCTATTTTTCTATTACTTTTTCTTTCCTTTTTCTATTAATTTTCTCAAATCTATTGTTAAATGTTTGTGTTACAATTATTGTGCATCTCATTGAGGTTCCTTTCTTTAGTTTTTGGTTTAACTATTATTTTACCTCTTTGAGATGTTTTTTTCTATATATGGCTAACTTAATTTTACAATATACGGTGGAATATTAAATAAAAGAGTCTATTATAAATTACAATAAAAAGTAGAGCATCCATTACTTGTTTTCGAGTTTTTGTAGCAGTACTTTTCATTTTATGTTAATTGTTTATTTGGTATCATATAAGGAAATTTTCCAAGCGAAAAGACTGAGCAAAACTCAGTCTTTATCATTAATTATTTAATTAATACACCATTTGAGTCAAATGTATAATTTACATTGTTGATGTTAAGTGTTTTTCCTTGAGCAATACGTCCATCGTCTTCTGCGTAATACCAATTTCCATCAACTAATACCCATTCATTAGTAGCGATGCGTCCACTTGCATTTGCAAAATACCAATTTCCGTCAACTAATACCCATTCATTTTGAGAAATTCTTCCATTAGTATTTGCAAAATACCAATTTCCATTTACTAATACCCATTCGTTGTTTGACATTGAGCCATTTGATTCGAGATAGTACCATTTTCCATTTTCTTCAAACCAGCTATCTTTAATCATATTTCCGTCTTTATCAAATCTAAACCATTCATTGTTTATCATTTTCCAGCTATTTTTTACTTTTTCTTTATCTTTATCTGGATAATCTAAACCAGCCTTTTCGAACTCTATAACTAAAGGATAAATTCCCAAACTATGAACATCTGTAATCTTTACAATATCTCCAACTTGTTCAAATTTTAATTCTTCTTTGTTATTTCCATTTAGATAATAAACAGAAGAAACTTTTTTACCTACAGGAATCTTTCTTAGAATTTCAAAATCTCCATATGCTAATTTAGATCTTTCACAATTTTGTCTTACATGATTAAGTAAAACTAAATCAAGAACCATTGCATCTTTTCCTTTTAGTCCTGGATAACTACCCTTATCCAAGTGATCTGTAACTAAGAATAAATCTTTAAAATCCATTCCTTTTATAGTTGTATTTCCTGGTTTACAAGTGATAGAACCGTCAGTTCTACCTAAAAGCTTATTTTTAACTTTAACAACTTCGGCACTTCCACAAGAAGAATGGTCAAAAATATATTTAACACCTGGAGTTCCCCATTCAGTTTTATCTTTTACAACCATAGGGAAGGTATCAATTACAAGATTTTCATTAGTTGGTTTAGCAACATAAGTTACATCTTCCATTAATCTAACTTTTAAATGACCTGTATCGTCAGTTGTAGCTTTTGTAGTATGAATTGAGCCTATAAATTGAATTTCTTCATTTACAAGAGGCTTATTATCCTTTACAAACTTAATGTCGATTTCATAAGTTCCATCATTTTTAACATTAGCGGTATTATTTTTAACGATAAGTTCTTTTAACTCTGATTTATCTTTAAAAGCATAAGGGAAATTACCTTCTTTTACAGCTTCAAAATGTTTATTATGCATAAAATATTTATTTGAAACTAATTGTAAAAAATATGAATTTTTTTCAAATAATTCAAGTGCTGGTAATTTTCCGTTTTCGTCAAGAGTAAATTCACCTTCATATTGTTGTTTACTTGAATTAAATAGTTTAAATTTTATATCTTTTTTATCTGCACCTTCAGGTAATTTAACTGAAATAGGTAATGTTTTTACTTTGCTTTTACTAATTTCACAAACAGCATTTGAATTATCAGGACAGTTTGGGCAAGGTGGTTTTATATCATTTCCATCAAGGCCTGGAATATGATTATCTACTCCATCATAACGTTTTAAAAAGATAGCCTTTACTTTTCTGTTTTCGCCTTGAGAAGTATCTCCTTTTGCAACCTTAGGCCAATACATACCATCTTCTTTATCTTTTTCCATTGTGAACTCTAAAGGCTTTTCTAAATAGTATTCAGAGTCCTTACCGTTCATAGTTATTTTGTATGATTTACCTATTTTTGCATCAAAATTTAGAAAATTATTTTCATTTTTTCTAATTTGAACTACATTAGATCCAATTTCTTCAATTTTAAAATCAATGGATTTTTTTAGATGTTTTCCACCGTGAATAACATAAAGTCTAATCAAATATGAACCTTGATATACATTAAGTTTTTCTACTTTTTCTTTTGATTCATTTTCAATACTGTTATCATCATTGATTTTAAATTTAAAACCACTCATCTTATAAGGATGTTCAACGGCTCTAACTATATTGATAGTATATTCAGTATTTTTGTAGAGTTCTAATTCAATTTTACCATTTTTGCTTACAAACTCTTTAACTTCTCCGCCACCTATAACTACAAATTTTATATTGTCTTCAGTAACGGCTTTATTTGAAGTGGTATCAAAAACTTCTAAAACTTTTTTAATTATCTTTTTATTTTCAGGCTTTTCACCAATTAAATCTGATTTTTTTACCACTACTAATTTTTCTAGACTTTTTTCTGATGTTTTTCCAGTTACTTCATCATATAATTTTGCTACACCATTTTTATCTACTTTGAACCAAATGTAGTTTTCATATCCATTATTTGTTTTTAAAGTATACTTATCTTTATCTGTTGAAATACCTAATTTAAGTCTTGCGCCTGCTGGAACCTTAATTCCTGATAATTTTCCATTTGAAGTTACATAATCAGACATATCCTTGTTTTCTTTATTAAATGTATGAAAATTAATTCCGTCAGGAACCTTTGTTCCATCTGAGAATACAACATCAATATCTTTAATAGTAACAAGTTTATTTTCTTTATCTGATTGGTCATTATCATTTGATTTCTTATCAAAAATCAAATTAGTTATTTCAGCTTCTTCACCTTTTAAATTGGAAGTTCTAAGTTTCTTTTTAGCCTTATCAAATTTTAGAATATTAAGATTGTTTTCATCTTTTTTAATGTTTGAAATCTGTAAGTCGCTTTCTCCTTCGATTTCAACAGTGTAGAGATTATCCTTATCTTCTACTACTGAGAAATCAAAAACACCATTAACACTCTTGATAGAATATTCTTCTTTTCCCCAATAAGCAAAATCAGGATGAGTTTTTACTTTTAGAGTTATTTCTTTAGTTATTCTTTTTTCTGTAACCTTATCAATACCCTCTAAATTAAAATCTGCTAGTTTTACATCATCAGCTTTCTCTGTATTTTCAGCATATACAGTATTACTAATAGCTACAGCCACTGGACTTATTGCTAAATTTAAAAGCAAAGACAGGACTATAAATTTTTTAAAAATGCCTTTTTTTCTTTTCATTTTTTCCTCCATAAAATAAATTTTGCAATATAATTGTATACTAGTAATTTTTTATCGTCAATATACATTTAAACTTTTGGTTTTTATGAACTTTAGTTTTTTACGACTAATTTCTTTTTTTGAAATATACAAAAATAAATGATAAAGTAATTGTCATTTTTTTGCTATATGTGGTTTTTTTGTTAAATAAAAAACTATACATACCTGTTTAGATAAATTTTTGTTTTATATAGATTTAAAGGTTTTTAATTATGTGGATTTACAACTTTTACGAAATAACTTTATCAGAATAAATTCAATAGAAAAACTTATAATTGAAAAGTTTTTTACGAGGAATAAAAAGTAGTTTAATAAGCACAAGAAATATATCATTTAACGGGGTTAAATACTGATTAAAATTTTTTATAGATGTGAAAAACTTTAAAAATTTTTAAAAAATAGATAATATTATGATATATAGTCATTGTATTTACACAATATAAAAATAATATAGATTTAGTGATGCTATTTACTGAATTTAGCAAAAAATATTTTTATCGAATTATGAAAAAATCTCATTTTATGGTATACTATAAGGTAAGATTTATATTATAAAGAAGGGGTTTTATTATGAAAAATTTATATTTGTTATATGGAGGGAAGAGTACTGAACATGAAATTTCAGTTTTAACTGCTAAGTCTGTTGTAAATAATTTAGATAGAAAAAAATATAAGATATTTCCTATTTATGTAGATAAATGTGGAAGATGGAATTACTTAGGGGAAAATACTAAGAATATTGAAGATGAAAAAGAACTTATGGTTGAAGGATATGGAAATGTTGCGGATTCTATTTCAAAATTCTTTGCAAATGACTTTGTAAATGAAAATGCGATTTTCTTTCCTGCAATGCATGGAACATTTTCTGAAGATGGAACTATTCAAGGTTTTTTTGATATAATGGATCTTACATATGTGGGAAATAATGTTTTATCCTCTGCTGTTTGTATGGATAAGGGAACTGCTAATGATGTTTTTGCTGGTAATGGAATTTTACAACCTGAATATTATTTAGTTACAAAGTATGAGTTTGACAAAAATAAAGATTTACAAATTAAAAATATTCTTGAAAAAATAGGAGAAGTTTCTTTTGTAAAGCCTTGTAATGCTGGATCAAGTGTTGGGGTTACAAAGGTAACTAAGAATGAAGATATTGAACCTGCTCTAATTGAAGCTTTTAAGTATGATAGTAGAGTTTTAGTTGAAGAGGCAGTTGTTGGAGATGAACTTCAAGTTTTAGTTATGGGGAATAATATTTTAAAAGCTAGTTTACCTGGTGGCGTAAAAGTTACTAGAGAGTTTTTTGACTATGAAGCAAAATATTTTGACGAAACTACAGATCATATTATCCCTTGGGATTTAACTGATGAAGAAATTAAAGAAATTCAATCTGTAGCAAAGAGAGCTTATGCTGTTACAAATTGTAAGGGCTTTGCAAGAGTTGATATTTTTGTAAGAGATAGTGATAGAAAAATGCTAGTTAATGAAATTAATACAATCCCTGGAATGACTGCCGTTTCTATGGCACCAGCAATGTATATGAAAACTTTCGGAAAGACTTATAGTGATTTTTTAGATGAGTTGATTGAACTTGCCATTGAAAATAAAAGAGAAAAAGATTCTTTGACAACAAATAGGGGGTAATTATGTTAAAAGCAACTTTGGGAACTATTGCTAAAATAGTTGAAGGACATTTAGTTACTGTAAGTATGAAAGATGCAGTGATTGAAGGGATTTCTACAGATACGCGAAATATACAAGTAAATAATTTATTTATTCCTCTTGTAGGAGAAAAATTTGATGGACATAATTTTGCTTTTGATGCTATTCAAAAAGGTGCAGTTGCTACTTTGTGGGATAGAAAACATCCTACACCTTATCTTGATGCTGGAATTATTGTTGTAGATGATACTTTACAAGCATATCAAAAACTTGCAAGTAGTTATTTAAAGGCGACAAAAGCTAAAGTTATTGGAATAACCGGTTCAAATGGTAAGACAGGAACTAAAGATATTTTAGCTGCAATTTTAGAAGAAAAATATAGAGTTCATAAGACTGCAAAAAATCTTAATAATGAAATAGGTGTTTCAAAAACTATTATGGAAATGGATTTAGATGATCAGGCAATAGTTTTAGAAATGGGAATGGATCATTTTGGAGATATTAGAACTCTTACAAATATTGCAAAACCTGATATTGCAGTTATTACAAATATTGGAGATAGTCATTTACAAGAACTTGGGACTAAAGAAAATATTGCCAGGGCTAAGTTTGAAATTTTAGAAGGATTAAAGCCTGATGGAGTCTTTATTTATAACAATGATGATGAAGTTTTAAGAGAAGTTGTTAAGGAATATACAATTCCTCAAAGAATTATCAAAATAGGAACAAGAGAAGATTCTGATGTAATTATAAGACCTATTCGTTCCGATGAAGAGGGAAGTAGCTTTTCAATCGGAGAGTATGCTTATAGTATTCCTTTTATAGGAAAACATCAAATCTACAATGTTTCTGTTGCAATAACAATAGCAGGACTTATGGGAATGGATTATCAAGAAATTGTTAGAGGTCTTTCAAAGGTAAAACTTACAGGAATGAGAATGGAACTTATGCACTTACCAAGTTTTGATATTTTAAATGACTGTTATAAGTCAAATCCTCAAAGTTTAACTTCTTGTATAGAAACTGTTTATACTATGAAAGGCTATAAAAATAAAATTTTAATTCTTTCTGATATGTTGGAGCTTGGAGAAGATGAAAGAAGATTACATTTTTTTGTTGGAGAAAAAATAGATAGAGATAAGATTGACTATGTAATATGTATTGGAGATTTAGCTAAAGAAATTTACAATGGAGCAAATAGAAATTTCAATGTCAACCATCTTTTCCATTTTGAAACTAATGAAGGAGTTGTAAAGAAAGTTAAGGAACTCATTTCAGAAGATACTTTGATTATGGTAAAAGGAAGCAGAGGAATGAAACTAGAAAAAATTATTGAAATGTTAAAGGAGATTTAGTATGAATAAAGAAAGACTTTTAAATACGTTTTTAGATTTAGTAAAGATTTACTCACCTTCAAAAAATGAAATAAATGTTATGAAATATATAACAGAAAAATTAGAAAAGCTAGGAGTCGAATATATTTTACATGACCATTCAGCTGAATATGGCGGGAATACTCCTGTAATTATTGCAAAACTTGAAAAGAATTGTGATGACGAAAAACTTAAACCAATTTCTCTTTCAGCTCATATGGATGTTGTTGAGCCTTCAAAAGATTTGGATGTTTATGTTGAGGATGGGCTTGTTAAAACAAGAACAGAAACAACTTTAGGTGGAGATGATAAGGGTGGAGTTGCAATTATTTTGGAAACTTTTGAAAATTTAGTTGAAAATAATTTGCCACATAATGATGTGTTTGCAATTATAACTCCGTCTGAAGAAATTGGACTTTTGGGAGCGAAATCAATTAAATGGGAAGAAATTCCATCTGAATTTATGCCCGCAAAAGATATGCTAGTGCTTGATAATGGTGGCGGTTCAGATCTTGTAGCTGTTGAAGGACCTTGTATGTATAAGATAAATGTTCATTATGAAGGAGCTTCTGCTCATGCAGGAATTGAACCTGAAAAAGGAAGAAGTGCAATTATAGCTATGAGTCATGCTATTTCAAAAATGAAAATCGGAAGATTAAACGACCATACTACTTCAAATATAGGTAGCATTATATCTGAATTTCCAACAAATGTTGTCCCTAAAGATTGTAAAATCAAAATGGAAGTTAGATGTTTGAATGAAGATGAAGCAAAAGAAAATGTTGATAATTATATAGATATTTTTGAAAAAACTGCAAAAGATTTTGAAGTTAAATGTAATATTGAAGTTAAATACGATTATCCACCACTAAAACAAATTGATGGAAATAATTTATTAAATAGAGTTTTAGATGCTTATAAAAAAGTTGGAATTACAGCCAAACCAATTAAAATTGGTGGAGGTTGTGATGGAAATATTTATTTGAAAAATGGATTTCATTCTGTAATTTTAGGAGTTGGAATGTATAAAATTCATACGATTGAAGAATATTTAGTTATTTCCGATATGGAAAAAACAGCTGAGGCGGTTTTGGAATTCATTACAAAATAGGAGGGAATATGTATAAAGGATATAAATTAATTCAAGAAAAACATATAAAGGATGTAAATTCTGATTGTGTTTTGCTTGAACATGAAAAAACCGGTGCTAGAGTTTTTTTGATGAAAAATAATGATGACAATAAAACTTTTAGTATTGGATTTAAAACTATTCCTACAGATAACACAGGAATTTGCCATATAATTGAGCATTGTGTATTATCGGGTTCAAGAAAATTCCAAACTAAAGAACCTTTTATGGATATGGTAAAAATAAGTACAGCTACATTTTTAAATGCTATGACTTTTCCTGATAAAACAGTTTATCCTGTTTCAAGTAGAAATGAAAAAGACTTTAAAAATTTGATGGATGTATATATGGATGCTGTTTTCTATCCAGCGATGAAATCTGATAGAAGAATTTTTATGCAAGAAGGTTGGCATTATGAACTTGAAAATGAAGAAGATGAGTTTAATATCAAAGGTGTAGTTTATAATGAGATGAAGGGGGCTTATTCTGTTCCCGAAACAACTCTTTACTATAGGGTGAATAGTGCTCTTTGTCCTGATACTGTTTACGCTAAAGAATCAGGCGGAGAACCTTATGAAATTCCAAATTTAACTTATGAAGATTTCTGTGAGTTTCATTCAAAATGTTATCATCCTTCTAACTCATATATTTATTTATATGGGGATTGTGATATGGAAGAAAGACTTGAATTTCTGGATAGAGAATATCTTTCAAATTTTGAAAAAGAAGAACTTGATAATTTTGAAGGAAATCAAAAACCTTTTGAAAAACCTAAAAATGTCTTTGATGAATATTCAGTTTCTAAAGATGAAGATACTAAGAATAAGACATTCTTAGCTTATGTTTCTTGCTTTGGAGAAAGTGATGGATTAAAAGACGGAATAATATCAAGATTATTAAATGAAGTTTTGGTTGAAATGCAAGGAGCATATTTAAAAGAAGCTCTTCTTAAAGCAAATATATGTGAAGATGTATCTTCTATTTCTATGGAGGCCACAAAATATTCAAGTTTTGGAGTTTTTGTTACAAATTCAGAAAGAGAAAATTTAGATAAATTTAAGGAAATTATAGAAAAAACTTTAACAGATATTGTTAAGAATGGAATTGAAAAAGAAAAGCTGATTGCAGTGTTGAATAGAACAGAATTTTCTGTAAGAGAACTTTTAAATTCTACAACTGCCGGAATTGAATGTATGTTGCATATCTGCGAGAATTGGTTGTATGGCAAAAATCCTATGGAATCACTTGCTTTTGACGAAGCATTATCAGAAATTAGAGAAGAAATTTTAAATAATAGATTGTTGGAAAGAATTATTGAAGAAAAGATTTTAAATAATAATCATAAAGCATTCATAATTCTTTCACCAAGTGCTGGACTTAATGACAAAAAAGATTTGGCACAAAAAGAGTGGTTAAAGAGATATAAAGACTCTTTAAATCAAATTCAAGTTGAAAAAATAATTGAAAATACTAAGAATTTAATTGAATATCAACAAACTGAAAGTTCTGATGAACAAAAAGCTACAATTCCGAAGTTGAGAATTGAGGATATTGATAAAGAAACTTTAAAAATTCCAAATGAAATAGATAAAATAGAAGATATAACGGTTTTAAAACATAATATTTTCACTTCAGGTATTAACTATGTAGATATTTGTTTTGACTTAAAGCATATCTCAAAAGATGAAATAGTATATATGTCGTTAATTGAAAATCTGTTAAAATCTTTAGACAAAAAATCAATGTCATACAAAGATTTTACTGTTGAAACATTTTTACGTTGTGGAGGAATTTCAACTTCAATAGTAACAATGACAAATGCAAAGAATAAAGAAAAATTTGTCCCGAAATTTGTTGTAAGTGTAAAATTCTTCTCTGAAAAACTTAAAGAAACAGCTGAACTTGTTAAAATTTTGTTAAAAGAAACTATTTTCACCGATAAGAATAGAATAAAAGAAGAGCTTTTGGCTATAAAAGGTGAATTAGAACAAGATGTTATCGGAGCAGGTCATCTTTATGGAATAAATAGAGCAAAATCATATTATTCTAATAAGGCATACTATGACGAAAAAGTTAAAGGTATTGATTATTTGAAATTTATTCAAGATTTAACTGAGAATTTTGATGAAAAAATTGATAATGTAATTGAAAAAATGGAATTTGTTTACAATAGAATGTTCAATTTGAATGATGTAATTGTAAATATAACAACAACAGAGGACAATTTTGATAATGTAGAAAAAGAATTTGTTGGACTTGTTAAAGAATTTCCAAAGTTAGAAGATTCTCCTTATGATTTTACATTTGAAAAAGAAAATTTGAAAGAAGGAATATCAACATCTTCAGATGTAAATTATGTTACTTTTGCAGGAGATATGAAAAAATATGGAGTTGATTTTTCAGGAAGTTTTGCATTGCTTTCAAAAATCTTGAGTACAACTCATATGCATAATAATATCAGAGCGATTGGTGGGGCTTATGGAGCTGGATTTAGTATAACTAGAGATAGTGAAATTATTATGTTCAGTTATAGAGACCCAAATTTAAAATCTACAAAAGAAATTTTTTCAACTGTAGGAAAATATGTTTCTGAAATGGATATTTCTAAAGATGATTTAGAAAGTTTTAAAATTTCAATGGTAAAAGATTTTAATCCTCTATTGACACCAAAGCATAAAGGATATACTTCTATGATTATGTATATTACAGGATCAGATGAAAAAGAATTAGAAATATACCTAGAACAACTTTTAAATGCAAAATTAGAAGATTTAAAAGAACTTTCAGAAGTAATAGGAAAAACATTAAGTCAAGATACTTTTGTGGTTGTAGGAAATACAAATAAAATAAAGGAAAATTCTGAAGAATTTAATAATATTTTAGTTTTGAAAAAATAATGAAAAATTATTTTAGTTAAAATGATATATGATTTAATATGGAAAGACATAGCGTTAGTTGTGTCTTTTTTTATAGAAAATCTTTATAAATAGAACTTTTTGCATAAGAAATTACTATAATAAAATTATTGACTTAAAGAAATATTACTAATATAATAGAACAAAGGGATAAACAAATTTTAAAATTAGTGCATGGATTGGAGAAGACTTATGAAAAAAAGAAATCTAGTTTTGTTATTGGTTTCTGCATTGGTTTTATCTTCTTGTGGAAATACTGCAAAAAGAGCTGATGATAAAACTGCTACAAAAACTGATGATACAGGAGATAAACTGACTATTGGGAAAGTTGATTTAAAAGATCCTGATTTAGAAGAAAAGTGGAAAAAAGAACCAGCTTATGGAAGAAAGATAATTATAAACTTTGATGGAGGCCTTTGTGCTTCTACTTTAGGTGTAACTCACGCAAAGGGATATTTTGCAAAACAAGGATTAGAAACTCAAATTGTAAATAATCCAGAGCCTAAAGACGCTATTGCAACAGGAAAAATTGATGTTATGGTTGAACATATTTCAACATCTCTTATTCCAGCTGTGAATGGTTTAAATATAACTTTTACAAGAGCTGTAAATACAGGATGTAGAACTATGTTTGTTTTAAAAGATTCAGATATAAAGTCAACTAAAGATTTGGAAGGAAAAACAGTTGGTGTACATGGCGGAATTGGATCTGGAGATCATAATATAAGCCTTAGATTTTTTGCAAAGGATAATGTAGATCAAACTAAAGTTAAATTTAAACCGGTTGAAAGTACGGCTTTAATTCAAGCAATGAAAAATGGAGAAATACAGGCTTGTGTATTATCTGACCAATATGCAAAGGAATTTATTGATAAAGGAATAATTAGACCAATTCGTTCAATAACTTGGGATGACGATTTTAAAATTGAACCTTGTTGTGTTCTTATTTTAAATAAAAAGTTTGTTGAAAAAAATCCTATTACAGCCGCAAAGATTACGGAGGCACATAGACAAGCTAGTGAATGGGTGGAAGATCACAAAGAGGAAACAGCTGATATTGTAAAGGCAAATAATTGGGGTTCTGGAGATAGAGATACTGATATTTATTTTTTAAACGCTTATAGCTTCAGAGTTTCGGATGAACAAACTGAAAAGTCTCTTAATGATATAGTAAGAGACTACAAAAAATTTGGACTGATAGATAAAAATAAAGAAGCGAAAGATATTTTACAAAATGTTTGGAAGCCAATTAATCAAAAATAAATTTTAATCATTATTGAGAGAAGAGTTATTTAGTTATAACTCTTTTTTATTATATAAAATGATATGTTAATAAGGTTCTTACTTATTAAGTAAAACTATTTCATAAAAATTACTAATAAATAGTCCTTTTACTATAAAAAATTAATATAGATAAATTGTTGACTTAATTATTTAAGATGTTATAATTTATTTAGTCAAAAATATTTTAAATTATAAACAAGATTATTACATAAATTAACAATATATTTTTGATGACTATTTATTTGGAGGATTTTTATGAATAAAAAGGGAATTAGTTTACTGTTATTATCTGCAATGTTATTTAGTGTTTCCGGTTGTGGAAATACTGCTAAAAGAGCTGACAATAAACAAAGTACTGAAAAGAAAAAGGAAAATAGTGAAAATAAAACTACTATTGCAGATGTAGATTTAAATGATCCTGATTTAGAGGAAAAATGGAAAAAAGAGCCTCGTTATGGAACAAAAATTACTTTGGGCTATAATGGTGGACTTTGTACTTCCGGATTAGGCATTGCACAAGTTAAAGGTTATTTAGCTAAACAGGGTTTAGAGGGCGAAATTAAAAATTTAAAATTATCTGTTGCAGATGCAATTGGTACAGGTAAGCTGGATGCGACTACAGATCATATTTCAACTTCAGTTGTACCTGCTGTAAATGGAACTAATATGGTATTTACAAGAGGGGCACATACAGGATGTAAATCCCTTTTTGTTTTAAAAGATTCTAACATTCAAAAAACAAGTGATTTAATTGGAAAAGAAGTTGCAATTCACGATGGAATAGGAGCTTCTGATCACAATATAGCTTTGAGATTTTTGTCTAGAGATAAGGTTGATTATTCAAAAGTTAAATTTAAAAACGTTGAAATTGCAGCAACTATTCAAGCTATGCAAAATGGAGAAATTCAAGCTTCAATGTTTCCGGATCAATTTGCACAAAAATTTGTCGATGAGGGCATTCTAAGACCTATTCGTTCAATTACTACAGATGATGATTTTAAAGTTGAACCATGTTGTGTTCTTATTTTAAATAAAAAATTTGTTGAAGAAAACCCGATAACAGCAGCAAAACTTACTAAGGCTCATAAAGAAGCAAGTGATTGGATTGAAGAAAATAAAAAAGAAGCTGCTCAGGTTATCAATCAAAATAATTGGGGTTCAGGAAATGTTAAATCTGATCAAAGATTTTTAGAAACTTATAATTTTAAAGTTACTGATGAAAGAACAGAAGAATCTTTGAAAGATGTTTTAAAAGATTATGCAGAGTTTAAGTTGATAAAAGCAGAGTCTAATTCAAAAGAAACTTTGGCTGATATTTGGAGACCGATGAAGAAATAATTTGGAGTAACTATGAGTATAGATATAAAAAATTTAACAAAGGAACAGTTGAAGGAAATAGAGCAGAAACCAAAAAGTAATTTGTATAAAGTTTTTGATAGAATTATTATATTTCTGCCTGTAATAGCGATAATTTTAGCTTTATTAGAATTTTATTATGTTCCTAATTATGGAGAAAATGGAATAACTGATGTTTATGGTATATTTTTGGGAGTGCAACTTGCTTTATTTTTAATTCTTGGGATATTATCATTTTTTATTAAAAGAGTTTATTATAAAATTAGACATATTGCTCCTCTTGCCACATTTGTTTACCTTTTGCTTATCTTATACGATTATGCAACCTTAAAGACAAATTCGCTTTTGCTACCTTATTTTCCTTGGGTGGATAATATTTTAAATGCGATGTTGACTGATAGAGCTTATTTACTAGACTGTATTAAAAATTCTTTGAAATTACTATTTACAGGATATTTCTGGGGAGTTTTAATTGGTCTTATAACTGGTATTGCATGTGGTTATAGTAAAATTGTGAGCTATTGGATTTCTCCTTTTATGAAATTGTTAGGAGCAATTCCATCTATTACTTGGATACCAGTTATAATGGTATTTGCAAGTTCTCTTTTTAAAGGTGCTGTAATAGTAATTGCTCTTGGAGTTTGGTTTTCAGTTACAATGTCTAGTTATACAGGAATTAAAAATATTGATGTGGCTTATTATGAAGCTGCAAGGACATTGGGTGCTAGTGAAAGACAGTTAATCTTAAATATAGCAATTCCATCAGCATTACCACATATTTTTCAAGGTTTAGTTATGGGGATGAGCACAGCCTGTGTATCACTCTTAGCTGCTGAAATGATAGGAGTTGAATCAGGACTTGGTTGGTATATAACTTGGCAAAGAGGCTGGGCGAAATTCTCTAATATGTATGGGGCAATAATTATAATTTGTATTATTTTTGTTATAGTAAATTTTGCTTTGGGATATATTAGAAAGAAAGTTCTTAAATGGCAAGAAGGGGTGATACAATAATGGAAAAGAGAAAATTGGAATTAAAGAATGTTACAAAGATTTTTCCTAATTTTGATAATAATGGTATCACTGAAGTTCTTCACGATATAAATTTAACTGTTGAAGAAGGAGAGTTTGTTTGTATAGTAGGTCCATCTGGTTGTGGGAAATCTACTTTGCTGAGATTGGTTTCTGGATTAATTCCTGTAACTACAGGAGAACTTACTCTAAATGATAAAATAATTGAAGGAACTAATGTTAATAGGGGGATGGTGTTTCAAAAACATACTTTGTTTCCTTGGTTGACACTTAGACAAAATGTAGAATTTAGTTTTAGAATGTCAGGTAAATTAAAGGAAAACAAAGAAAAAGTTGATAGATTTATTAATATTATAGGAATGGAAGATTTTCAAAATTTTTATCCACATCAACTTTCGGGAGGTATGGCGCAAAGAGTTGCACTCATAAGGACTATGATAACTGAACCAGAAGTTTTCTTGCTTGATGAACCTTTGGGGGCTTTAGATGCCTTTACAAGAATGAATATTCAACATGAACTTATAGAAATGTGGAAAAGTAATAAAAATATGATGTTTATGCTTGTAACTCATGATGTGGATGAAGCAATTTATCTTGGAACCAGAGTTATTGTTATGGCTCCAAGACCCGGAGTTATAAAGGAAGATATAAAGATAGATATGGAATATCCTAGAAATAGAAATAGTGATGAATTTATTAAGCATAGAAAACATATTTTAGATGTTTTGAATTTTACAACTTAAGATAAGCTGTTTTTAATATTGACGATAGTTTAATTATGTAATGTTCCCTATAAGTAAAAGAGATGAGTTCATCGGTAACTTGTCTTTTTTACTTATAATAGATTTTACTTATGAATAATGATTATTTAATAAGAAAAAATGATTTAACATTTTAAAGATAATAATATATAATCTAATTATAGGTGTTTTTTTGATAGTTGAAAGGAGAAAAAATGAAAGACCATAATAATTTTAAACTTCCTAGTAATTTTGATGATTTTAATGAAACCAGAAAAAATGGTTTTTTAAAGATGAAAGAATTGAAAGAATCTGGGCAAAAGGTCGCTGGTATTTTTTGTACATATACTCCTCAAGAAGTTATTTATGCAGGAGGACTTATTCCAGTAAGCTTATGTGCCACAACTGAAGATTCCATAAAATATGCCGAAAGAGATTTGCCTAAAAATCTTTGTCCCCTTATAAAATCGAGTTATGGTTTTGCTGTAAGTGATACCTGTCCGTATTTTTATTTTTCTGACATTGTAATAGGAGAAACAACTTGTGATGGAAAGAAAAAAATGTATGAGCTTATGGGAGACTTCAAAGATGTTCATGTTATGCAATTACCTCAAAATAATAATGATGAGCTATCTTTGAAACTTTGGACTAATGAAATTTACAAATTAAAAAGAAAAATAGAAGAAACTTTTGATGTTGAAATAACAGAAGAAAAATTATGGGATGCCATAAAAATAGGAAATCAAGAAAGAAGAAATTTAAGAAAATTTTTTGAACTTGGAAAGCTAAATCCATCACCTTTAAGTGGAGTAACAATGAGCGGAACCCAAGATGCCTTTGGTTTTAATTTTAATAGAGAAGAAAAAAATAAAAGTCTTGTTGAAAAGACACAAGAACTTTATGAAATGTGGGAAAAAGAACTTAAAGGTAAAAAAAGTGATAGACCAAGAATTTTAATTACAGGTTGTCCGGTAGGTGGTATTCGTGAAAAAATATTGACTAAAATAGAAGAAGCTGGAGCTGATATTGTAGTCTATGAAAATTGTTCAGGAGTTCGTGAAAAGCTCGAACTAATTGATGAAACTATTGACAATCCAATTGATGCAATTGCTAAAAAATATCTTAATTTAAGTTGTTCGGTTATGTCGCCTAACGAAAAAAGGTTTAAGGATTTGGATATGCTGATAGATGAATATCAAGTTGATGCAGTTATTGAAATTGTACTTCAAGCTTGTCATACCTTTGCTGTAGAATCTACAAAGGTTAAAAAATTTGTAACAGAGAAAAAGGGGAAACCTTATATGTATATAGAATCTGACTATTCTATGACTGATGTCGGACAGGTTTCAACTAGAATTGAAGCATTTTTGGAGATGATATAATGAATATAGGAATAGATATAGGATCAACAGCTTCTAAAGTGGTTGTTTATGATAAAGACAAAGATAAAATACTTTATAAAATATTGATGCCATCAGGTTGGAATAGCAAAGAAACTTCTGGAGAAATTTATAAAAAATTAGTTGAAAATGGGTTTGATGTAGATAATTCATATGTAGTAGCAACTGGTTATGGTAGAGTATCGGTTCCGTATGCGGATAGGGTTGTTACAGAAATTACAACTCATTCAAAAGGGGCAATGTATTTGTTGAAAAGAGATTGTGATGTTATTGATATTGGTGGACAGGATACGAAGATTATAAATATATCTAATGGTTTGGTCAGTGATTTTATAATGAATGATAAATGCTCTGCTGGGACTGGAAAGTTTTTGGAAGTTATGAGTAATAGACTTGGAGTTAGCTTGGACGAGATGTTTGAGTTATCCAAAATAGGGACGCCAATACCTATAAGCTCAACTTGTACAGTTTTTGCTGAATCAGAGATTATTTCACTTATGGGTCAAGGACGTGCTAAAGAGGATATTGCTAGCGGAGTTGTTCATTCAATAGCAAATAAAGTTGTAGGACAAACAAGAAAATTTAGAAATGAAGCTGATTTATACTTTTTAACAGGAGGATTTTCAAACAATCCTTATATGGTAGAACTTTTGGAAAAACTATTGGGGAAAAAAGTAGAAACTCATGAATTAGGCAGATTTGCAGGAGCGTTAGGTGCTTCACTTATGGGAAAATAAGAACCCTACCCTTCCACGATGCTTCACATCGGGCGGGTACCCGGGAACCTTGTTGCTTCGCAATAAGAACCCCACCCTTCCACGATGCTTCACATCGGGCGGGTACCCGGGACCCTTGTTGCTTCGCAATAAGAACTCCACCCTTCCACGATGCTTCGCATCGGGTGGGTACCCGGGACCCTTGTTACTTTGTAATAAAAAACAAAAAGTAGCCAATGTGCTACTTTCAGACTGAAGACAAAGGTGTCAATGATAAAACATTGGCACTTTTTTAGTGGAGAAAAGAGAGAAAAAGTAGTATAATAATACAAAAGGAGATGTTAAAAATGCTACATAAGAATGATGAAAATAGAGTAAATCAAGTACAAATGGTAAGTATAGATTCTTTAGTTCCAGAGAGTCATCTTTTAAGGAAAATAGATGAAACAATAGATTTTTCCTTTATTTATGATTTAATAGAAGATAAATATTGTTTAGATAATGGTAAACCAAGTATAGATCCAATAGTACTTTTTAAAATAATATTTTTAAAATACATTTTTGGGATAAAAAGTATGCGTGAAACAATAAGAGAAATAGAGGTAAATGTAGCATACAGATGGTTTTTAGGATATGATTTTTATGATAAGATACCACATTTTACAACATATGGACAAAATTACAAGAGAAGATTTAAGGAAACAGATATATTTGAAAAGATATTTGTAAATATATTAAGTCAAGCAGAGAAACAAGGCTTTGTAGATGAAAAGATACAATTTGTAGATTCAACACATGTAAAAGCACATGCAAATAGACATAAGAATATAGAAGTAAAGATAGAAAAGAAAGCAAAGAAGTATCATAGTCAATTAAATGAAGAGATAAAGAAAGATAGAGAATTAAAAGGGAAGAAGGAATTAAGTCCCACCAATAGAACGGAAGTAGTAAAGAAGGTAGAAAGCACAACAGATAAAGAAAGTGGATTATTCCATAAGGGAGAACATAAAGAGGTTTTTGCATATAGTGTACAAACAAGTTGTGATAAAAACGGCTGGGTGTTAGCTTGTAGAAGTTATGCAGGAAATTTACATGATAGTGAAACATTTATGGATTTTTACGAAAAGGACTTAAAGAAATTCGAGGTAAGAAAAATAGTAATGGATGGAGGATATAAAACACCGGCAATAGCAAAGATGTTGATAGATGATAAGATACAACCTGTATTACCATACACAAGGTCAAAAGGAAAGAGAAAAGAAGGATTTTATCCAAGAGATTATGTATATGATGAATATTATGATTGTTACATCTGCCCAGAAAATGAGATAATAAAATATAGTACGACGACAAGAGAAGGATATAGAGAGTATAAAAGTGATAGGAAAAAATGTAGTAAGTGTAAGAATTTAGATAAGTGTACAGAAAGCAAAAACAAACAAAAAGTAATAACAAGACATATATGGAAGAATTACTTAGAAGAATGTGAAGAATACAGATATACAAAAAGAGGAAAAGAAGAATATAAGAGAAGAAAAGAGACAATAGAAAGAACATTCGGAACGGTAAAAGAATATCATGGATTTAGATATACAAATGAGAAAGGGAAAGCAAAAATGCAAATAAAAGCTCTCCTAACTTTTGCGTGTCTAAATATGAAGAAATTAGCAAATATGATGAGTAGATTAGGTAGAAAGAGACCTAATTTTTTAATTTTTAAGGAAATTTATAAAAAATTTAAGATTTTAACAAAATTTCAGATGATTTTTAATTAAAAACAAAAATACATAAAAAAAGCACAGACAAAATTTATGCTTTGTCTGCGCTCTGAAGAAAGCCATAAGCTTTCTTTTCAGTGTTACGGTGATTTGGGGGTACACCGTAATTTGGAGAGAGTAACTCATCAAAATTATAATGAGTAATATAGGTTATGTTATTCTTTAAAGTAAAACACCTTTAGTGCTAAGCGCTAAAATTTTACTCAACAAAAGTATACCACTTTTTTAAAAATAAGTCAATAGTTTTTTATTAATTTTTATGAATAAATTTTCAAAAAAAGGTTTTTATTGAGTTGCCAACTAGAATATAATAGAATGGTGTTTTTTAATTTTGTCTTTTATTTAAAATTGTGGTAAAATAGTTTAAAATATATAAAGCGTTTAGATAGAGAGGATTTTATGAAAAAGAAATCTTATGCAAAAATAAATTTAACTTTAGATGTAATAGAAAAAAGGGAAGATGGATATCATAATATAGATGGAATTATGCAAATGATAGATTTATATGATGAGGTTGAGGTTAAAATATCAGATAAATTTGAAATTACCTCTAATTCTAAAGATATTCCTCTAAATGAAAAAAACTTAGTTTATAAAGTTTATAATGTTATGAAAGAAAAATATAAATTTAACGAAAATTTCTCAATACATATTGAAAAAAATATACCGGTTTCTGCGGGTATTGGAGGAGGAAGTAGCAATTCAGCTGTTGTTATCGAAATGATTGATGAACTTTTGGGGCTCAATATGAGCTTAGAAGAAAAAAAACAAATTGGTAGAAGTGTTGGAGCAGATATTCCCTATTTACTAGTTGGAAAAACAGCAAGAACAAGAGGAATAGGGGACGAACTTGAAATTTTAGAAAGTTTACCAACTACAAGTATTTTAATTGTTAATAATAGTGTTGAAATTGCTACACCTTATATTTATTCAAATATAGCTCCAAGTGGTAATAGCGATAGAGTGGATAAACTTATAAGAACATATAAAGATAAGAATTATGACGAATTTTTTAATAATTTATATAATGTAATGGAAGAGGTGTCAATTTCATATTGTCCTGAGATCAAAAACGTAAAAGATAAAATGTATGAATTTAATTGTACAAAATCTCTTATGAGTGGTTCAGGGCCAACTGTATTTGGTATTTTTAAGAACGATAATGACATAAAAGAAGCTTATGATTATTTCAAGAAAATTCATAAGAATACTTTTATAGTTAAAACAATGGAGAGATAGTATGGATAATAGACCAATAGGAATTTTTGATTCAGGAATAGGTGGACTTACTGTTGTCAAAGAATTGTTGGAAATTCTACCAAATGAAAAAATAGTTTATTTTGGAGATACTGCCAGAGTGCCCTATGGAAACAGAAGTGAGGAGACAATTAAAAGATTTTCTAAAGAATGTATAGAATTCTTGAATAAAAAAGACATAAAGGCTTTAATTATAGCTTGCAATACTGTTTCTGCAGTTGCTCTTGAAATGCTAAAAAAAGAATTTGATATGTATATATTGGGAGTGATTGTGCCGGGAAGCCGAATGGCAAGCAGTGTAACAAAAAATAAAAAAATCGGTGTAATAGGAACTAACGCGACGGTTTTAAGTCGAGCTTATGAAAAATGTATAAATGATGAAAATTTTGAAAATATAGTTTACTCAAAAGCCTGTCCATTATTTGTGCCTATTGTTGAAGATGGTTTGTCAGATTCTCAAATAGCATTAGATACAACTAGATTCTATTTGAACGAATTGATAAGTCAAAATGTTGATACTATTGTTATGGGTTGCACTCATTATCCAATATTGGAAAACACAATAAAATCAGTAGCTGGTAAAGATATAAAATTGATAAATCCTGCAAAAGAAACAGTTACAGAAATGAAAAGATATTTGGAGCATAATAATCTATTAAATGAAGACTCTAAAAAAATAACAGAAAATATATTTTATATAACGGATGATGAAAACAAATTTAGAAAAAATTTACTTGATTTTATAAAGATTGAAAATCCAAATATAAAAAAAATAGATTTAAAATAAGTGAATAAAAATTATAAAAAATAAGCCATTTAAAAATACTAATTATGTTTTTAAATGGCTTATTTAAATTATAATTCCAAAATTTACTATTTGCTTTTAAAAAATAAAATCTTAGGCCATACCACTGAATTTGTAACTTCACTGGCCTTATAATACCTGTTTTTTCCAATGAGTTGACCGTTTTTATCTCTAAGATTTGCAGAATCTGGATCATAAACTTCAAAATAAAGTTCATTATTTATATATTTATATCCCTTAACAATAAAAGTATGGCGTACAACTTTTGAATCATTATGACTTTTGCCAAGTTTTGGAGTGTTACGATTAAATCCGGCAATCTTGGTCATATCTGAAAAAAACATTCCAATATAACCATCTTTTATATATTTTCTAATTGGCATATCACTCATATAACCACGTTTAAAATTATATGCTACATATTTTATGTTTCTCTTTTTTAATGCATCTAACATTATATCAGGAATCCATCCTTTTCCATCGACTACATATTCATTTCTAAGGGATTCTCCTGTATCTTTACTATTTGAATCTAAAAATTTTAAAATCATAGCTGTACAAGTAGGAACACAATTATCACTGTGGTATTTTCCAGTTGAGCTTTGATCCATATACCATTCATAATCTTTATTATTAGAAACAGTAACTCCTTGTGCGGCCTCTTCTTCTCGAGTCTTTTTTTCGCTTTCTATTTCTTGTTCGTATTGTTTTATTTTGTTTTTCTTTTGTTCTGCAATTTCATTTTGTTTTTTGACTTTTTCTTCTAGTTCTTTTTCTTGCTTTTCTAAATCTTTTGCAATTCTTTCAGCTTCTTCATTAGTTTTTTTGACATTTTTATTTGTGGTTTTATTTGAACAAGCTGAGGTTGAAATAGTAATAAGTAAAGCTAAAGAAAGTAATCTAATAAATTTTTTCATGTTTTCCCCCTAATTTAATATAATTGTAAAATAAATTACAGAACAATTATAACACAATTTATCAATATATAAAAATAGTTACATTAATTTGCAAAAATATAAGATTTTATACAAAAAACAATAATAAAAAGTATTGACAATTATTAAAATAATTGATATAATAAAGACCCAGTGATAACTGGGTCGCTTTTTTTGTGGAATTTAATAAAAAATTTTTACAAAAAAGTGTTGACAACCAAAAAATGATGTTGTATAATATAATGGTTGTTGTGAAACATTAAAAATTTCATATAGTGATAAAAACTTTGAGAGTACAAAGAAAAACAATAATTTAGGTGTAACAAAAAGTCAGCGAGAGCAGACGAACTT
>NZ_JAYKBP010000008.1:0-16075 GCF_035282405.1 Parvimonas sp. C2
TTAACTCAAAATATCTTCGATTTCATCTCGATATTTTGGTTACTCTCTTATACCGACTTTTCACTATCTGGGCATATTTTTATATGCCTAAAAAATTAATTGGTGCACCTTCAGGGGTTCGAACCCTGGACACCCTGATTAAGAGTCAGGTGCTCTGCCAGCTGAGCTAAAGGTGCATATTCAATACCTAAATAGTATAAATCATTTATTTCCATTTGTCAAGTACTTTACAATAATTTTTATAGGATAAAACTGCACTTTCTTGATGTTTTTAAGCAGATAATACATAAGCTTTGTCTGTGCTTTTTTATACACGGGTGTATGAATGGTTTTATGTACCGATTCCCCCTAAGTGTATAAAATATGGTACTCTTAAATATTTTTTTATTAGTTTTACTATTCGCTTTCCCTCGTAATAATTAAATTTCCCCTAATCCACTCCGTCAAATAATGGACTTCTTTCTATTTTTACTGTACCTAAACTATCCTTTGAATATCTTGAGTTTGTATATTTTTCCCAGTCTCCTATTACTTTTTCATACAGTAGTTCGTCTGCTGTTTCTTTTAAGTCTTTTATGGATATATTATTTTTTTCTAGATATTCTTTTATCTTTGCAATTTCATCAATTTCAGCTTCTGGCATTTTTTTTGTATTATCAAAAAAATCAACATTTTCTACCATTCTCTTGCTTTCTATATCATATTTGTAATGTATAGAAAATGTTATTTTCTTTTCAAGTATCTTATTATAAAAGCTTATATCTATTTTTTTTGTATCATAAATAAATTTAAATCTAATCTTCCATTCTCCTAACATTCTTGTTTTATATTTCTTTTTATATCTTTCATATACTGTTGTATCTTCTTTCATTGATGTATATACCATATCTTTCCTATTCCATTGCTCTATCCCCGGTATGTCCCAAAATGGAGTTTCTCCAAACCAACTATATACTTTTTTCTCTCCATAATACATTTCATCAAATATATTCTTTACTTTTGGATCTATTATCTTATATGCTATTATAACTATTATAACTGATAATAGTACTACTAATACTTTCTCTGTTCTACTTTTCATTTCTTTTCTCCTGTTTCTACATACTTTATAGATTTTTTATAAAGTTAAACAGTTTTTTCTTATTTCCATTTCTTTTTTCTAATCCGCTCCGTCAAATAATGGACTTCTTTCTATTTTTACTGTCCCTAAATTGTCCTTTGAAAATCTTGAGTTTGTATATTTCTCCCAGTCTCCTATTACTTTTTCAAATAGTAACTCATCTGCTGTTTCTTTTAAATCTTTTATGGATATATCATATTTTTTTAAATACTCCTTTATCTTTGGTATATCTTTAATTTTTGATTCAAATAAATTTTTTGGATCATTATAAAACCGAACTTCTTCAATCAATGTCTTACTTTCTACATAATACTTATAATCTATAGAAATTGATTTTTTCTTTTCAGATATTTCATTATAAAAACTTATATATACTTTTTTTATATCATATATAAACTCAAATTCAATATTCCATTCTCCTATTTTTTTTGCTTTATATTTCTTTTCATATCTTTCATCTACTATTGTATCTTCGCTCATCGATGTATCTTTCATGTCATTTCTATTCCATTGTTCTATCCCTGGTATATCCCAAAACGGAGTGCGTCCAAACCAACTATATACCTTTTTCTCTCCATAATACATTTCATCAAAGATATTCTTTACTTTTGGGTCTATTATCTTATATGCTATTATAACTATTACTATTGATAATAGTATTACTAATGCCTTCTCTGTTCTACTCTTCATTTTCTTTCTCCTGTTTTACATACTTTATATATTTATTATTTCCATTTATCAAATTCATTATAAAATTATATCCTACCGGATTTTTTATTTTTAACTCTTCCATTGTTAATGTTCTTTCTTCTAATATATATCCATTTCCATATTCTGTAACTTTTCTTAGTTCATATACTTTTCTAATTCCATCTTCAATATATTTAAGTCCCAAATTTTCTTTAAATCGTGTTGCTCTGTTTAGTTCTCCTTTTCGTATTTTTCTATAATATCCATTAACTACTTCAATAGGATCTCTACTTTTATCTTCATTGTACATATATAAAATATTTACTGCATCTAAGTCTGCTTTATAGTCATCTCCCTTCATTGATGGTTCTTTAAATGCTTTATTTGTAGTATCTCCTAGCCATCCTGCCAAGTCATTTGTTACTTTGTGTGGTTCCGTAGAATTATACATTGAGCCTGCTATATTTGCTAGCCTAGAATGATTTTTATATAAATTTGTAGCCATTGTGATTGATTGGTGGGTAAAATCTCCCTTTCCATGATATGCATCATCTCTTCTATCTCTATTCCACTTTTTAATAAAATCATCTTCTGTTAAATGTTCTCCATATACTCTCTTATATTCAGCAAACTCTTTTTTGAATTTTTCTGGTCTTTTATCTCGCATATAATTACCTTCATATGCCTTTACACCGGCAAATCTATGTTGAATATTCAATTCGTACATCAACTGTGTGTACTCTTTTTTACTTAATCCTAGTTCTTTATATATCTCCTCTAAACTATATGGAGTCCTTATATTTTGTGATATTCCAAAATTATCTGTTGCTTCTACTTCCTTATAAAAGTAATCTCCCAAGCTTCCAGCTGTTCCTTTCCACAATATATCATTATAATGTCTATCTCCTATAATTCTGTTAAATATATAAAATCTTATTTCTTTACTATAATGTGCAAATTTTTTATCTATTGCTCTTTTTAACTTTAGTATTATATTTGCTGTTCTTTCTTCAAAGCCAAAATCTTTCATTAAGACTTCTTTGTATTCCTTCTCTTCTCTAGTCTCTATTTTTCTTGCTTCATTTAGTTCGTTTAGTATATTTAGTTTTTTTAGCCATTCTTCTCCTTTTAACTCTTTTATATCAAATTCTCCTGACATTTGATTATAACAGCTTGTATTTTTTATTGCCATTAAGCCTGATTTTATTGCTTTACTTAGCTCTTCTATTTCTCTTGTTATATTTTCTGTGCTTCGATTAAATATTCTTAATTTTTGTAGTAATTCTTCATAGTATCTTCTCATATCTCTATATACATTGGAACTTACTAGAAGATGATTTTTATATTCATATTCTCCTTGCCCAAATTCATTTGGTAAAAGTACAATGTCATTTGATAAAAGTCTTTCCAGTCTTCTTTCTTGTGCTCTGTATTCCGCTATTATTAATTCTAATTCTTCTTCATTTAAACTACTACTATGTACTTCTCTTACATATCTTTCCGGTAATTCTTTCGCTACTTTTGTTGTTAATTCTGATAGTAATTTTCCTCCCTTTGCTATTGGCATTAATATTTCTTCAAAATATTCTCTCATTGCATCATAGGCTTGTCCTTTTAATTCCCCTGTTGTATAGCCTATCTTTGTTATTGCTCTTATTAAACCTTCATATCCTTCTATTCTTTTTTTCATTTCTTTTTCTATACTTTCTGCTTGTCTCCTTGAATTTTCCAAGTTCATATTTATTCCCATTTTCTATCTTTCTCCTTTTTACTTCTTTTCATTTTATTTTATTTCTTTTCATTTTCCATTTTATTATTTATATCATTATATCATATTTTGAATAATTAGCATAAAATAGGGTTAGAAAAATATATAATCCTAAATTACAAAACTTATCCTAAGTTTTCAAAAATATACTTTACTTATGTAAATCTCATTTTATATTTTTATACTACTTATTTTTTTATTTACTAAAAAAGTGTCAATGTTTTCTCATTGACACTTTCAGTCTGATTAGAGACATTATCTCCAATTATTTTTGTAAATGAATTAATTTTCCTTTTGGTTCTATTTCTTTTATCTCAATTAGTTTGAGTTTTACAACTTTTCCAGTTTTATATTTATCGACTATTACTTCTCCAACCATTTCATACCATTTATCCTTTTCAGGATATTTTCCGCCAGTAATATATTCAAATCCAATTACACTATCGTTGTAACAACAGCCAGGTCCTTCACGTAAAATTGCATAGACAACCTCACCTGTATCTTTATCTTCAAATCTCACATTTTGTCCCGAGATTCTAACTTTCTTGCCAACATATTCATCTTTATTTACATAAATATCATTTACAAGAGCTAAAAAAATACCATCAGAAATATTTATTATTCCATCTTTTGAATCTGCATCTCTTTTTTTATTTAACTGTTCTTTTGTAAGTTCATCCTTTTTTTCAGGCTGTTTGTATTCATCTTTCGAATCATTTTGCCCTTGATGTCTTTCCAGTTTATAATCATCAGGATTTTGGTTTTTATCAGTTTCAGTAGATTTTTTATCTTTATCTGTTCCAGCATTTTCCGGATCGTTTTTTAGAGCACTTTTTAAATCATTTTTATTTTCTTTATTTTTTACAAACTTATTATTGCTGTCAGCCTTTGAACAAGAACACAGCAATAGACAAGATAATATTAAACTCAATATTTTTTTATTCACTGATAAACCTCCTTACTATGCAAGATAAAATAAATAAAACTAAATTAACCAACACAATACTTGCACCTGTAGGTGTTGAGTATATATATGATAAAGTTATTCCAATGAATAAGGCTATTGTCGAAATTATAACTGATGAAATAACAACAGCTTTATAGCTTTTAAAAATTCGCATAGATGTCATTGCAGGAAATATTATTAAACATGAAATAAGCATACTTCCCATAAATTTCATTCCTATAACTATAGTTACGGAAATTAGAATTGTAACCAAAGTATTATATAAGCTTACATTTACTCCACTTGCCTTTGCAAAATCTTCATCAATTGTTATGGTATATATTTTATTATACAACAAAATATAGGAAATTAAAACCACTATCCCTAAGACAAAGCTGATATACATATCACTTCTTTTCATAATCAGTATACTTCCGAATAGATAGTTACATACATCAACATTTAGTCCTTTGGTTACAGCAGTAAAAGTTACCCCTATAGAAACTGAAACACAACTTAAAAGTGCAATTGCTGTATCACTACTAATATTATATTTTTCTCCATATTTTAAAAGAATAATTCCAGCTATAATTACTATAGGCATAGAAAATTCTATTGGAGAAATATCAAAAGAAAGAGCAATAGAAAGTGCTGCAAATGAAACATTAGAAAGACCAACTCCTATCATTGCATATCTTTTCAAAACTAGAGTTATTCCAAGTAATGCAGAGCTTATTGAAATTAAAAGTCCGACAAATATTGCTTTTACCATAAAGGGATAACTTAACATTTCTGAAATTAAACTAATCAAAATTTATTTCCCCCTTTTCATATTTTTCCCAAACATTTTCGATGACTTTATTTTCTTTTCCTAAAACCAAAGCTCTATTAGAATACTTAAAAGCCTCTTCATCATGACTTATCATAACAATAGTAAGTCCTTCTTTATTAAGTTTTTCTAAAATTTCATATAACATCTTTCTAACATTTATATCCAAAGAATTTGTAGGCTCATCCAAAAAAATAATCTTTTCAGATACACAAAGACATCTGCAAAGTAAAACCCTTTGTCTTTGTCCGATAGACAGTGAACTTATACTCTTGTTTTTAATTTCCCAAAGATTTAATTTTTTTAAATTTTCTTTAACGACTTCAGTATCTTTGGAAGTATAGAAAAATTTTGAATAGACGGCTCTCGAAGATAAAACAAATTCCCATATCGTTGATGGGAATTCTTTTTTTAATAAAACTTCTTGAGACATATATCCACAAATTTTAAAATTTTTCTTTATTTCTCCTGAAGAGATATTTTTTAAATCTAAAATTCCTTTTAATAGTGTAGATTTTCCAACACCATTTTTTCCTAAGATGAGGAAGAAATCTCCCTCATTAATAGAAAAACTAAGATTGTCAATTATTTTATTATTTTTATAAAAAATTTCTAAATTTTCACAAACTAAAATTTTTTCTTTCATTAATTAAGTCCTTCTTTTAATGCCTCAACATTTTGTTTCATAAGGTCTATATAAGTTATACCCTTATCAAAATCTTCTTTAGTTACAGTATGGATTGAATGTAAAAGTTTAACTTTAGCTCCGGAATTTTTAGCAACAGTTTCAGCCAGTTCACCTTTTCCCATTTCGATATGATAAACTACCGGAATTTTATTTTCTTTTACATAGTCAACCATTTTTTTAATTTGTCCTGCACTTGCAGTTGATTCAACACTACAACCTGAAAACAAAGCACGATACTCTAAACCTAAGTCTTTAAATAAATATCTGAATGGAAATCTATCTGCAATAACAACTTGTTTAATCTTTGCATTATCAACAACATCATGTAACTCTTTATCTACATCTTCAAGTTGTTTAATATAATTCTTCGCATTTTCTTTATAAAATTCTGCATTGTCAGGATCTTTTTCAACCAATGCATTAGTTATAGTTTTAACCATTTGAATAGCATTTTTAGGTGATGTCCAATAATGTGGATCTAATTCTTTTCCTGACTCATTCTCATGATTATGTTTGCAATCTTCACATTCGTCCGAATCTTCATGTTTATGATTGTGATTATGTTCCTTTTCGTGTTCATGGTTATGATTATGTTCATCTTCTTTATCATCATCGTGATTATGTTCGTGTTTCATACCATCAACAGTTTCTTCTTCAAGTTGTTTAATACCATCTACTAATTTAACTACTTTTTTATTTTTCATATCTATACTTTTAGTCAAATTTTCAACCCATTTATCA
The DNA here is from genome assembly GCF_035282405.1 of Parvimonas sp. C2. NCBI lineage: Bacteria > Bacillati > Bacillota > Tissierellia > Tissierellales > Peptoniphilaceae > Parvimonas > Parvimonas sp. C2. The sequence continues at coordinate 6,783 of NZ_JAYKBP010000008.1, forward strand.
TGTTCAGTTCCACCATACATAAAAATATCTGAATTTTGAACTGTTTTTATATCTTGTGGAGTTGGAGTGAATGAATGAACATCAACTCCCGGTTTTATCATTAATTCCAAGTCAACTTTATCTTTTGCAATTGCTTTTACCATATCATATTCTGGGAAAATTGTAGTTACAACTTTTAATTTACCCTTATTTTTATCGCCTCTATCTTTTTTTTCGGTTTTTGCAGTACAACCTGTAAGCAATACTGCTCCTGCCAATATTAATCCAAAAAATTTTTTTGAAATATTTTTCATATTGTACCCCCTATCTATGAAATTTTAAAAATTAAAATTTCAAGAATAATTCTAATTCTTTTATATTGTATCACAAAAATAAAAAATAATCCATACAAATAAGAATAATTTTTATTTACGTTTATTGATTTAATATAGGATAAATATGTATTGATATTATAATAACCATTTAAAATTGAATTGATTATAATAGAAAAAAATTATTAAAAGTGTTATAATAGGAATCGATATGATATTTATATTTTAGGAGGGTTTATGAAAACTGTATTTGAAAAGCAACATATGAAATTTACTCGTAAAGATGGAAGCCTTTTAACTGTAAGAAAAGATGGATTATCTTATGAAGATGCAAAGAAAGAAAAGAAAAATTTTGATATTTCATTTGATGAAATTTCCTATATAATATCCCTTAGATATTGTAATTCTAATTCAAGTTATAACTTGTTATTTGAAAAAAAAGATAAGTCAGCTCCTATAGAATTTATATCTGACACTACAATTATAAATAGTTGTCATAATATTTTAGAAACAAAGTCAATACTTTTAGCTCATGCTACGTACAAACTAACAAAAGATTTTCCAAATAATATAGATGATTTAGATATTGATTTAGCTCGTAGTTTGAGAGAAAAATCAATTCGTATATCTAATGGAGTTATATTCGGTGCAAAGCATAGCATAAATATTAATGAAATTCGTAGAGTTCAATGTGCATCAAATGGTACAATTTCAGATCTTTTAATATACAAAAAAGAAAAAAAGACATTTTGGAATATTCCTGATATGAGAATACCTTGTAATGAAATTACTTTACCTTTGATTGAAGCAATTGTTACTAGAAATACTGGAAAAGGAATTGATTTTTCTCGCGGAAATGGTTTTGATCAAAAAAACAGCAACTATATAATTATTCGATATATGGATTCTAACTTTTTTGTAAATAACGATGGTACTTTTAATACAAACTGGCAAAAACAAATACACGATAGAATTCGTATATTTGACCACGACCTTGAATACTTATTAAATAAATAAATTTCTATGGAGGTATTTTGTGAACAGAAATTTTAATGAATTCAATATTTCAATCCTTTCAGATTTTTATGAATACACTATGGCTCAAGGATATTTTAATGAAAATTTGAATAACAAGATTACTTATTTTGATATTTTTTACAGAAAAAATCCAGATAGTGCAAGTTATGCAATCTTCTCAGGATTAGAACATTTAACCCAAATACTTAATTCAATGAAGTTTAATGATAAAGATATTGAATATTTCAAATCTTTAAATACTTTTGATGATAAGTTCCTAAATTTTCTAAAAAACTTTAAATTTGAATGTGATATTTGGTCAGTTCCTGAAGGAAGTGTAATCTTTCCCAATGAACCTATAATGACTGTAAGAGGTCCTGCTGTTCAAGCACAGTTAATCGAAACAATAGCTTTATTAATAATAAATCATGAAAGTTTAATAGCAACAAAATCAAATAGAATAAAAAGAGCGGCTAAAGGCAGAGCTGTTATGGAATTTGGAGCAAGACGTGCACAAGGAATTGACGCTTCTGTCTATGGAGCAAAGGCTTCATATATCGCAGGTGTAGACGGCACTTCTAATGTCTTAACTGGTAAATTATTTAATATTCCGGTTCTTGGCACTATGGCTCATTCTTGGGTACAAATGTTTGACTCAGAATTAGATGCTTTTAAAGCCTTTGCAAAATCATTCCCAAATAATTGCGTATTGCTTGTAGATACTTATAATACATTGCAATCAGGAGTTCCTAACGCAATCAAAACATTTGATGAAATTCTAAAACCTATGGGAATAAGACCAAAAGGAATTAGACTTGATAGTGGGGATTTAGCTTACCTTTCTAAACAAGCCAGAAAAATGTTAGATAATGCAGGATATGAAGATGCAAAAATCGTAGTTTCAAACTCTCTTGATGAATATACTATTAGAGATTTACTACATCAAGGAGCTCAAATTGATTCATTCGGTATTGGCGAAAGACTTATAACTTCAAAGACTCATCCGGTTTTTGGTGGAGTTTATAAATTAGTAGCAATTGAAGAAGATGGAAAGATTCTTCCAAAGATTAAAGTATCTGAAAATGTTGATAAAATAACAACACCGGGCTTTAAAAATCTATACAGAATTTATGATAAAAAGACAAATAAAGCCGAAGCGGATTTAATTACATTATTTGATGAAAAAATTGATGAAAGTAAACCAATTTCAATTTTCCATCCAATTTATACTTGGAAGACTACAACTTATGAAGATTATATTCTAAGACCTATGTTAAAACAAATTTTCAAAAACGGAGAATTAGTTTACCAACTGCCTGATATTGAAGAAATAAGAAAATATTGTGCAAATGAAATTGAAAGTCTTTGGGATGAATTTAAAAGATTTGATAATCCTCATATTTATAAAGTTGACCTTTCAAAAGACTTATGGGAATTAAAAAATAATTTATTAAAAGAAACAATAAAAAAATCCAAAAAAAAATAGAACCATTTAAGATTCTACTTAAAGTGCAGACAAAACTATTATTTTTTCTGCACTTTTTTATTCTGGAACAACAAGGTTCCCGGGTACTCACCGATGCAAAGCATCGTAGAAGGGTGGAGTTCTTATTGTGGAACAACAAGGTTCCCGGGTACCCACCCGATGCAAAGCATCGTGGAAGGGTGGGGTTCTTATTTTATTTTCTCCAAGAATTTCCCGTTTTATAATCTATTTCTATATCAGGTTGAACATTAAAACAATATACATTAAATTTAATCGCCTTTCCATTATCTTCAATGGAGATTGCTTCTAGCTGAACACCTCTTGCTACAAGTTCATTATCTACAAAAATTGGTGTTACTCTATACCTTACATGATTATTTGTTTCCTTTACATAATCAGCTATCATGTTTTCAAAAGGTAACATTCCTTTTGTATTCAAATATCTTGTTCCCGTTATTAAGTTTCTTTTATTTGCATTTTCTCCTGCAAGTTGAAAGCCAATCAGATGACAACGATTATATAAACTTCCTCCTTCAATTCCATTATATTTTACGGATTTCCATCCTGTTGGCTTTACAGAAGAAATATTTTCTCTTTTTGAAGTTGGCATCAAATCTTGACCTATTATAGAATCGGCAACTCCGCATCTCTTTAAGGAGTCAAGTTCAGAATATTTTTCAAAAGATTTTGATACTAACTCACTTTTATCAAAATTCGGCTCATTATTATTAATAACAACATAAGGCTTCCCGTTATATTCCGGAAGTTTGTTTATATCAAGTCCAACGATAGTAGTATTACTGGTACTTTTATTTTCAATATACCTATGTGTAAAAAAAGCAACAAATAATGTCACAACAAGAAATAGCATAATGCCAAATATTCGTATGTTTTTCTTATCAATTCTAATCTTATTATTCATCTTTATTCTCCTTTACAAATATTTTTCTTGTAATCTTTTCGTGACTCTTTCCTTTAAATTCAAAGATTTCTATTTCTTTCCAACAATCTTGTAAAAACTCATCAAAAGTTTCATCAAAAGGATAATCTCTATTCCAAAAATAAACTATTATTTCATCAACAGATGGCAAAAATTTCTCTAAAAAATCTCCTTCATATAAAAATACTGAATTTTTTATAATTTCAGTATTTTCATTGATAATTTCAAAATTAAATTCAATATCCTTATACAGATCATAGCTGTACTCTGTCAAAAAAAGTTTTAAATTTCCAATTAATTCAAAAAGATTTTTTCTCTGCAACTCATCTTGACTTTGTCTTTTACCAAAAAATTTAATGCCGTTATTTTCATCTAAGCAAACAACTAATTTCATTTATTTTTCTTTTCACTCCTTAAATTTTTAAAAAAATCTTGTAAAATATCTAAACATTTTTGTTCTAAGACGCCTGTCTTTATAATTGACCTATGATTGAGTTCCTGTCTATCCAATACATTTTCAATTGATCCACAAAAACCTCTTTTTACATCCATTGCTCCAATTATAACTCTTTTTATTCTGCTATTTACAATTGCTCCTGCACACATGCAACAGGGTTCAAGAGTTACAAAAAGTTCTGTATCTTCAAGTCTAAAATCTCCCAATTTTTGTCCTGCTTTATTAATTGCTATAATTTCAGCATGATTAACTCCGCTTTTTTTACTCAAAACCTGATTATGCCCTCTTGAAACTATTTTATCATCTTTAACAATAACACAGCCGATAGGAACTTCTCCCTTATTATAAGCCTTTTTTGCCTCTTTCAAAGCAAGACTCATAAAATACTCATCTCTATTCATAAAACTTATCCAAATCAAAAATTACAAAATTTTCTAATTTATCCAAATTTTCAACTATTGGATTTCCACCTTTCTTAAGCACTGCAAAAATTCTATTATTTTCAAAAAGAGAAATTAATTTTGTACAATATTCTTTTAAATGTAATTCTTTATTCCCAATCTCATCAAAGACTAAAATATCATTATCTTTAAAATCATCCATAAATTCATAACTTTTTTTCAAAAAAACATCATCAAAAAATTTCATTTCTTTCTCTCTTTCCCCGATGACAAATCTTTCTTTTATTCCATATCTAAAAAGTTCAATTCTAAATTTATCAGTTATAACAAGTTCAGTCATAATTCCATCAATTTTAGAATTTTTGTAATATTTTTCTATAAAAGCTTTTAAAAGCGTACTTTTACCAACTTTAATGTTGCCAGTTATCAGAATATGATTTTTACCATTATCTACTTTTCGTAAACTATCAACTAAAAAATCTAAATCTTTAAAATTTGTCATATAAAATCTCCATTAAATAAAGACCATTCGGACTTAAAGTTACTCCTGCCTTTGTTCTGTCTTCACTATCTAAAATTTTTTCAAGTTCATCTTCTTCAATCAATCCTCTGCCGATATCGACTAGTGTTCCAACCATTATTCTAACTTGATTTCTGATAAAACTTTGTCCTTTAATCAAAAAAATCAAATCATTGTTCTCTTTATATATTTCAAAGGAACTAATCTCTCTAATCGGATTAGTATTACCTGTCCTAGGTCCCATAAAAGCCTTAAAACTCCTTCTTCCAATAAAAAATTCTTTGGCTCTTTGCATTTTATCAATATCCAAAGGATATGGAAAATTTGCCTTGTAATTATAATAAATAGGATCCATAACCTCATCTAAATTTAAAATATATTTATATGTTTTCATCTTCGCATCAAATCTTGAATGAAAATTTTCTGAAACCTCTTTAGAATCTAAAACTCTAACACCAATAGGCAAAAAATGATTTAAAGCAGTTTTAAAATTCAAAACTCCTACATTACTTTCAGTATGAAAATTTATAATATGTCTTAAAGAATGAACCCCTCTATCCGTTCTTCCAGCTGAAATAATATTAATATTTTCGCCAGTAATTTTCTTTAAGGCATCTTCTATCTCTCCTTGAATAGTTACAACATTTTCTTGCTTTTGAAATCCAAAAAATAAACTTCCATCGTAACTAATTGTGAGCATAATATTTCTCATAAATATCTCCATTTTAATAATATTCTAGACTATTATTCTATCATAATATCAATAATATGTACAATCTTAAAGACTATACAATATTTTTCAAAAAAAGAACTTTTACTAACAGTAAAAGTTCTCCCTACATTAATGGTGCAAACAATCTTAACAGTGATTGCAATATTCTTGTTATTAATCTTCTTGATTTTATCCATTCTGGTGTAATTTCTATAGATTCTTTTAAAGTTTTTTCAAAATCTTCCTTAACATCTTTTACTATCGGTGCTCCAAATGTCCAAACTGCACATTCAAAGTGAAGATAAAGACTCCTATAATCCAAATTTATGCTTCCAATTACAACAAATCCATCATCACATACAAAATTCTTCGCATGAATAAATCCCTTTTCAAATTCATATATTTTTACCCCATTTTTTACAAGATTTTTATAAAATGACCTTGTAAGTAAATGAACATACTTTTTATCAGGAATATGTGGAGTTATGATTCTAACATCAACCCCAGTTTTTGCAGCACTTATTAATGCTTTTTCCATTTCCCAAGTTATAATTAAATAAGGTGTTGTTATATAAATATATCTATTCGCACGTCTAATCATATTTAGATACATATTTTCACTTGTAGACTCTACAAGTGGAGTTTCAGAAAAAGGAATTACTACACCTAGCTCTTCTTTTATTGTTGAATTTTTTTCAATATCTTTTTTATCATACAGAATTGAAATATCAGTATTTTCTCCGGTTGAATAATCCCAAAGAGAAATAAACATATTTATAAAAGAAGCAACAGCATGCCCTTCTAGTTTCAAAACTGAATCTTTCCAATATCCATATTTTTCAATTACATTTATATATTCATCAGCAATATTAATTCCACCAGTATAAGCAATTTTACCATCAATTATGGTCATTTTTCTATGTGTTCTATTGTTATGTTTTGGTAAAACTATTCCCTTGACTTGATTAAATTCTACTACTTGTATTCTTGAATTACGAATTTCATTAAGCTTTTTGTTTGAAATTGTAAAAATACTACCTATATCATCAAGGATAATTCTAACTTCTACACCTTCATTAACCTTTTCTTTTAATATTTTTAAAACTGAATCTAAGAAAAAACCTTCCGAAACAATAAAATACTCCATAAAAATAAATTTTTCAGCTTTTTCTAAATCATTTAGATACTCTTCAAAACTATCTTCTCCAGAAGCAAAATATTTAGTATTAGTATTAAAAAATATAGGACTACCAGTTGAAGCATTTATGTATTTAGCTTGTCTATATACATTCATATCAGAATCATTTAAATTTTCTATATCATAGTCTTTTGAAAGATCCATAGAATCTTTAAACTTTATAGAAAAATTAAAAAGTCTTTTCTTAACAGACTTTAAAAGTCTTTTTTCTCCAAAAGTTAAATAAATTAATCCCCCTAAAAATGGAAGAACAATTACAATTAATATCCAAGTTATTTTAAATGCAGGATTAATATTGTCATTGATAATAATAAAAGTAAAAACCATACCAACAATTAAGTTTATCCCATACAAATAAATAAAATACCTATTAAAATATATTAAAAATACTGTTAAAAACATTAGTTGAATTAAAACCATACAAAATATGAAGAAAATTCTACTAAAAATAAAATTAAAAAAATTTTTCATAATTTCTCCTGTGTATAATTTATCAAAATTATACTTTTCCAAAATTGTATATATCATATTACATTTCTATAAACAAAAAGTACATTATTAAATGTACTTTCTTGGCGTTCTTGGCGGGAATCGAACCCACAACGGTCCCTTAGGAGGGGACTGTTATATCCGTTTAACTACAAGAACATAAGAAAAGAAGGCTATGAGCTTTCTTTTAATTTTTTAAATTCTTCTCTTTCCATTTTAGAAAAGATACATCCACAATAATCTTGTCTATACATCCCAAACATTAATGAAAGTTCTACACTTCTTTTATAACCATTTCTCTTTTTAAAATCTGATGGAAGATGTTTAATTCCAATTTCTTCAGCAACTTTTTGACCAATTTCATTTAAAATTTGTGAATTTTTATGAGGACTTATTGTAAGTGTTGTTGTAAAATAATCAAACTTTTCAGCTTTTGCCAACAATGCAGCCTCTCTTAGTCTTAATTCATAACAATTATGACAACGAATGGAACCTTCTTTCAGTTTTTCCATTCCCTTTACTATTTTATAAAATCTATCAACATCATACTTACCAACTACCATATTTATCGAATATTTTCCATTAATTTTTTCAATCAATTTTTTTTGCTCTTCAACTCTAAAAAAATACTCTTCCTTAGGATAAATATTTGGATTGTAGTAAAAAATTGTAATTCTAAAATAATTAGACAAATATTCAAGACAATAACTACTGCAGGGTCCACAACATGAATGTAGTAGAAGAGTTGGTGCATAGTTATTTTTTTCATTTTCTTTTATTATATTATCTAATAATAATTGATAATTCTCTTTCATACTTGCCTCCTTATGATATAATTTTAACACAAATAAGCTTTAAAATCAAATCTTAGTCAATTATAAACTATCCTCACTTTATTCAATTTAAGCTAATTTTACACAAAAAAAGAATAATCTTTCGATTATTCTTATGGTTGCGGGAGCAGGATTTGAACCTACGACCTTCGGGTTATGAGCCCGACGAGCTACCAAACTGCTCCATCCCGCGATAATAAAAAAACTTGGTGCCGAGGACCGGAATCGAACCGGTACGATGAGTTAACATCGCAGGATTTTAAGTCCTGTGCGTCTGCCAGTTCCGCCACCCCGGCACAATTGGCTCCCAGGGTGGGGCTCGAACCCACAACCTACCGGTTAACAGCCGGGTGCTCCACCATTGAGCTACCTAGGAGTTTGGCTGTTTTCTATTCTCCCAATACGAGATGTATCAGTACCTTCGACATTTAAGAGCTTAACTTCTGTGTTCGGGATGGGAACAGGTGTATCCTCCTAGCAATTACAGCCATACTTATTTGTTTACTTTTCTTTGCTGTTAAGCTCTGAGCTTTCACTGTCGAAACTTACCATTTGTTTCACAAATGGAGTTTCTTAGCATCTGACCTACGACGCAATCTCAGATTGCTGTTAGGTCATTAACTTCTGTGTTCGAGATGGGAACAGGTGTATCCTCTTAGCAATCACAGCCATACTTGTTTACTTTTTCTTTTTTCTTTTCTTTTCATATATTTCTGTTAAAACCCCTTCAACTAAAGAGTATATATTTCTGGTCAAGCTTTCGATTTATTAGTATCAGTTAGCTTTGATGTTGCCACCTTTACACCTCTGACCTATCTACGACATTTTCTGTATCGAATCTCTCTTGCATTGCTGCAACAGGAAATCTCATCTTGAGGGGGGCTTCGTGCTTAGATGCCTTCAGCACTTATCCCTTCCAGACTTAGCTA
>NZ_JAYKBP010000009.1:0-6872 GCF_035282405.1 Parvimonas sp. C2
GAACTGGCAGACGCACAGGACTTAAAATCCTGCGATGTTAACTCATCGTACCGGTTCGATTCCGGTCCTCGGCACCAGTTTTAGGCCCCATGGTCAAGCGGTTAAGACATCGCCCTTTCACGGCGGTAACCCGGGTTCGAATCCCGGTGGGGTCACCATTTATTTTTTATGTGGCGGAGTAGCTCAGTTGGCTAGAGCATGCGGTTCATACCCGCAGTGTCAGGGGTTCAAATCCCTTCTCCGCTACCATTTTTATATTATGATATTTATGTTGTGGTTATATTTGGGCGCATAGCTCAGTTGGGAGAGCATCTGCCTTACAAGCAGGGGGTCATAGGTTCGAGCCCTATTGTGCCCACCAAATACGGCCTGGTAGTTCAGTTGGTTAGAATGCTAGCCTGTCACGCTAGAGGTCGTGGGTTCGAGTCCCATCCAGGTCGCCACTATTATGCTGGTGTAGCTCAATTGGTAGAGCAACTGACTTGTAATCAGTAGGTTAGGGGTTCAAGTCCTCCCACCAGCTCCATATTTGCGGGAGTGGCTCAGTGGTAGAGCATCGCCTTGCCAAGGCGAGGGTCGCGAGTTCGAATCTCGTCTTCCGCTCCAATAACTCAGAATTTATTCTGAGTTTTATATTATGTGCCATTAGCTCAGCTGGATAGAGCGTTTGGCTACGGACCAAAAGGCCAGGGGTTCGAATCCTCTATGGCACGCCAAATAAAGTAATTGCATTTTTGTGATTACTAAATTTTATATAAGAATCAGATAAATTTTATTTGATTCTTTTTTTGTGCAGATTACTTTGTATAAAGAATATTTTAGATTAAATTTCTTTTTTAAAAAGTGGGTATAACATTTTTGATAGCAATATGCTTAATAATAGATATAAAAAGGTTTTTTTAATAATATGTTTTATGTTAATTTTATTTTATATATAGTACACCATTTTATAAAATTTATATATTTATTATGAATTAAAGTCATTTTTATATTGTATTTTATTAGCTTTAATGATATAATTGTTAAGACACTATTTAAGGAGGCGATTTTATGAAACCGGTTATTGGGATTTCAGGAAGTATTTTAATTAATAAAGGTGATACTTTTTTAGGATATAGAAGATCTTATGTTAATCAAGATTATGTTGAAGCTATATTAAGAGCAGGTGGTATTCCTTTTATTATACCATTTAATGAAGATTTAGAAAGTACTAGGGAAATGGTTAAACAAGTTGATGGAATTATTTTATCTGGTGGACATGATGTAGATCCACACAATTATGGAGAAGAACCACTATTAAAAATTGGTGAAGTTTTTCCTGAAAGAGATGCTTTTGATATGGAAATATACAAAACTGCTATTGAGTTAAAGAAACCTATTTTTGGTATTTGTAGAGGGTATCAGATAATTAACGTTGTTAATGGGGGAACTTTGTATCAAGATTTATCTTATGCTGATTTTGTTAAGCTTAAACATAATCAAGGTGATAATCCAAGTCAAGCTACTCATTTTGTAGAATTGGAAGAAGGAACTTTTTTAAGAAATATTTTAGGTGAAGAATATAAAGTAAATAGTTTTCATCATCAAATAGTAAAAGATGTTGCACTTGGGTTTAAAATTGTCGCAAAAAGCTCTGATGGAGTTGTTGAATCTATTGAAAAAATTACAGAAGATTGTTTTGTAGTTGGAGTTCAATGGCATCCGGAAATGTTGTCAACAAAGCATTTAGATTCTCAAAGAATATTTGACGAATTCATAAAAAATGTTGAAGAAAGAAAGAATAAATAGTTTTAATTTTGATTAAAGCTATAAAGGAGGAATTATTTAATGGATAAGAAAAAAATGGGATTTTGGTCAATAGTACTTTTGACTATAAATTCAATAATTGGGACAGGTATATTTTTATCACCTGGTAGTGTTGCTAAATCTGCAGGTGCACAAGCTCCAATGATTTATATAGTAGCTGCTGTATTTACTTCTATGCTAGCTATTACTTTTGCTTCTGCTGCGAAATATGTTACAAAGAGTGGGGCAGCTTATGCTTATACTAAGGCAGCTTTTGGTAATAATATAGGACAATATGTAGGGGTTACTAGGGTTATAGCAGCTAGTATTGCCTGGGGAACAATGGGAACATATGTTGTTAGAACTACATTAAAAATATTTGGTTTTGATTCTGCTAATTTAACTTATGTTACAATAGGATTTTTAGTATTAATGTCAATTTTATTATTAATAAATATTTTTGGTACAAAACTTTTAACAACAATTAGTGATATTTCTACAATTGGTAAAGTTTTAGCTTTAGTAGTTACTATTATAGCCGGTGTTGCAATTTTAGCTTATACTGGAACTTCACATATATCTGAGTTAAGTTTATTAAAAGCTAAAGATGGAACTTCATTGATAAAAGGAATGAATGCAACTACTTTTGTTACAGCTGTAATTGCAGCTTTCTATGCTTTTACTGGTTTTGAATCAGTTGCGAGTGGATCTCAAGATATGGAAGAACCTGAAAAGAATTTACCAAGAGCAATTCCTTTGGCAATTGGTATAATTGCAGCTATTTACTTTGGAATAGTTTTAGTTGGTATGCATGTTAATCCAGTAGCATTAGTTCAATCAAAAGAAGTTGTTGTATTAGCTTCAATTTTTACTAATCCTATACTAGAAAAAGTTGTTGTTTTAGGGGCATTGGTTTCAATGTTTGGTATAAATGTTGCTGCTTCTTTCCATACTCCACGTGTTTTAGAAGCTATGGCTAAGGAAAAACAAGTTCCTGAAATTTTTGCCAAGAGATTATCAAATGATTTACCATTACCAGCATTTTTATTTACAGCTTTATTTGCGATAATTATTCCTTTAAGTTTTAGATATGATTCTACAGGAATAGCGATTATAAGTTCAATTTCACGTTTTGTTCAATTTTTAATCGTACCTTTAGCAGTTGTAATTTTCTACTATGGAAAGTCAAAAGAATCTATATTAGATTCAAAGAAGAATATGATAACTGATGTTGTTATTCCTTTGATAGCATTATTACTTTCTGTTTTACTTCTTGTAAAATTTGATTGGAAAGGACAATTTTCAATTAAGGACCCTACAGGTGCAGTTTTAACAAATTATAAAGCAATTATATCAATGTTTGTTGGCTATGTTGTTTTACCAGTTATTATGTTTATGTATGTTAAAACAAAGAAAGAAAACAAATAAGTTATAGTATAAAGTAAAATTAGCTACTTGATTTTAAATTATTGAGTAAAGAAAATGCTTTAAATTTATAATTATAGAGAAGAATGTATTTCTTCTCTATTTTTTATTAAAGGTTTATGGTAAAATATATCTAGAGGTGATTTTATGAAAAATAAATTTTTAAATATAAAATACATCATAGGAAAATTTTTAGTTTTATTTTTAATTTCCATATTAAGTTTTAATTTTGTATATAAAAATTCTTTTGCAGATGATAATTTTGATAGAGCTAATAGAATTTATGATATGGATTATAGGAGTTTTTTTATAGGAAATATTATTGATGATTCTAATGGAAAATTTAAGATAAAAGTTACTACAATTTTTTTAGGAGAAAATCTTAAAGAAATTGAAGTGCCTAAATTTAAAGAGTATAGTTATAGTAGATTAACTCCAGCAAAAGGAGATTATTTTGTAGGAATTTTGAAAAAGGATAATACTTTAGATTTGACTTGGATTTTTAAAGCTACTTCCGGTAACTATAAAACACTATATTTGGCAAATGATAAAGATCCTGAAAATTCAGAGATTAAGTTATTTCAAAATATGATAAATAAGGGCGATTATGTTCCTAATCTTGACGAAATTGAAAAAAATAAGAGATTAGAGGCAAATAAATACTCAAAACCAAAAGATGATTTTAGTAAAAATTATGATGAATTAACGGAAGAAGAAAAGAAAAAAAGACTTGAAGCAGTTAATGAAAAGTCTGAAAAAGATTATAAAGAAAGAATGGAAGCTATTGCTAATTTTGTAAAAAATCCTGTTCTTTTGATTGTTCCTGCAATTTTATTTTTGTTAATATTTTATGTTGTTCGTTCAAAAAGAAAATTTTTAAAAGAAATGGAAGAACGTGATGATGAATACGATAATGAAGAATAATTCTGTAAACAGTGATTATGAAGCGAAGAAATTATTAAATTTTAGTATAAAATTTTCTTACTCTTTGCTTTATAACGGAGCAGAGGTTTATAGAGTAGAGGATAGTATAAATAGAATTTGTAAATCTTTTGAAAATATTAAAGCAGTTAATACTTTTGCATTAAGCAATATGGTAATTATTTCATTTGTATATAATGGAACTAATTATACAAGTATGAGAAGGTTGAATGATTCAGGAAAAAATTTAGAAAAAATAGCTTTGCTAAATGATTTATCTAGGAATATAGTTTCTGGTAAAGTTGATATTGATGAAGCTTTTAAAGAACTAAAAAGCATTAAAAATAGGAGTTCTTACAGTAATATAGCTACTGTTTTGTTAATTACTTTATCGGCTCCATTTTTAGCATTTATTTTTGGTGGAACTTTAAGTGATTTTATTCCTGCATCTATGGCTATGCTTGTAGAAATGGTATTTTTACTTTATGTTGAAAAATTAAAGTTACCATCATTTTTAACAACTTTTTTATCTGCATGTGCAGTTGCTCTTTTTACGATGACTATGTCTAAGGTTGTTCATATTGAAAATGTGTCAAGTATTATGATTGCGGGAATTGTTCCTCTGTTTCCAGGAATACAGATAACAAATTCTATGAGAGATATTTTATCTGGAGATATTTTGTCGGGGATAATTGGAATAATGTCTGCTATATTTACTGCGGTTTCTATTGCAGTTGGTGTTGTTTTAGTTCTTAGACTTTTTGGATAGGTGGTTTTATGGATTTATTTTTAAATATAATTTGTGCGATTGTATCAAGTATTGCATTTTCAATATTCTTTATAGTTCCAAAAAAAGCTATTATTTATTGTTCTATTACCGGAACAATTAGCTGGATTGTTTATTATTTTTGTAGTAAGCATTTAGGAAATGCTGTTAGTAATTTAATTGCATCCGTTATTGTAGGACTATTCGCAGAATATTTTTCGGTGAAATTGAAAATGCCTTCTACAGTATTTTTATATATTGGGATTGTAATGTTGGTTCCAGGATATGGAATGTATCATACAATGGAATATTTTGCAAAAAATGAGTATTTATTAGCTTTAGATAGTGGAATAAGTACAGTTGTACATGCAGGATCTATAGCAATTGGCGTTTTGGTTTCTGCAGTGTTTTCCAAATCAATTAAGAGAGTGAAATTTGATAGAGTTAATAAATTTAATGAAATAACAGAAAAAATTGGAGAATTTACAGAAAAATAAAAATATTATAAATTTTAAAATCGACTTTTTTACGAAAAATTTTTTTGTAAAAAGGTTGATTTTTTTTATTAAATAATGTATAATACTTAATGTTGCTTTATGGGAGTAGATGAGTTCTGGTGTGCTCTCTGGTCTTCAAAACCAGCATAAGGAGTTTGTAGCTTCTTAGGTGGGTTCGATTCCCACATATTCCCGCCAAATTTTTACATAATTTTATATAAAATGCAATTCAGTACTTGACTATTCTTTTACAATGCAGTATAATTATGTTAAGATATTATGTAATAAATGGAGGTGTGTTATGTCAAATTTAAAAAAATTGCAATCAAAACAATTAGATGAGTTCTTTGAAGCAATATTAATGTTAAAAACAAAAGATGATTGCTATGCTTTCTTTGAAGATGTGTGTACTTTACGTGAATTAAATTCTATTTCTCAAAGATTAGAAGTTGCTAAACTTTTAAAAATTAGAAAAACTTACAATGAAATAGAACTTGAAACTGGAGCGTCAACTGCTACAATTAGTAGAGTAAATAGATCATTACAATTTGGTGCAGAAGGTTATGAATTAGTTCTTGATGCGTTGATTGCTAAAGATTTGAAAACTAAAAAATAATTGATTTTAGATGAGGTAGGTACTATTTTATAATAGTATCTATTTTTTTGTTATTTAAAAAGAATTTCATTATTAATTGTAAAATTTATTGAAATATTAGACTTACAATGCTATAATATAATTGTTAAATTTTAATTTTAAGGGGGTATTGTTATTATGATTAATGAAAGAATTAGTAAATTGAGAAAGTTGATGGCTAAAAGAAATATAGATGCCTATATTGTACCTAGCTCAGATCCGCATCAATCAGAATATTTAGCCGATTATTACAAAACTAGAGAGTTTATAACTGGTTTTACTGGTTCAGCTGGAACTGCTGTTATTACTACTAAAAAATCAGGTTTATGGACTGATGGTAGATATTTTATCCAAGCCGCTAAAGAATTGGCTGTTGGAGAAGTTGAACTTTATAAAATTGGTGTTCCTGAGTCAATTTCCATCGAGGAATTTTTGTTAAAAGAGTTTCCAAATAGGGGAGCAAAGATAGCTTTTGATGGCAATAATACTTCTGTTGCAGAATATGAAAATTTAATGAAGAAACTACCTAATTTTGAGTTTATAACTGATGTTGATTATGTAGGAGATATTTGGAGTGAAGAAGGTCGTCCTGCAAAACCGGATAGTAAAGTTTATATTTTTGATGAAAAGTATTCTGGAGAATCAACTTCTAATAGAATAGAAAGACTTAGAGATATGATGAAATCAAAGGGAATAGATTATCATTTTATAGGCTCATTAGATGATATTGCTTATGTTTTAAATATTAGAGCTAATGATGTTCAATGCAATCCTGTTGTAATTTCATACTTATTAATTTCTGAAAAAGCATGTAATTTATATATTGATAAATCAAAATTATCTG
>NZ_JAYKBP010000010.1:0-2767 GCF_035282405.1 Parvimonas sp. C2
TGGGGTGGTGGGCTCGGGGCGGATAGTGTCTATCCATTGGTGTGCGCAGACATGCAAGCGGATAGCGATAGCGTCGAGTTCCTCGCGGTTGAGGAAGTCCGGGACAGTGATGTCGTCTCGCTCGGTGGTCTGGTCTTTAAATAGGCCAGTAAAGACGCGGGAAGCGCTGTGGGTGAAAAACTCTGCGGTGGCCTTCCATCTGTCGTGGAATACGTCGGGGTTAGTCTCCTGGTTTCCGAAAAGTCCTGAGCGGGCGCAGTCTTGCATCGTGGTTTCGCGCAAGGTACGTGTACTGGTGGTAAAGACTGCGCGGGTGGCAGTGCTTAGGTTTCTTTCTAGTGGTTCGGTGGTGTTGATGGTCAGTCGGTAGCGCGGGCCAGCCTTTTCGTCTTGAGGAAGGGTGCGGAAGTTGGTCTTGGTGCTTTCTGCGGTGAGGTATGTGCCTACGGTGTGGGTGAGGTGAACGTCAACGAGGTTTGAGTCGTCGAGTTGTTCCAGCATGGTCTCTAGTAGTCGTTGGCGCTTATCAGGGCTTTTAGCGTTCACGCGGTAGCGGTGGGAGGCTAAGCCTTTGGCGTTCATGCTGTCGGCGTCGAGTAGGGTAGCAGACTGTGCGAGGCGTTCTAGTTCGTCTTTGTCCCAGCCGGGGTAGGCGGCAGTGGCATCTAGGAAGCGGCTCCAGGTGCGGGAGTAACGTAGATTACTGTCCTGCACTGAAGCAGTAGGAGCAGTGGAGGAAATGTAGTTGTAGCGGGTTTGGCTGTAGGCCTGCATGATGGAGGAACCAAGCTCTAGCGGAGACATAGTCTCTTGGGCTTCTAGGCGCTCTAGGATGTCTTCGAGGTCGCGTCTAAAGCGTGGGTCGTCGATGTAGCGTCCTTGGGGCACTTAGTTACCTTTTCTGATTTTTGCCGCTCTTTTTCTTTGTCCAAGAGTTTAGGAGATACAACGGCCACACGGCGGGTGGAAGGAGTGCGATTGAGATGGGGTGTTTTGGCGGCAACCAAATCTTTGATTTGGGCGGCAGCCCAACGAGCCGCAAGGCGAGGCGGGAGCCTAAACCGTAACCCATATTGAACGGTTTTGTTGGTTGATCGGCTGGGGATATAGATCTACAGAGATATAGTTATAAGCCACCTGGGAAAATAGGTAAACCCGCAGGTAAACCCCTATGGATAACTAGCCCCGTAACGGTAAATCAGCGCAGGCGTATGCGTAAATATGCGCAAGCTGGTGTTGGGCCACGCTGTCTTTAGCTCCTGGATAGCCTTTTTGATCTCTTTGCGGACGTTCTGTCGTGCGTCGTTGGAGTCTAACGCTTTGGTGGCGAAGTTGGCGGCGATCATCTCCCAGGTAAAGGTGTAGGCTTCGCGGTTGTTTTTCGCCAGCCAGTACTGTTTTACCGTGAGCCAGATGTAGAGGTTCATGGCTCGTGGTTTGTTGAGCTCTCGCAGGACGTTGAGGTCGATAGGGATGGGGGCTTCGGCAATGTGCTTGAAGAACTGGGGAGTGAGGACAAGCTCTGATTCCATGAAGCTGCCCTGGTTGGGGTCGCGCGGATCGAACCAGAGGTTCCAGTCTTCGAGAATTTGGGTGTTGCGGCCCCGTGCGTGAACCCCGTCGTCGCTTTGGACGGTGATGAAAGAGCCAGCAATGCGTAGGAGCTGCTCGCGGATATTTTTCAGGTTTCCGGTTGCGCCGCCTGTGCCGCGTCCGGTGATACCGATTGCTTGGAGGAAGTGACTCATGGAGTGGCCTAGCGGTATGTGGCAGGCTTCTTCGTGGGTGATTTTTCCTTCTTTGAGGCGTCCGGCATTAGCTACGGCGCAGGTGATGATGTAGGCCATGATGAGCCTGGGGTACTTGCCGTAAGGGACTCCTCGTTGGGAGAGGATGGTGATTGTTCCCTGCGGGGTTTCGACGGTGCGATTGTTTCCCTCGGTTTTGCGGTAGGGGAAGAGTGCCTGGACGAAGAGTTTGGAGGTGTAGCCGACGTCTTGGGCTTGGAGGAGTTCTTGTGCGGCGTCGTGTTCTTGCCTGCGGGCTAGTTCTTTGACTGCTTCGAGCTTGGCGCGGCGCTCATTGGGGTTGTGTGGGGGCTGCATGGTGCCGCAGTCTCCTTTCGGATTATCGGCACCGACCGTGTTGTGCTTTGCGCACTGCCTGTGTGGAAGTGGTAAAGTCTTAACCGACACGGTCGGTGTCGATTTTTGTTTTGGACCCCCGCTAGAGCGCCAACTCTATGATGCGGGGGTTTCCTCATGTTTTGAGGAATGTGCGCGCCCTGGACTTGAACCGAGGGTGTGTGCCGCTCGCGCTGCACACTCCACGAGTGTGGGGCGCGGCTTTTTATTTTCTCCGCCTATTAAATCACACTGATGTGATTAATGACTGGAATTTCGCAGGAGAGTCTGCGCGTGTTGCGTGTTCTGCGTTTATTGTACATGCTGCGTTGAGAGGTGTGCTACAGCTCATTTCCGTTATCGTCCTCTTGTTCTTCGTCTAGGGGCTGGGACGAGTTTTCTTCTTGACCGTCACTGTGGGGACTATTGCTTGTTCCATCTCCAAGGCCGAGTCCGTCGAGGAAATCCATGCTTGTCTGTGCTCCGGGGTGAAGTTCAGGGTCGGCAGGGGGATCCATAAGTGCAGTGTCGCCTGCTGTGTGGGAGATGGGGTTGCTGTCTGGGTGGCAGATCATTCCTGCATCGCGCATGAACCCGGTGGGGTTGAGCTCTAGGGAGTAGCCGGGGCTGCGCCCTTTGCTGGC
>NZ_JAYKBP010000011.1:0-2629 GCF_035282405.1 Parvimonas sp. C2
GGGTCAGAAAATAGGGCAACGCCTGCTACTTTATCGGCTGGAAAGTCCGACTCGCCGGAGCCAATTTCGCGTGCGACAGTAGACACTACCTGCGCACCTTGAGAATGACCGGCAAGAAAGACCTTAGTGTTAGGACATTTGGCGGCTACCTCGTTGAGCACCTTGGCGGTGTTTTGCGCACCCTTTTCCATCGACTCGGTATAGGCAACTGGCGCAGACGGTTTCAACCCCGGCACAATAGCTCCGCCTGCTGCAGCAGGGTAGGTCACATAGGTGCGCGCAATGCGCGTGCCGTCCTTTTCTACCGTGTCTTTTTCTTCAGTCTGCCACTCGTCCGTGTTGTTTTCTGGGGCGTCCTCCCACAGGGAGTCAGACGATTCTTCGTCCTCGGAGCCAGTGGAAGAGTCCTTGTCTCCACTACCCCACTGGTCATTAGAATCCGACGACTTGTCACTAGACTTGTCGGAATTTCCCCACAAGTCCGAATTGTCGCTTTTATCTTCTGCAGGCTCTTGGGAGTCTCCACCGCCCCACAAGTCGTTGGAATCGCCAGACTTATCGTCTGTGGAGTTATCACTGCCTCCCCACAGATCCTTAGAGTCTGCGGCAATCAGCTGGGCATCGTCTTTAGTAACTGCCTCAGCAGTGGCCTTTGTCGAAGTAGCAAAAGAGTCTTCGGCGTCTTCTAGGCTAATGCCGCCCGACAAGTCTTTAGGAGCGCTTGGGTTGGCTTCGCGCATGGCAGGACCAGCAATTTTCGAGCCGAAACCATGATCATGAGTAGAGTCCTCCTGCGCGGAGGTATCGAAAGTGCCATTGACAAGCACAAGCTGAATATCAGCACACTTATCATCGGAGACGTCTTTTTTATCGGTCTCTGTCTGGGCCATGGCGGTAGGCACCGGCAGGCCGAACCTGGCCACTATGGACGCGGTGGCAGCGTAAGAAAAAGCGTGTTTCAGCAGAGTCACCGTTTTAGTCCTCTCGTCCAATGGAGTCCACAGCCCACGAGCCGTTGGTCTCCTTTGCGGTTACTTTTTGTTTGTACAAGGTGGGCTTTTCTTCCTTGGGCTGCTTGACCTCTAGCTCTACAGAGGTCGTATCTCCCTCGGACGGCTGCATAGTCAGACACCAGGTCGTGCCTTTAGGAGCAGCCTTGGGCAGAATCTTCATCCAGTTCTGCTTTTGCATATCGCTGTCCTTGGTCAAAGACGCCTTGACACCGTTGGCGTCAGCGTCAAAATAAGCCTTTTCAAACTTCGCGATTGCGGCGCGCGGGGAGTCTTCGGCCGACACGTCCACATCATTGTTTCCGCTACAGCGGGTTCCGACTTCCGCAATCTCAGAGGAGGTATCAGACACTGGTTGTGGGCCTTGTTGGTCAGCTTCTTCTGCTACCGGCGAGGACTGCTGTGAGTGCTCTTGCGAGGCAGTGTCCTCAGAAGAATCACCCATCTGGGCAAGGAAAGTGAAAGCACCAGCTCCTACAAGGGCAAACACACCTACACCAAGCGCGATAGGCAAGGCTACGCCGCGACTTTTCTTATCTTTGGCTGGCTTTTTCTCGCTCTTGTCTACAGAATCAGGGCGAGAAACCGCAGGTTCTTTTTCAGCTGCGGGCTTAGCTTTTGCTTTAGGCTTAGGTTTTTCTTCTACAGCCGGTGCTGTTTCCTCCGGCGTCTTTTCAGTCTGCGTATCGTCTACGCGACTTTCTTGCTCTTCCTTGGTGCTATCAAGGGCACGAAGGTCAGGTTTCGCGGAGTTTTGTTTGTCGTGATTATCGAGTGCGTCAAGCCAATCATCCATGGGTATTCCTCATTTCTCGGCTTAGGCCGCAAGCAGTTTAGGCAGTCTTGTGGTCGATATTTACGTCCGCAGAAACAGCCCCCAGTTCGGCCTGCTGCTCGGTAGGCAGATTCTCTACCTCGTCAATTACTGCATTGTGCAGGTTATTGAGGTTCTCCTGCCCGTATTCTGGAAGCGCCTTAGCAGCGTTTTGACCGGCCTGCTGCGCCCAGGCGACTTCCTTGGCCGGCAAAGCAATGGTGCTCTCGCCCGCCGCTGTAGAGATAGTGACGTCACCGTCAAACGGCTGGGCCTGCCCCTGTGCTGTCACCGTGATTCCTGGGGCCGACACAGTGGCCGTAGCGCCTTCTACCTCGTTGGTTTCTACCGGCGCTGTTGGCTGCTGCTCTGGCTGGGCTGTCACTGGCTGCTGTGCAGTTTCCTCACCAGCAGGTGCCGATTCTTCCACGGCAGGTTGTACAGGTTCTGCAGGCTGGGCAGTCTCTACTGCCTCTGGCTGTGGGTTGGTGTTGGGAGCTACTTCCTCAGCTGAAGCCTCATTTTGCGGGGCGTTTTCTACATCGTCAGAAACAGAATCTGGGGTGTAGGCAGGCTCCGTTTCCACTTCGAAGCCTTGAGAGTCAGTGGTGTGCACAGCAGGCTCATAGGTGGGCTGCTGGGTGTTGTCTACCGGCTCGCTCGGGGTCTCGGGCTGGACTGCTGGCTGCTCGGAGACAATTTCATCGCTCCACTGTGGGGTGGTGGAATTATGGGTGCTATCCCCATTGTCAGATTCCACCGACTTCGGTGCAGGAGTTTCAGTCTCTGTGCCTGGTTGAGCCGC
>NZ_JAYKBP010000012.1:0-2451 GCF_035282405.1 Parvimonas sp. C2
TCTATGACTTTGTTCCGCTCTTACAGGCCATGGATTTAAACCGCGGAAGCGATCTGCCGGCGGCCACGACTGAGGCACTGGCCAGCCTGCCGCGCGAGGTTACCAATGAGGGCAAAGATGCCTTTTGGTCCATGGCCTTGGCGCTATCCTGCATGGGCGGTGACGAGCTGACCGATTCTGTGGTGGAAACCACCATGGATGCCTTGGGCTGGGTCAACGATGATGGAAACACCTTGGAAGGCGCGGAGATTCGCGCGCTGTGCGATGCCTCCTTGGACCAGCTATCCCAGATCGGTGCCTATGGCAAGGACGCCGCCGCGCCGGTGTACCGCCTAGACATGTACCGCGCGCTGCTGCGCGGGTAAGCTAACTGCCTGTGACTAATCCACTTGAAGATGCTGCAGAAGTAAAGCGCCCCTCCAGCTCTTTGAAGCAGCAGCTGGTGCGATTTATTGCGGTAGGCGTCTTTGCCGCCGTCATTGACTATGGGTTGACGCTGTTATTGACCCATTTAGGTCTGCACCGCTCTGGGGCGAAGGCGATTGGTTGGGTCTTTGGCACCATCGCTGCCTACCTGGCCAATGCGCGCTGGACCTTTGGCACGAAGGTCTCTGGCCGCACGGCCGCGACGGTGGGCGTGTTATACGTATCCACCTTTGCCGTGCAGAATTTCTTGTACTGGGTGCTCAATGAGCCGCTCATTTCCTTAGGCTTTGAGGGCGCGGTGAAAGACACCATCGCCTTCGTCATTGCCCAAGGCGTGGCGACGGTGACCAACTTTGCCATCCAGCGGGTCTTTATCTTTAAAGAAAAGTAGGCACGCGGCGCCTTAGGAGCGATTTCCGGGGCGGCGGAAATCCTCGCGGCGCCCGCGGTTGTGCAGCTTCAACCACTCCAAGAAGCCGGCCGGATCGTGGCGTTGGACCAGGAAGAACCAGCCAAAGCGGGCAAAGTCCTGGGGCAAGAGCTTCCGCATGCCGCGCTGCCACAGCAGGTAGCCGCGGTTGCGGTAGGTGAAAAAGCGCTTGAACTCGCCTTCTGGGTACTGGGTATGCATCTTGCCGCCCAAGATGGGCTTGAACTCATCCGAGCCATCTGGGTGGAGGTAGCTGGTGGTCAAGGCGGTGCCGAAGGACAGCCCGGAGTTGACCAGGCGGCGATGGTATTCCACCTCATCGCCGCGGATGAAGAGGCGATAATCCGGCACGCCGATGGTCTGCATTGCCGCGGCGGAAATCAGCGCGCCATTAAACAGGGAAGCGATCCCGGGCAGGAAGTCTCCTTCCAGCTCCTCCATGCGGCGGCGCCACACCAGCCCTTGGCGCAGGGGGAAGGCCAAGCGGCCGGGATCGTCGATATTGCACACGGCAGGTGAGACTTCGTGCAGGTTATTATTTCCTGCCACGCGGTAGAGCTCTTCTAATACGCCGTAATCGGCAGGGCAGCCATCATCATCGGCGCACCATACGGCATCGACACCCAGTGATAGCGCGGTGAGAAAACCTAGAGCGAAACCGCCCGCACCACCTAGGTTGGTCTTGGACGGCACGTAGACCGCGCGGTCGCCTGCCAGGGATTCCACCACGTCACGGACCGCATCCTCAGCGCCATTATCCACCACGATGACCCACTGCACGGGGTGGGTTTGGTTGACTACCTTTTCGAGCGAGGCGCGCAGCAATTCCGCACGCTGGTGGGTGACAATGACGGCAGCGGTGGTACCGGTGGAATCAAGGGTGGCAGTCATGCGTTCCATCTTGCCACCGGGGGATGGATCTGCTGCGGATAAACACTCCGCGTGGGCTAAGCTGACTTCCTATGGACAGCATGTGGCCACCGTTTGGGCTGACGATTCGCGCGAGCGATACTACCCACCCTGGCGTGGAACTACGCGTGATGCGCGATGAAGATATTGCGGCAATCGCCGGTGTGGCGCCAGAGGATATCTACGGCGCAGACATTCCGGATTACGCCTTTCCGTGGTTATTCAATCCCAGGATGAATACGCCTGCAGCGGCGGCCCAGTTCCGGTGGACCAATCGGGCGCAGCTGCGCCCAGAAAAGTGGTCCTTGGACTTCATCGTGCGCGACGCTCACTCGGGAGAAATCCTGGGCACCATCGATGCGCGGGCGGAGGACTTCGCTACGACGCGAGAAATCGCGACCGGTTCCTGGGTCTTTCACCGGTTCCAAGGCCTGGGAGTGGGCACGCTCATCCGGCACGCGGTGGTGTCTTTTGGCCTCGATTACCTGGGCGCGCAGGCGATGAGCACGAGTTGGGTGGCGCACAATGAGGCCTCGGCGCGGGTGAGCCAGAAGCTGGGCTACCAGGTGGTTTTTGAAGGAGAAGAGAAGGCGGGGCCGCAGAATAGTTCGCAGCGACACGTGACTGCGCGCGTGGCAACCCCCCAATTACAAGCGCCCGGATGACCTGCACGTGGAGGTCTCTGG
>NZ_JAYKBP010000013.1:0-2426 GCF_035282405.1 Parvimonas sp. C2
GATAGTGGCGACAAAGAAATTATCAGCAATTGAAGTATCCGCGAAGTCCTCGCGGCGAATCTGCGACTCGGGGTAGCGAGCATTAGCGATAAGCGCACTTATAGGGTCGCGCTCAATGCCGACAACGTCTGCGCCTTCGGGTGCGGTGTCAATAAAACCGCCTGCTCCAGCGCCGGGTTCGAGCACTTTGCCCTCGGTATATCCTGCGGTGCGAAGGCTATCCCAGATAGTAGAAGTAAGGCTTGGGGGAGTGTAGTAGGCGGTAAGAATGGTGCGTCGAGCAGCCGCGTACTCGTCATCGTTTAGTAGCTCGCGAAGTCGCTGGCGGGCAGGCGCGTAGCGCTCGTTGTGTTCATCGAAGACCTGGGAGAAAGCGCCCCAAGAGCGGTAGTGTTCCAACGCCTGGCGCTGGTTATCGTCAAGACTGTCACCGTCGCGGTAGGCAATAGCGGCCTCAATCGCGGCGATATTTGTCCAAACCGGATCTAGTTGAGCGTCATTGCGTGATTGATTTTCGCTTCGAAGGCGGGAAGAAGCGTCGAGTCCTTCTCGGTCGGGTACTCCTTGTTCTGATGGTCGCTGACCTGCAGCAGCGCTGTTGCTACCAGCAGCCACTTCGAGCTCTTCTCCGGCCACAGACTCGCTGCCAGTTCGTTGAGCGCGTCGTTGTCGGGAAGAAGATTCCACTGCGTCATCCACAGATTCGGTGAGGTGAGAATCTGCAGACTCGGCGGATTCATCTCGTCGTGGAGAAGATTGTCCTCGATGATCTCCTGGGTTATCGGGTCGAGCCACTCGCTGCGAATTTCCTCGCTCGCCTGTTGATCGGCCAGATTGAGAAGCTGGCCCCGCGTTAGTGCGTCGACTGTCTGCTTGCCCGTCTTCTGCTTCCACCGGTCGGTGAGCATTTGCAGATTGCTCGCCGAGGCCTGTTCCCACTGATTCATCATTGCTTCGTACGTCTCGGTTAGTGCTGGCTCGCTCAACTCGCGACCTGCGTCCTTGTACGCTTGCTGAATTGTCGCCTTGTAAATCATCGGTACTTTCTCCTAAGAGGTCGAAAAGGGAGATCTGATTGGGGTCTACTTTCTTCTTCCTCGCCATGGCCCCGCATTTTATGGGCCTAAAAACCTAGTGCGCTAGACCTTTTTGAATCAGACAGCGTTCTCCAAGGTAGCTGGCAAGACATTCAGAAATGGACTGAACGATCAGAGCATTCATCGTTGTATGCTGACAGATAGCCATATGTTGCAGCTCTTCTTTGAGCCGTTCGTCGATACGAAAAGCGACTTTGGTATCCATAAAAGCCCTCCTAGCAGGGCTGAGTGTTACCTAGATAAAAATGGGTAGAAACAACCTCGATCAAGCCAGATTTATGGCCCGAGGTAGAAACGAGAATAGACAAATAACGCAAAAGGCGCAATAGGCGCAGACTGCGCAGAATGTGCCAAGTGTGTGATTGACGCCAACCGGAGTAGATGTAATATGACCGACATGACTACAGGAGACGCAGGGCAAGACGAGGGGGAAGTGTGGCTGACCTCGGGCGAGGCTGCCGAGTTGCTCCCCAATGTCTCGCGACGTTCGGTGCAGGCATGGGCCGCTTCAGGAAAAATTGATGGCGTCGTTCGCCTGCCTAGCGGCCAGTACCGAATCCCCAAATCGTCCCTAATGGCATTGCTTAATGGGATACCCCCGCAGGAGTAGTAATTGCGTACTTTCTAATACTGTTATTACAGGTAAAACACCCCAGAAATGCACTTTCTGGGGTGTTTTTCTATGTAAACCGCAGGAAGTGTGACATATCATCTAATAATACCAACATTGAAAAATGCCCCATTATGGGTGGATTTAACACGACTATTCCTGTGAATTTAAAAAGGTTATTCCGAGGGATAGACCGTCAAAATACCTAATGCGCTGGGGAAGTAAACGCATGTTAAAACCTTAGAGAAAGTTAAAGGCCGAAAATAGTACGGCTTTCCTGTTGGAATAGCACAGGGTGCAAGACACAATGGGGTGCGACGCAGGAAGCGCAGAACGCGCAGAATGCGCAGAACGAGAAGATGAAACCCACATTGTAGAGAGGGACCAATGGTCAAGATTCGCACCGCTATTTCCACCAGTGCCGCCACGCTGGTCGCACTCAGCGCTGTAACCGGCGTAGGTGCTGCCTCCGCGCAGGCAGAAGAGGCATCTGAAGCCCAGCCAGGCACGGACACTAATGCCGATGAGGCTCCAGCTGAGGAAGCAGAACAAGCTCAGCCGGGCACAGAGGCTTCCGAAAACGTAGGTAGCAACGAGAGTGGCAATGAAGAATCGGTACCTGTTGCTAATGAGGCCCAGCCAGGCACAGATGTGAACGCCGAACTTCCTAATCAGGACAACATTCCTTCTCAGCCAGCAAACAATGCGCAGCCGGGAAC
>NZ_JAYKBP010000014.1:0-2396 GCF_035282405.1 Parvimonas sp. C2
GAGTCCGACCTGTCTTGTTTTTGTTTCCAAAAAGTCCGAAAAGCACTTAACTTCCCCTATCCTTGTGCCGCCAGTGCCGAGGTGGACTCCTTTGTCCACGGAATCTGGCCCAGTCCGCAGGAGGTAATAAACCCTGCGTCTTGCTGGTGCGACATCTCACGCAGTCGCAAGTTAGCTTGTGCACCGAGCTGTTTAACGTCGTGGCGAATACGGCCCAGAAGCTCTTCGTCTTCTGTCGTGGCCGTGACAAACAAGCTGTAGCGTCCCAACTGTGCACCGCGTGCTTGTGCTCTACGCGCTGCTTCGGTGTGCTCCAGTCGCATTTCGGCAGAAGCTGAGCGAATCTTCTTCGAAGAATTAGCCGCCACCATGGCGTCACGGTGTTCTGCCTCCACGCGCGAGGCACCAGTACCAGCCTCATATGGGCGGTAGACCAGCGCAACGCGCTTACGGTCAATGCGTGCATGCGGAGCAATGAGGTTGCCAAGCAAAGTGTCTTCAAAGGTCGAACGGGGCGCGGAGGCCATTTCCCACGTCACGGAAGACACTCCCTCATGGCGATAGACGTTCTTGCGCACATCATGAAACGCTGGGCCTGCGTCAAACCATTCCAGCTCATGAGCATTGCCACTTACTGAAATTTCCTCAAAATCGCCCTCGGCAGCAGGGTTAAAGAATTTATGTGCCCGCGCGCAAACCTCTTCTGCACTCATAGGTGCGGCTTGAATGCCCGACCAGGTTAGTTCTTCATACAAGCTAGGAAGACGGGTGCCGATAAGCTGTAGGAAGCTCGTATCATCGGTTTCTGCCACGCTGACCTTGAGCGTGACTGCGATATGCGCTTCTGTTTCAGGAATACCTACCGACAGTTCATCGGAAGCTTCCTGCATAATACGTTTTGCTACCTCGGGGGCATCGTCGTGAACTGTAGCTTGGACTTCTTTAGCTACTAGTTCGCCGGTATCCGGGCGAGAGTTCGTCACAAAGACTGTGGAGACCACATCGCCGGACAAGGACAGTCCAGCCAACCATCGGCCCCAGTTAGCCGTCATATCGTTGCGCTCTTCTTGCGTCATAGCGGTTTGCCCCGACAACTGGCAGTCGAATAGGACGGTCGCTTCGCGACGGTGACGGTCGAAGACCACGCCAAAATCGCGTCCGACTGCATCTGTTCCTTCTAGCAGCTCTGTACGTGCCAGTGAACCGGGGAGCCGGTAGCGACCTCCAGCTAAACGCGAGGACGGGCCGGAGATATATACGTTGTCGCCGCGTGCGCGGCGTCGCCAATCCTGGAAAATCATCTCTGATACCTGAGCAACTGAGCGCCCAGCTACGTTCAACGACACCAGCAAAGCAATAATGACGGTAACGGGAAGTACCACCATAAAGCCTATTTTTTGCATTCCGCCCAGCTGGCACACCAAAAATCCAATAAAGCCAGCACCTAGCACAATGGTGGTCTTCATCGAAAAGCCACCGATACCAGTACGACGGCTGGGCTGACCGAGTGCGTAAACGGGAACATCTACACTGTCTGCCATGGTCTTTTACCTCCTTACGTTTCCGTGATAGTTGCCCTGCTGACCGATGGATTCATCGAGGATTCCTTGGATTTGGCGAGCTGCTGAACCTGCCGAACGGCCAGCTCTAGCTCCTTGTCCTGCCAAGGCGCGACCGGTACGCACACCTCTGCCAACTCCCCTGCCAGCACCTTGGGCTGCGCCTCGGGCGATATTGCGGGCACGTGATCCGCGTGCTGCGCCTGTGCCGCTCATCGTGGTACGCCGACCAGTTCCTTGGCTCGTAGCCCCACTAGGGCCAGCACCAGAAGCACTAGCCGAAGCGCCAGAATTAGCAGGACGGACATTCGCACCCTCACTACCGGAGGTGCTTGCAGCCCCAGAGCCTGCACCACCTGGGGATACAGCATGTGAACCACCGCCGCTTTGACGTGTTCCGCCTCCTTGGCCAGGGCCAGAGGCAGTAGTGCCTGCATCACCGCGACTTGCCGGGCCTGCCCCACCAGAAGCACCAGAACCACCGGAGCCTCCGGAGCCACCCGATCCTCCCGAGCCGCCGCCAAGCGGACTACCACCAGATCCGCCGCCAAGCGGACTGCTACCGGAGCCTCCAGAACCGCCGCCTGGAACCGCATTCTTCGCAGCAGCACCAGCCTTTGCGCCACCTATAGCGCCACCAGCGCCGCCTAGTAGCGCGCCTCCAGCCATACCGAGGGCTCCGCCTGCTGCTCCAGCCAAGCCAGCAGCACCTGCCAACGCGGAGCCTGCTCCGCCTCCACCTGCTTGCGAGACAAACGGAGCAATCGTTCGTACCAAAGCCGGGCCGGAGAACCCGGCAGCAGCCAGCATAAGTACGGTCATAACTGCGGATTTCAT
>NZ_JAYKBP010000015.1:0-2128 GCF_035282405.1 Parvimonas sp. C2
TGGCTGCTTCTAAGCCAACATCCTGGTTGTCTGAGTAGTAAAACATCCTTTACCACTTAATCTATATTTAGGGACCTGAGCTGGTGGTCTGGGCTCTTTCCCTGTCGACTATGAAGCTTATCCCCCACAGTCTCACTGCCGCACAACACAATTGATGGCATTCGGAGTTTGGCTGACATTGCTAAGATTGTAGTCCCGCTCAACCAACCAGTCGCTCTACCTCCACCAAGCTAAATGCGACGCTGCACCTAAATGCATTTCGGGGAGAACCAGCTATCACGGAGTTTGATTGGCCTTTCACCCCTACCCACAGCTCATCCCCGCAGTTTTCAACCTACGTGGGTTCGCGCCTCCACAACCTCTTACAGCTGCTTCACACTGGCCATGGGTAGATCACCCCGCTTCGGGTCCAGGACATGCCACTTACCACCCCATTAGGATTCGGTTTCCCTACGGCTACCCCACACGGGTTAACCTCGCGACATGCCGCTGACTCGCAGGCTCATTCTTCAAAAGGCACGCCATCACACCATAAAAAGTGCTCTGACGGATTGTAAGCACATGGTTTCAGGAACTATTTCACTCCCCTCCCGGGGTACTTTTCACCATTCCCTCACGGTACTATCCACTATCGGTCACACTGAGTATTTAGGCTTACCGGGTGGTCCCGGCAGATTCACAACAGATTCCACGAGCCCGTTGCTACTCGGGAACCCAACAACCCCCACATCATCATCTTCAGCTACAGGACTCTCACCTACTCCGGCAGATCATTCCAAACCACTTCACCTAACAACAATGCAAAAAGGGCGTGCCACTGGTAGATGACACACAATTGAGCCCCACAACACCGCACACACAACCCCTACCAGGTATCACATGCACACGGTTTAGCCTCATCCACGTTCGTTCGCCACTACTAGCAGAATCATTATTATTTTCTCCTCCTACGGGTACTGAGATGTTTCACTTCCCCGCGTAACCCCCACAACAGCTATGAATTCACTGAAGGGTAACCCCACATAACCAGGGCCAGGTTTCCCCATTCGGACATCCTCGGATCAACGCTTTATTGACAACTCCCCGAGGCTTAACGCAGCCTTACACGTCCTTCATCGGCTCAGCATGCCAAGGCATCCACCATGCGCCCTAAATAACGAACACACCAACCACCACACACAAACCACACAACCAACAAAAGCCATGCAACCAGCATGTGGTGGCAACAAGTGAACTTGACAAAATAAACAAAAAGAAAAATCACATCACACACACAACACCACAGGCACAAAGACCAATGGCATCATGCAGATGCTCGCGTCCACTATACAGTTCTCACACAACACCCCAACTGACAACAAACACCACCACAACAGACGGCATCCATCAACCAGTCAGGCACACAAAAAAAGGGGATAATGCCCCAGACACCCAACAATGCACCAACAACTTATTCACAACATTATATTTTGTACACATGGACACTTTTACGCATGTCACAAAGCACTGTCTCAACACTTAGAGCCTGCTGACTAAGGTGTGTCTCCTACCCGGAATTTCCAAACATCGGTGGCAGCAGAACACTCGCCTACTCAACCACCAACCCACCATCAAACAATGTGTGGGCAACCCACAACTATGGGTTCTGGCTGCAACTGCAGCCCAATAAAAAAGCTCCTTAGAAAGGAGGTGATCCACCCGCACCTTCCGGTACGGGTACCTTGTTACGACTTCGTCCCAATCGCCGATCCCACCTTCGACGGCTCCCTAACACGTTTAGGCCACCGGCTTCGGGTGTTACCAACTTTCATGACGTGACGGGCGGTGTGTACAAGGCCCGGGAACGTATTCACCGCAGCATTGCTGATCTGCGATTACTAGCGACTCCGACTTCATGGGGTCGAGTTGCAGACCCCAATCCGAACTAAGGCCGGCTTTCAGCGATTCGCTCCACCTCACAGTGTCGCAGCGCGTTGTACCGACCATTGTAGCATGTGTGAAGCCCTGGACATAAGGGGCATGATGATTTGACGTCATCCCCACCTTCCTCCGAGTTAACCCCGGCAGTCTCTCATGAGTCCCCAACCCAATGCTGGCAACATAAGACAAGGGTTGCGCTCGTTGCGGG
>NZ_JAYKBP010000016.1:0-2109 GCF_035282405.1 Parvimonas sp. C2
AGATACGCGGGTATAAACATTGCCCGGCGGGATGAGGGAAACGGAATCGCGCAAATCCCGCAGCGTATTAGAGTGCATCTCCATAGTGCGGGAAAAGGACTGGCGCGCTGCCGCGTGGGTGGCCAAGCTATCGCGATTATTAAGCGATAAGGAATTGAGGAGATCGCGGCGCAGCGGCAGCACGAATTCAGAGCGCGTCATGGTGATATCAGGGTCATCGACCACGATATTCATCAGCTCATCGGTATAGCGCGCCTGTTGCTCAACGCGGGCCAATTCGGGTTCCGAAAAGACCGCCGGATCGATAAAGGGGCTGCCGGTGGGAGCGTTCGGATCGCCCTGCTGCAATTCTACCGCGCTGATCCCGCGGGGACGGGAGTGGCCGGAGTCGAGCAAGTCTTCCGCGGCGGCGAGTGCATGTTCGGCCGCGCTTGGGTCTAAGTAGTTGGGAAGCTTGGCCACGGTATCTTCCCCGCCCGCGAGGCTGAGGGCCGCCTCACCCGTGATGGCGCGAGACAGAGCAGAATCTTTGGCGTAGTCATAGCGCAGCTCCGGGTTGGAATAGCCCACCGTCTGCGGCTTGGAGCCGGTTTGGGATAGCAGGGCGCCAAGGGAGGAATCGAAAGTCGCGGCCTCGCCGGACCAGTTCGAGTTATCCGCAACCAGGGATGGAACCGGCAATTTTTGGTCAATATAGCCGGAACCTACCGCCAAGATATTGCTGGCCGGGGCCTTGCCCAGGACGCGTTCGATGGTTTGGTTGCCGCGCTGCAAACCCTCAAAGACAAGGGCGGGATTATTAGCCCTTGCTACCGCAGAGGCATTCGCATTGGCCCAGGGCATGGCGATGAAGCAATCCAACTCGCGCAGGCGCTCCAGCCACCGCTCGGCATCATTTTTCGCATCGCCTGGCTCCCCCTTGTCATCGTCACTGCCCCGCGACCAGGAATCGCGCAGGCGCTTGGGGCGATCGCCTTGGGCGGGGCGGGTGGAATTGACCGTATAGCCTTGCGACATGCGGTTGACGGTATCGAGCAGCGCGGGGTCGATGGCCACACAGCCGGCCCCCTGCAGGTCATGATCCTCGTAGGTAGAAACCAACTTATCGAGGCGGCCGCCTTCGTGCAGCTCGTGCCCTAACTCATCGGAGGACAAGATGAGCTCTTCTCCCCCGAGCCCGCCGGGGACGATGTTTAAGTTCGCGCTGATGGGATAGACCACCGTGAGATCGTGCGATTGGGGTTCTTCGGCTTCGTCGTGTTCTTCTTCTGGTGCCGCTTCTTCCGCTGCCGCGGTATGTCCGGCATCTGTCGGCCCGTCTCCAGAGAACTGGGCCACAAAGCGTTCCTCTGCCAAGCTGACCGCATCGCCCTCGAGAGTGCCGGTCAGGGTAAATAACAGCGGATAGGCGCCGGGTTCATTGATTGCCAAGGTACGCTCGGCATCTAAGCCACTGGGCACGGTGAAGCTTATCTCCCGGGTTTCCCCTGGCTGCAGCGGTGCTGTCGTCATACCCGAGCCATAATAAGGAAAATCGCCGGTGGCCATTTCCGTACGCGCTTCTGCCGCATCGGCCACGCTATCGCCGCGGCGGCTAGTTACCTGCAGATCTTCCAAGGGCTGATCGGTGGGGTTATGCACGCGGAAGCGAAGCTGCAGGTCAGTGCCTACGGTAAAGGGCTGGGCATCGATAAGATCCAGATCGGCGCGCTCCGGCCCGCGCGCGCCCAACCAGGCTTGGATATCCTTCTGCTCGTCCGGGACAGAGTCCATTTGGGCCGCCGCGCTTGGTAAGAACAATCCCCAACCGGCAAGTACCGCGCAACCGCCAGCCGCGGCGAGTGATCTGAGGCGCTTGTGCATTAGCGTGGGGTCGCTTTCCCTGCGTCGGCTTCCTTTCGTGCGAGATCCGGGAGGAGATCGTGCGCGATGCGCGCGAGCTTACGTTCGTCCGCGTACGCCAAGTGCTCGATGAGTTCAGAAACGGGAACCCAGGACACCTCGGTAACCTCTGGATCCTCATCGTTCATGATGCCGTCCACAAAGCGCAGCAGATGGTGGTGCACCGTCTTGTGAATGCGGACGCCATCAGAAACGAACCAATAATCG
>NZ_JAYKBP010000017.1:0-2027 GCF_035282405.1 Parvimonas sp. C2
GCATGTTGCCTGGAACTGCGACGAGGTATACACGCTTCCATGATCCGAGTGGAAAATCGCACCATCAAGACCTCCTCGCAGGTGGGAAGCGTTTTCGAGGGCCTCTTCTACCAGTTCGGTACGCATGTGATTTGCGATAGCAAAGCCGACAAGCTTGCGAGAAAAGCAATCAATCACTGTTGCTAAGTACATGTTCGCCCCGTCTGCGATCGGCAGATACGTAATATCGCCAACCAACACACGATTGGCAGCACAGGCTGTGAAATCACGGTTCACCAAGTCTGCGAACACGCGCCGGCCTTTGTCACGCGCAGTGGTCTTGACCCTGCGCTTCTTTTGAAATCCGAACAGGTTCTGGGCCCGCATCAAACGAGCCACTCTCTTGCGATTGATGCGCTTAGCCGGAGGTGTAGTGCCGTTGTCGCGCTTGCGGTCGTTGAGTTCAGCAGTGATGCGACGAGCGCCCCAGACGCCGTTTTCAGCGTCGAAAATTGCCTGGATCTCCGCGGCCACCACAGCGTCATCTACAAGGCGCGCACGGCGCCGTGGAGCCGAGTTCTTCCACTTGTAATACGAAGACCGATTTAGCCCCAGGACTGTGCACATCCGCTTGACCGAGTAGTCGGCGAGATTGTCGTCAACGAACTGGAAGCGGATCACCAGGTCGTCTCTTCCGCAAAATACTTCGCGGCCTTACGCAGAATATCGCGCTCTTCACGAAGCCGTTTGTTTTCGCGTTCTAGCTGGCGGATTCTTTCCGCATCAGCAAGCTTTTCTACGGGTGACGCTGCATCTTCATCCTTGGCGACGTTAGTGCCGAATTGCTTGTACCAGCATCCCAAAGGGTTGCGTCCAGTAGCGTGGTGTATCTGTAACTGACGGTGGGCCCCTTATGAATGAGGCCGGCGACCACCGTAGTACCTTTCGATTCCGTAACCACACTTCCTCGAAAGGGATAACCACGATGGCCGCTAGCCCATATTCTATAGACCCGACTACCTACTTAGACGAATTGCTTGCCCAAGCATCCCCAGATCTCATGCGCGAGATGCTTCAAGGATTCATCAACCAAATCCTATCGACTCAAGCAGACCAGATCTGCGGCGCCGACTACGCCACCACGTCTAAGTCTCGAACCAATGTCCGCAATGGCTACCGCCACCGCGATCTTGATACTCGCGTTGGCACCATTGATGTCGCTGTACCCAAACTACGTACCGGGTCATTTTTCCCGGACTGGTTATTGCAACGACGCACTCGGGCAGAACGAGCACTAACAACCGTAATAGCTACCTGCTATTTAAAAGGCGTGTCCACACGCAGGATGAACGATCTCGTCGCCAGTTTGGGAATTAATAATCTTTCAAAGTCGCAGGTATCTGACATGGCTAAAGACCTGGACGAGATGGTCGAAGACTTCCGTACCCGACCACTCGATACCGGTCCATACCTGTATGTTGCCTGTGATGCATTGACCATGAAAGTCCGCGAAGGAGGACGCGTGGTCAAAGCTTCCGTCCTCGTGGCTACCGGGGTTAATGCCGAAGGCTATCGTGAGCTATTGGGCATGCAGGTTGCTACATCTGAGTCTGTGGCGTCGTGGACTGGGTTCTTTAGGGATCTTAAAGCTCGCGGACTTAATGAGGTCTATCTTGTCACCAGTGACGCGCATCTAGGAATCCAGCATGCGATTAGTGACGTGTTGCCGAATGCGTCCTGGCAGCGGTGTCGAACGCACTTTTCTAAAAACCTGTCTTCGATGGTTGCCAAGACCCAGTGGCCAACCCTATCGGCGATGTTTCATACGATATTCCAGCAACCAGACTCGGAATCGGTGTGGTCCCAAGCACGTGAGGTCGTAGCGTTTTGTGAAGATAAATTCCCCCACGTTGCCAGCTACCTGGAAGAAGCCCTCGACGAGCTCTTAGCTTTTACCAACGCCCCGAAATCCGTCTGGAAGAAAGTCTGGTCGAATAACCCTACTGAACGGCTCAATCGTGAAATCCGCAGGCGTACGGATGTTGTAG
>NZ_JAYKBP010000018.1:0-2005 GCF_035282405.1 Parvimonas sp. C2
TGGCAATCTCGCGGCAGACGTACCACAACATCAAAAACCGCATAGCGCAGAAGGGCCGAGCAGGCATTGTGCCGGATTCGACTGCCCCGAAGAATCTGATTAAGAAATTCCACGAGGCCGACAAAATCGCAGTCGTCCACGCCAGGTAACAGTTGATGGAGCAAGGCTTGGATTATGGGCCCTGGTCGATCTACTACTTCTTGTTCGACACCGTAGGTCCAGATTTCACACCGTCGCGTTCTACAATTGCCTGGTGGCTCCATGAGCTGGGATTCGTTGATGCCAACGCCCGCAAACGGCCACGCAGCTCCTATAAGCGCTTCGCTCGCGATCTCGTCGGTGAACTCTGGCAGATCGATGCACTGGTCTATCGCCTCTTTGACCACGCCCACACACATGTCACGATTTACCAGATCATCGATGACGCCAGCAGATTCGATGTCGGAACCACAGCGTTCGCTCTGCCAGAAAACGGTACTGATGCGCGCGCTGTGCTGGCCGCAGCGTTTTCCGTCTACGGCAAACCTCAAGAAATCCTTTCCGACAATGGCGATGCGTTCGCCACCTATCACCGTGGTTTTCTCTCTGCTACTGAAACCTGGCTCGCCAGCCAAGGCGTACTTGCTATTGCTGGTTTCGCCCCGACAACCCAGGGAAAAGACGAGCGCTCTCACCGCACGTTGACCCAGTTCCTCGATGCACGCCACCCAGTTAGCCTTGCTGAGGTCAACGCATATCTGGCTGAATACCGCCAGGTTTACAACGAGCGACGACGTCACCAATCACTGCTGGTCGGCAAAATGCACATCACGCCACGCCAGGCTTTCGATACCTTCCCGAGCAGGTCTGGGCCCGCGTAGTCGCCTACAACCAGGCGCACAATCCACACGCTGTATCCGAAATGCTAAACGGCCCCGCTGAAGCGGCAACTTCACACGAGGCCAGCACCGATGACATGGCAGCTCAGCAAGGCATACCTCCCACCGATACCCCCACACTAACGGTGCCGACGACAAATTCAACAAACCATTGGGGTATCCCAGACCAGCTCTGCGTGAGCAAAGATGGCGTTGTACGCGTGTGCGGCTTCGGTCTCTACATTGGTCTGAGGTTTAAAAACCGCAGGCTCTACTCCACGGTCACAGCCGATAACGTTGCGGAGTTCTACACGGCCCATGACGGTGAATTCCTCTTCAGCGTGCCACTGCCGATCACGTTGAGCCACAGGCCACCAGGTGGTCAGATCAACATCAACCTCGTTGAAGAAATGAAACATCGCCAACCACCGCGGATGAACCCGAAACTATCCAAACCCCGGCCGAAACGCAGGCCATAACCATAAATCGCTAGAAGTGTCCAAGAACTCCATGGATTCCGTGTCCAAGAAGACACCGGACTCCGTGTACAAAAACCCTATGGACATAACAGGAACAGGGCTAGCCGTGGCGGGAGCTGTAGTAACTGCCGGTGCTGCTAGTGGACATGCAGGTTACACTTGCGGTAAAGCTGCGAAAGGCCGTTAACGGCCTAGGCAATTAGAAATAGTCTAGAGAGATGATCCTTTTGAAGAATTCCTCACAACGAACCGTAGGATTTTGGCTTTCCCTTATCGGCTGGCTTATTTTCACCTTCAGTGTAGGCTATGCAATCGCTAGTGGAAATACTGTCACTATAGTCCTTCTGTCAGCGGTATGGGTACTTTTGACCGGTTCAATGGTTTCCCTGTTTTTTAAGCAAAAAAGGGAAACCCTTTAGTACACAGATTGGCGGTCCTAAGAGCTCTTGCTCTGGGACCGCCAATTGACATTAATACAGGTTTGAGCGGCGCGCACTTGGGTCAGTTAAAGCGAGGGATGAAGGTACTGTCGCATTCTTTCGGAAATTCTCCGCTTTTGGAGACACTCTAATTTTACGCTGCTGAAAATCCTTCTTCGCATAGAATGCGTCTAATGTCATTGCCCGAGCCGTAGCCAGCGCAGGAGAGGTCAAAGAGGGCCCCTGACCA